>DASWVN010000072.1:0-55279 GCA_036401215.1 Vicinamibacterales bacterium | reverse complement strand
GGTGCCGGCGGCGCTCGTCGCGTCGATGGTGAAGCTGGCGTTCACGGCGCAGCGAGAGCAGGCCGGCGATCCCGCGCGGGTGCTGACGGCCATGAACCGCGCGTTGTGCGACACGGCGGAAGGCTCGTTCGTCACCGCCGTGTACGGCGTCTTCGATACCGAAGCCGGGCTGCTGACCGTGGCCAACGCGGGGCATCCGTCGCTGCTCGCCGGCGGCGCGGACGGCCGCGTCGAGGAGTGCCGGGAACGCGGGGCGATGCTCGGGCTCATGCGCGAGGCGGTCTATCGCAACGAGCACCGCAGGATCGCGCCTGGCGACAGGGTCCTGTTCTACACCGACGGCGTCACCGAAGCGCAGAACGCGGCCGGAGAGTTTCTCGATGGCGAGCGGCTGGCATCGTGGCTCGGTACGACAGACGGTAGCGCGCCGTCCGGCGGGGAGCAGATCATGCGTCAGCTGCACGGCTGGCGCGGCGCCGCGAGCTTCGACGATGACGTGACGTTCGTGCTGGCGCGGGTGAGCGATCCCGCTCAGCCCCAGCGCGGCTCGCGTCCGTCGACGGGGAGCTGACAGGCGGGGCGGACCTCGACGGTCCCGAGTCCGCTCACCGCGACGGGCAGCGCGGCGGCGATTTCAGTTGCTTCCTGCATGTCTGCCGCGTCGATCACGTAGAAGCCGGCGATGATCTCCTTCGTTTCGGCGAACGGGCCGTCGGTGACGACCGGTTTGCCTCCGCGCACCTTCACGCACGACGCCGTGCGTGGCGGATCGAGCGCTTCGGCGAGCAGAAAGCGTCCGCGCCGTCTCAGCGCGTCGTTGTAGTCGAGGTGCGCGGCGTTGAGCGCGTTGCGTTCCGCGTGGGGGAGCGCGTCGAGCTTCTCTTCGTCCAGGTGGATGAGGCAGAGATAGCGCATCGGATCATTGTCGCTCAGGGCTCCTCGCTCGATAGAATGTTCGCCTTCATGCGCCGGGTGCTTCGCCGCGCACTGAGCGTGGATATCGAAGGAGGGCGCGATGCGCAAGGTGGTTTTCGGCGGGGCGATGAGCCTCGACGGGTTCATCGCGGGTCCGAACGGTGAATACGACTGGATCGTGATGGATCCCGACGTCGACTTCGCGGCGCTGATGGCGCGGTTCGACACGTTCCTGATCGGGCGCAGGACGTACGAGGTGATGCGCCGGATGGGCGACGCCGCGCCGCCCGCGCCAGGGATCCAGAACATCGTCTTCTCGCGGACGCTGCGGCCGGAGGACTGCCCCGGCGCGCTCCTCAGCCACGACGCGGAGGGGTTCGTTCGAGACCTCCGGAGCAGGCCCGGCAAGGACATCGCGCTCTTCGGGGGCGGCGAGTTGTTCCGCAGCCTGCTGTCGGCCGGCCTCGTCGACGAGGTGAGCGTCAACGTCGTGCCGGTCCTTCTGGGCGGCGGGATCCCGCTGCTGCCGCCGCCCGCCAACCGCGCGAGGCTCGCGTTGAGGACGCATCGGGTTTACGAGAAGACCGGCACCGTGGCGCTCGAATACGACATTCTCGCGAGGTGATTCCTGCCTGGAGCTTGGACGGGATCGCCGCTGCCCGGCTGACAGCGGAGAGCACGGCCGCGGGGCCTGCGGTGGTTCGTCCCATCATTCGCCGCACGGGATGCGGCAATTGCGCTGCCGGAGCGCGAATACGCGATATAACCACCGCAGGCGATGCGGCAAATTGGCAATATCCATGAACTTAGAGACTGGCCCAGGTTCCGGTGGAACGAGCGGCACCTGGCGGCACCTCTGGTGGCGGCCAGGCATCTCCAAGGGCGCGTGATCGGCCAGATGGAACCGCTCGGCTTCAGGCTGAGAGAAGAAGCGATTCTTCGTACGCTTAACGGGGACGTGGTGAAGAGCAGCGAGATCGAAGGCGAGAAGCTCGATGCAAATCAGGTCCGCTCTTCAGTCGCTCGCAGGCTCGACCTCGACGTCGGTGGGCTGCGGACCGTCATGTCGGGGGCGTCGCTGCGCACGACGACCCGGTCAAACCACCCGTGGCTGACGATGGAGACAACGGGGGCGACCGCGCTGTCGCCCGGGAACAGTTTGCCCACCCAGATCAGCACACATGGCGAGTTCAACTCCCCCGCGGCTTTCGCGGGACGTTTGGGAGCGTGGGGACGGCTGAGGCGACTCGGATCGAGGCGGACTTCACCGGGACCGACTGTCAGCTGGCGACGTTTGCGGGACGGGCCGTGCTCACGAAGGGATAAACACCCGGAACGTCGACGTCCTTGGCACTGATAATGTTTTGGATACCGGGCTTCACTCAAGGAGAGCACACGTGACGATGAAAGACATCGGGCCAGAACCCCAATCGTTCAATCTCGAACAAGCGACGCGCGAGAACAAGAATTACCGGACGGTCGCGTGGAGCGGCCGGTATCTCCAGGTGACGCTGATGTCGATCCCCGTGGGCGGCGACATCGGCCTCGAAGTGCATCCGGACACCGACCAGTTTCTTCGGCTGGATGCGGGCCGCGGCCGGGCACAGATCGGGCCCTCAAAGGACAAGCTGACATTCGACAGGGAAGTGTCCGATGGCTGGTGCGTGCTCATCCCGGCAGGCACGTGGCACAACGTCACCAACATCGGAGACGAACCGATGCAGGTATATGCCATCTACGCTCCTGCACACCACAAGCCCGGAAAGATCCACAAAACCGCATCCGACTCTGCTGCTGACACTGATGATGAGCCGGCAGAATGGTCGGTTCAGCCCAGGGCCACGCGCGCGGACAAGCAAGCGTAACGGCTTTCTCCCGACGCGCCGTTAGGGCCGTGCGGCCGGATCGACGCAAGTCGCAAGGACTCCGGCACGTTCCTCAGCCGAGGCTTGCGGGCCTGGTCCGCGCGGGTGAGTGGACAATCTCGGTCGGCCGTGGGTTCTTCGCCACCACGCCGCTGACGGCGGAGACCGAGGCGACGGGCCGGACACGGCTGGAGGTGCCGGCGCCTCTCCGGGTCCGAGCGTCGCCCCAGCGTCTCGTGGGATGTGCCGCGTGCCATCGGTCCCTGACCGCCACCGCCACGACGTTCGGATCCCGCATCACTGATCTCGTCGCGGTCGGCCGCGATACCCGTTGGGTTGCCTCCGGTCCGCGTCTCGGCTGGCCAGGTGTGGCCGGTGTGCGCCGACATGGACCCCTTAGAGAGTACTTTTCGTGGAGAAGTCGCCGGGAACTCCGCAGGAGCCGACCACCTCGCGAAGCGAACTCGGTGGGGCGTGGGCACCAATTGGGCAACCGCGGAAAATCGACAAGCCTTGAGAGCGGCAAGTCTTTCAGGTGCAAGGAGTTAGGCTGGCTGGGAGGCAGGGATTCGAACTCGGAGCAAGCCTGTTTTCTAAGTTGGTGATGGCGCGCGACTTCTGGTCCTAAGCGCTTGAAGCACAGGCGGTTACGTCGCTCCGTTTCGTTCACTGCCGTCCACCCGGATTCGCCTGATTCTCCCCCCGTCGTGGAGACATTCTGGAGACGGCGCTTCTCGGCCTCACTCCTTCGGAAGGACCCTCCGGAAGGTGGTCCGGCACCAGCTTCAAAAACACGCCGTGCTCGAGCAGAGCTTTGCGCCAGCGAGCACAAGCGAGAAGCCCTCGGTGGAGCCCCGCCAAGGTTCGCCATCTCCAGTGGCCTGCCACGGAAGCTCGATTGGTGATGCTCACGAATGTCGTGCCGTCAGCGCGCGCGGTAAACACCCACTCGATGTCGGTGGGCGTGCCGTAAGCGGACCACTCGACGAGGATTCGCTTACTCGGCTCGAGCACCTTGATTCGTGCCTGGGACGAGAAGCCATACATTTTCCAATCCCATCGCACTGATTCACCCGCTTCGAGCTTGGCGCTGCCACGGCTGACCTCCGCACTGGTCGAACCGTCCAAGAAGTTCCAACTCAGCCGTGCGATACTTCCGCGTTCCCGGAGGATCGATGGCACGAGTGAGCAAGCTGACGGTCAAGGGCTACCGGTCTGTCGGCGCCGAGATCGAGATCGTCTTCCCGAAGAACAAGCCGATCGTTCTCGTGGGCGAAAACAACGGCGGTAAGTCGAACATCATCCGGGCGCTCAACCAAATGCTCGGCCAGTTCTCTCCCGCCTACCACGACCCTGACGACCACGAGTTCTACGAACGGGATCGATCGAACGTGATCGACGTGGCCGTCCACTTCGACGAGGGCGCGCCGCTGGCCGACAAGTGGACTGAGATCCGGTGGGTGTATGACGAGTCAAGAGACAGACCGTCGTCACTCGAAGGTGTGTGGCCTGGCGAGTTCAGTACGTATCTGAAGTCCGGTGAGCGCGAGACCTGCTCGTGCATGCTCATTGATGCCGAGCGCAATCTGAAGTACCAACTGAGCTACAGTTCAAAGTACACGTTTCTCAGCCGGATGATGCGGCATTTCCACAAGTCGCTGAGCAATCAGGAGGATATCAAGACCGAGCTGAAGCAGCTGTTTGAGCACACGAAGTCGGCGTTCAATAAGCTCCCGGAGTTCCAGACGTTCGTGCAGTCATTGCAGGATGGCCTGTCCGACCTTGTTGACTGCATGACGCACAAGCTGGAAGTCGACTTCGAGGCGTACAACCCCGTGAACTTCTTCCATGCGCTGGACCTTCGCGCGTCCGAGAACGGCGAGCCCAGAACGCTCGATGAGATGGGCACGGGCGAACAGCAGGTGCTCGCCATGGCCTTCGCGCATGCGTATGCCAAAGCCTTCCACTCCGGGATCATACTCGTCATCGAGGAGCCCGAGGCGCATCTGCACCCCTTGGCCCAGCGGTGGTTGGCCTCGCGAATCGGCAACATGTGTGAGGAGGGCCTTCAGGTCGTGATCACAACGCACAATGCCGCCTTCATCAACATCCTCGATCTTGAGGGGCTGGTCGTCGTTACGAAAGATAAGAACGGAACCGACGTGATGCAGATCGACCGTGACGAACTGGTCGAGCACTGCGTCAGCCTCGGCGTTCCTGAGGGCGCGATCACGGCCGAGAACGTGTTGCCGTTCTACTTGGCGAATGCGACGCGGGAGATTTTGGAAGGGTTCTTCGCGAAGCTCGTGGTCTTGGTCGAGGGACCGACCGAGAGCCTCAGCCTTCCAACCTACCTCGAGCGCGTGGGGCTCGAGACGGCGAAGCACGGGATCGCCGTCATCCCCGTGCATGGGAAGGGCAATCTCGGGAAGTGGCGTCGCCTGTTCGATGCGTATGACATCCCCTGCTACGTCATTTTCGACAACGATGGCGCCGCGGATGACAAAAATAAGACGAAGCGGCGGGATGCGCTGGCGGCTCTGGGCGTTAAGGATGAAGGAGAGCAGGACGCCTACATCGAGTACGACGATCTGCTGATTGATGCGAACTGTGCGGTCTTCGGCTCGAACTTTGAGAAGGCGCTGCGGGCCAAATTCCCGACGTACGAGGAAGTCGAGGAAGAGGGGCGCGAGTCGGGAGTCAACTCCAAACCCTTTCTTGCGCGGTATGTGGCTGAGAAGCTCAAGAAGGACGATGCGGACGGATGGAAGGAGATGGAGTCGCTCGCCGATCGCCTCCGCGAGCTCCTGCCGTAGACGGGGCGCAGCGGTGGATTCGCGAACTGGCGACGTCAGCGAGTCGCTCGCGCTCCGTCCAGAAGAAGCCTACTCGAAACTCCAAGGCGATCGGGACAATACCGAAGGGCCCCGCACCTGCACGCGCCGTCATGTGAGATCTCCCCAGTGCTCCGGCAGGAACCGTTTCGCGCGACTCAATGCCAACCACCGCTGCCCAAGCACCGGCTCGAGCTCGCCTCCGAGCGCCGCATCGTCCGGTTGCGGAGAGGCAATGACGCTCTTTCGAGCGAAGCTGGCGATGAGGCGATTCACGTCGGCTCGCTCTGCGTCGGTCACTGACCGTCCGTCAGGGACAATTTGGGGCAATCCCTCGGCGAGTGCCGGACCAGCAACGAAGCATCGGTCAGGAGAGAGCGGGTAGAACACCGTCGTCTTCGTCCCGATCGTTGCTGTCACCACCGGATGATCGGAGCGGACAAACTGCGATCCAGCAGGCGCCTTCCAGATCTCCCACCTGCGATCGACCCACCAGCCGATACACCATCGTGAAGACATCCGGATTTGTGAACATCGTTTCATGAGCACGACGTAGACTCGCGACATCCGCGGGATACGAGATGCCTCTCGTGGCGATGATGTCGCGAAGACCTGCGAGCGATTGGACGAGAAACCACGGCGTTCGGAACATCTGGGCCGCCAGGAAGGCTACCCAATGACGGCGATCAGTCTCGCTGAACGGCACGGTCTCCAAGAGCTTCCGATACGGCCCCTCGGCGCCTCCCTCGATCAAACCAAAGTGCCGCTCCAGCGCTTGCGAATAGATAAACGGCACTCGACCCCACTTCCATATCCCGTCTGTCTTGCCACGATTCGCCCATCGACGCCGAGCGTGTACACGCGCACTGCTCCATGGGTGCCCGCCCAACGCCGATTTGAAAACACTGGGCTGAAGTGCTGCTGCTTCACGCCTGGGGAATTCGATGGAAGTCCGGCGACGATCATCTTCGTTGGCGACGCCGGAATCGCTGGAAACCGTTCCCACCATTTGGCGCAGAGAGGTTTCCAGATCCTGTCGACCATGATTCTGGCAGTATTGTCGATTCGTTCGACCCCGCCTGGGGTTGTCAGGTCCTGCGCTTCAGCATCAGGCGCGATCTGCTCGATTGGAACCGCGGCTGTCTTTTTCTCGATCATCCGGTCTTCGAGCCAAAGCATCAGGCGCGCGAGTTCGAACACCGCTTCATGTCGCACCTCGATAGGCAGTCGCATGACCTCGGTCTCCCCGTAGAACTCAAACACGCGCGAGACTATAAGGCCCGCCTCGCGCGTCCAGATCGCGGCTAACGCGTCGAGATGTTTGGGATCACAATCGGGAAACTTCGTGGATAGGCGCTCTAACATGACTCGGAGCAAGGCCTGTTTCTAACGTGATGACGGCGCGCGCTTTTTGATTCCAAGTGCTTCAATCACAGGTGGTTACGGGGCTTTGTTTCAGTTCACGCCATCCTCCTCAGTACCCCCGATTCGACGTAGCCGTGGAGACATTCTGCAGACCGTGCCGGCTGTGTCGGAAAGGCGCGGCCTTCGGCTCGCGAATGCGCTCTTCCGCTTCAGCGTCGTTACCCGAATCGGTAGTCGGCTGGAACGAAGCAATATCCGACGACCCGAGGCTGCAAGCCCGGATCATAAACGTGCACGCCGAAACTCTCCTGAACAATTCGCGCGTCGTCCAAGCATTCAAACCGAACGGCGATTACTACTCCCCTGCCCGAAGGGCCGAACCGAGCATCACAGGCATATCTGAGGGCCAGACTGCTGCTTTTTGCGAAGGACACCGACGGCAGGCTGCTGGATCGGAATCCCTCCGCAAGGATCAACGGCAGCTTCTCTGCGGCCGTTCCATGGAAGAACGTGTGGCTGTCCGTCTCCATTTCCATCGGAAACAGACGATATCCGTTCTCCTCGCCGACGCCGTGAAAGGGGTGCTCAGAGGGTTGATCCTGCGTACACATCATCGATGGCGTTACGCGACGCAGACGTCGCTCCGCGGTGATTGTCCTCGATCGCGTAGATCTCGTGTGGCCCTTGCTCTGGCGGCTGTCCGCTACGCTTCATCCGAGTCACAAAACGCACGCGCGATAAACTCCTCGTCCGATCTGTCGAACGGGTGAAATGTACCGAGTGCGCGACTGTATGAAAAGTGGCCGGTTGAGATTGCGGTCCCATAGTGCATCCACAGGGCGTCTACGAGCCAGTCGATGTCCACCGGACGCCTGGCACTGATCCAAGGCCAAACGTATAGGCGCGCTCTTCCATCCGTTGGCGACACGATCGGATCTCCTGGGGCCTGCGAAGTGGACAGAGCTGCGACCGGCTGGAGGATGTTCTGACACTCAAAAATCGTCACGACCTTCCGTTGCGTGGCGACGTCGTCTCTCATCATCTCGAGCAGCACTTGTAGTTCCGCTCGCCCTAGATCACACCCGAGCACATTGCCGTGACGCTTACGCAGTGCGCCGACCAGAAAGGATGGTGTGAGACCCAGGCGACCGTCATCCTGCTGAAGTTGTAAGAGCTTTGCCCACGGCGGCATGGAATCAATCACCTCGGACGCTTGATTCTGCCGGGTCCTCGCCGCTCGATATGCGTGAAATCAGCCCCTGGGTGCGCCCCGGCTACTTCCCTGACCCCGGCTCTGGGTTGGCGTCCCCTGAATTCGCAGAATGCCTTCGGACATCGTAACCTCATGTGGCGCGGCAGCCGACCACCGTGCCGACAGCTGACCAAGAGACGAGGCAGATGCTTATGAAGCCCGCAAGCTCCGGGAGTCCGTACGCAACCGGCGGAGGTGGTGTCAGTCTGGAGCATGAATACGTGGCCACGGCCCTGGCTAGCTTGCTGCTCGCGCATCCGGTTGATGGACTCGGCGACGAGTTCGCCCTAACCCAAGTGGCCATGCAGCAGCATGCCTGGTCACCCGTGGACGACGTAATCATCCAAGGCACTGCCCCCGGTGGAGAGCGCACACTTCGCGTGGCGTGCCGACGACGTCCACAGATCGGCAAGAGCGACGCTTCGACGGTCGCCCTCTTTGCTGATTTTCTGCGAGTGGTTCTGCAGCATCCAGAGCGGTTAGAAGAGGGACGTCTTCGGCTCGGGCTCGCGGTGTCCGCTCCCTTCGGACCCGCTTCGGACGTGGCAACCCTTACAGAAGTGGCACGGCGTCAACCCGACCAGCGAGCCTTTGCTCAGGCCATGGGTGCCGAGCGGGCATACTCCGCCAAAGTGCGAACGCGGCTCAAGAACGTGAAAGAGGTTGTCGAGGCCGCATTGGCACAAAGTGGTGACCAGACCGCTTCGGTTGATGATCTGACCTGGCAGCTACTGCGAGGCCTGTTTGTCATCCCGCTCCAGCTCGAAGGCGATGTGGCGCCGGGCCGAACAAGTCTGATTGCGCGCCTTCAAACGCTGACTGGTAGCCCGGCGCGCGCCGAAGACCTACGTCGTCGGCTTGTTGAAATCGCGTCACAGGGCACTCTGCGGGCGGCGGCCATGACCCGCGCCATGCTGCGAGCACAGCTGCGCCCATTCGGTGCTCTCGATTCCGCGCCGGACTTTTCCAGCGCTCGGTCCCAGGTGACGCTGTTAGAGGCTGAGTTGAGGGCGCGGACCCCGCGTGCCGTTCCGGTTCCCGGCACGGGAACCACTTTTGCCGTCGATCGCTCCGCGTTGAAGATGCTAGTCGTCGAGGCGATTGTCTCAGCGCCCCCCGGCGGTGTCGTCATCCTCCACGGCGAACCCGATGTGGGGAAGTCGGTGATCGCCCTTGCGGCAGCAGATTCCATCAAGGACGCAGGAGGAGCCGCGCTGGCGGTCAGCCTGCGTGATCTTCCAAGCGCCGCTCTCGACCTCAGGACCGTACTAGGCATGAGTCCAGGCGAGTTGTTCGCGGCCGCTCCCTCGGCGCCCACGACAGTCTTGATCCTCGACGGGGCAGAGGTCGTGCAAGAGCGTGATGCAGGAGCAGTTGGCGCGCTCCTGACGGCCGCTACGGACGCAGGGCACACGGCAGTCCTTGTGGTGCGGGACGATGCTCTTGAGGCGGTGACGGATCTCGTGAGAGCACGGGGCCTTGCGAAAGCCACGCGCTTGAGCGTTACGTCCCTCTCTCGGAGCGAGGTTGCGACGCTCCTCACCGCGGTTCCGGAATTGGCGCGTTTAGCGAGCGACTCGCGCGCGCACTGGTTGCTCGCGCGAATTGGCTTAGTGGAGCTGCTTCTGAAGACCGCAGACCGCGGCAATCGTCTACCCGACACGCTGTCGGCAGAAGCCGAGATCTTTGCCACAGTGTGGCGGAGCTTGGTGAGGCAGGACGAGAAAGTCGTCGGCGACGTAGGGCCCGATGATCGCGAAACCGCGCTGATGGACGTGGCGAGGCAACTTGTGACTGGAGCGTCGCCCGCGACAGCGCAGACGGGTCGCGCTCTAGCGTCGTTGCGCTCCGACGGTGTATTGCTGTCACGAAGTCGATCCACAGCCTGGGAGGCAGGCGATCGATTTAGTTCAGACGTTCTTCGCGACTTCGCAACCGCACGCCTTCTGCTACGGGACGGTCTGAACGTGTTGCTCTCGTCGCCGGCCCCTCGGTGGGCCGTGCGAGCCACTCGACTGGCGGCACAAGCGCGCCTTGCCAGAAGCCTCGGCTCTGGCGGTTCCCCTGCGCAAGAGTGGGCTGATATTCAGGCTGATTACGCGGCACTTGCGGCCAAGGATGGCGCCCGGTGGAGCGAGCTTCCATGGGAAGCCCTGCTGACAGCTGGTTGGGCGCCGCAGGCCCTAAGAGACCTGTCGTCGGTGTTTGTTCAAGACTCTGATACACGGCATCACGGGATACGCACAATCATGCTTCGGTTTTCCAGAGCTGGCGCGTGTGACGCGGCAGTGGGAGCGCCGTTCGTCGCATGGTTGGTAGACACACCAGGCATGCTGAGCAGGACGCGCAGCTATCGCGAAGATCCAGCATTGGAACTCACAGTCGCTTGGTTGCGTGGCGTGGCGAGACTCGACGTAGCGGGCGACGACATCTCCGAGTTCCGCGGCTTGCGAATGAGGGTGCGCGATGCATTCATGTCGTCGGAGATCGAGCGTAGCGACAAAGAGCGGCTTGAAGGGCTCGCGTTGCTTGGGCAAGACCACAGCGACGCCACTGTGAGCGCACTGCGCGGAATCGCCAGTGATGCCCCGGGCTTTCTGGCGCCCGTTGTCGAGAGCTTTGAGGCCGCGACGACGCTCGCACACTACAACGCACAGTTGCTGGTGGCGCTGGCAGAGGCGTACTACATGGAGCGGCCGGCAAATCACCCTTTGTGGTCATCCATGCACGACGATGGCATTCGAGGCCATCAACCGTCCGGGTTGCATGGACCACAAGCGGCCTGGTATCTGGGGCCCTTCATCGCGCTACTCCGGCAAAGCCCGCGTCGTGGGCTTCAACTGATCAACCGGATGCTCGATCACGGTGCGAAGGCACGATTGGGGACGCTGCGCAGCCTGGACATCCGAGCCGAGCGTGCGCCAACGAGTCGGTTTGAAGGGCTGGATATTGACGTCGTTGAGTTGGGAATGCGGAGGTTCATTGGCGACTCCCATGCCTGGGCTTGGTATCGGGGCTCGTCCGTTGGCCCGTACCCGTGCATGAGCGCGCTGCTCGCGTTGGAAGTCGCCCTGGACGAATTGGTGAAACAAGGAGTGACGCTGAAGGAGCTTGCGAGGGCAGTGCTGAAGGAGGCCACTACGATCGCGGAATTGGGCGTGGTCTTCGGGTTCTTCGTCCGACATCTGGAGGACGTGAGCGACGAACTCGACGCCTTTCTCGCGCACCCAGACATTTGGGAGCTGGAATTCACGAGAGTCGCGAGCGAGGGTCACCTACATGTGCAGGGTAAAGATGCGCCGGGACTACGGAATGTTGATCGCCGGCGATGGACACCGGTTAACACGGTCGCCCGGCTCGTCCTGCTCGCTCGGGAGCGCAATGACGCTCAAGCGCTGGACCGCTTCCGCGCAGTCGGACGTCGGCTGCTTGAGGCGGCGGGAGGCGAGACGGCGGACGCCCATGTTCAGCAGTGGGCTGCACATCTGAACATTGACAGATACAAGTTTCACGTCGAGGGTAATCGCCTCAGCGTCAACGTGGACGTACCTGACGCTGTGGCAAATGAACTGCGCGCGTCGCAGCAGCGAACCGCCAATATGGGCGAGCTGTTTCGGTTACTGAATAGATACCGCTCTCAGTCGAATCCGCCATACCTTCCGCGCCTGGCCCCCCTTCCTACGGCCTCCGAACTCGAGGCGGACTATCAGCTGGCCCGCAGACTGGAGAACGAGTTCGCCGCGGACGCGCAGTCGCATGATCGCCTCCTTCGCGCGCTGGGCGGCGTGGCCGCCGCCATAGTACATGCGGCCTCCAATGGCGCGAACGTACCAGACGAGCAAGCCGGTTGGGCTGTTCAACTCCTGATCGAATCGGCCGTGCACCTTGGCAGCCGCCAAATCGCGTATGAGCTGTCGTTCAGTCCGGACGGTGCAGATCGGCAAGCGGCGCTTGCGCTGCCCTTGATCTTCGTCGCCCTCGAAGATGAGAGCGAAGCTGGCGACAGTGCGGACGGAGCCGTAGCGGTGATTCGCGATGCGTTATGCGCCGGCGCTGGAAGCCCTTCGGTAGAGGTGCGTCACTACGCTGCGGAGGGCCTCCGCATCCTGAGTGGGCTTGCATGCCACAGGCTTCCGGATGGTCGATGCCGGCACGAAGTGCTGTGGGCGGCCATTGAGGCAGCCGCAAGGACCACGATACTTGGCGAATATATAGATGGCGCGCGCCAGATTGAGCCGATTGTTGGCGATATTGCAGCGGCCCTTGCTGGATCGCCGAATGACGAGCTCATGCTATCCCACATCGCGCCGGCGGCGATCGCCGCGGTTGACGCAGCGCAATCAGCCACATGCATCAGTGACCGCGCGAAAGAGCTGAGGGACGTACTCTTGCGCGGTGTCGCTCGGGCGGCTTGTCACTGGGCCGAGCATCACTACGAGTGGCGGAACGAGTATCAGGCAGCGTTCGCATCTGCGGTGCTGCGCTGGTCAACAGCCGATCCCGAGGCTGTGGTCCGTGTGGCGAGAGCGCTCACCTCATCGCCCGATGCGTTGGGCGACTACCTTCACTCATTGATGATCGTCGCAACGCATGAGCCGGAAGTTGTGCCGCACTTGGCGCAAGTTTGGTCGCAGTTGATGCCGATGGGGCTCGACACCATCGCCAACGCGCCGCACCGCCGTCGCCCTCGTCATGCTGAAAAGCTGATTCGCAGCCTGGTTCCGAGTCCCAGCACGCTCGCTCACGTCGAGAATATCGGCGACATCCTGCACGCAGCCTCGACACGGTGGTTCCCTGTCGACGCGGTCGCCGATCACATTGAGCAGTGGTTGAACTATGGCCGAGGTGAGATGTTTGCGGTCGATGCGCTTGTCGGGTTCCTACGAGCGCAACCGATTGCCGTGCAGGTGGATCCCGGGCTCAGCTGGATTCACCGGCTCGTCGTGGATGACGACGGCACGGCTCTCACCTGCGGGTTTCTGCTTGTGAGTTGGCTGACCGCGCTTCGCGACGCGAGAGTCGCGAACGTCATGGCGGTCCTGTCCTACCGAGCGATCGTCGATGCGCTAGTCCTTGGAAACTATCAGGGTGCGAGGGCGTTGCAGGAGCGTGACGAGTAGAGGTTGACCGGAAGCACGTGTCACGGAGTGCAACCTTCACGGGCGGCGACAAATGTGGGCCTTCCGATTCGTTACGGCGGCGCCGCGGAGTAGAAGACCGGAGATTCAATCGTCACAGAGTTCGCTGTCGCCTTGTCGTACTGAATCCTGAAGTCTCGACCTTCGACGGGAAGCCAATCGTACGTAAGGAGTTCGCCGATCGCTTCGCGAAGGTTGGCGCTGCGGCCTAAGGCTCGGGCGAAGGGCTCGAATTCCACGACCGCCACATCGTTGTGCGGTTCGACCCAGCGCCAGTGATCCCGTGCGACCAACAGATAGTGAACGTTCCGGTATTCAGTAACAGGCCGTTGCACGAGGCCGCGTACGAGCAAGTAGTCCGGATGTGCCTGAAGGTATGCGCGAATCGTGTCGAGCTGCCCGATGCCTTTCAGGACGTCCGCATCTCGATCAAGGATCTCTGCCGGCCGCACGGTCTTGCGGATCCACTTGAGCTCCGCGATTACGAGGGTGGAAGAGGACTCGTCGACGGCGAGCAGGTCGATGTCTGGAACAGGATTCGGAAGGTGGACGGATCCGTCCGCCCTGTACCGCCCGCTCACGGTCCGGACGGCCGCGAGCATCTCAGATTCTTTCTCACGCGACGTAACGTCGTACACGTGTGGTCGTCGCTGCGAGCAAGCACGCAGGATATTCTCGTCGTGCCGGCTGTGGAGCGGAAACGGCGGAGCGAGCGCGAGGGTCTTGTTCGCGTCACCAAGCGGAATGAACGGGTAGACGTGGAGATCGACCGACAGCTTGATCGAGAAGGTCAGGTCACCGATCATCGCTCGGCACTTCTCTGGCGTGACGCCGCTGAGGGTAGAAAGCACTTCAGTCCACTCGGGAACGGTGCGAACCATGACCGCGGATTCGAGGGGATACACCCCCTGCGCCTGGGCCCACCGGAAACATAAGTGGTCGTGCGCCGCACAAATCACAATTAACGCGACGTAGAACGCATTGAACTCTGCGAGGGTATAGTCGCCCAGCGAAAGGGTGTCGGCCCTCCGCGCAAGTGCCATTACGCGCCCGCTGTACTCGGGCACGAGTTCGCGCCAAAGATCCCAGGGATCCGCATACGCGAAGCGTAAGGATCCGATGGGGCGGCTGGCGCGAAGAGCCCGATCGAATGCGTCCACCACTCGTGGCGTCTGGGGCCGTTGCGCCGCACGCTGCGTCGCAAATCGCCCATCGCTCGGACGGAGACCTTTTTGATACGCGCTGACTTGGCGGTCGCGCGCACTGCCCGGAACCGAGAACCGGATCAGGGACGGCGACGACACGTCCGCAGCATAGCGACCTTTGTGAAACCCTTGAAAACAGACCTCGAAACAGCTGTATGCCTTCGCAAGCGACAGCGTCTGGTCGACGAACGTCGAGAGCTCACCCGTCCATCGCGAGTCCAGATCCGCTGCTGGTTGCCCGTGGCACATGACCCATTTCGCGGCGATCGCGAGCAACCGACTCAGGTTGCTCAGCATCGCGCCGAAGTGAGGCGTGTTGCTGCCCCGGGCGGCTTGTTCGCGCTCGACGATCTTGATGCCGCCGCTGAGGACCGCCCATGTCGCGAGGTTCGATGGGTAGTAGCGGAGCTCGAGCGCACGCCAGCATTCGTCCGCCCGCGCTTCGGCATCGCGGAGCCGTTCGGCAATGTCCGATGCGAGGTCATTCTTCAGGTACGCCATGGCATGAAGACGTGGACGAGGACCGCTTCAGAGTGCAATCGTATCGTCAATGCCCTTCAATACGGGACTGTGTCGAACCTCCCGTTGCGATGGCATCGCTATCTGACGTAGCGTGAACTGCTTCTCTCGCTCGCTCTACGAGTAGCCGTGCGAACGCGTGACGACGGTGCGGCTCGAGTCCTCGCCGTCATCGCGTCGTCTCGTGAGGAAGTGCGCCCGCTCGCCGGCGGCTGTGACGATAGTGATGCGCAACGAACTCCGGCAACGGCCAACGTGGGCTTCGGTGCCGACAAGTGCTGGCAAAGCGCGAGCGTCGCACGTATATTGAACCGGCGGTGCCGGACCATCCCGGCTCGCGAAAGCCACCACCTTAGGGCGAGCAGCTTCAGTGAGCAACGGAGGTTCGGCAGAGCCGCGGGGCGTCAGCCCCGCATCGAGCGGGCCGGCAGGCGCGCATTTTGAGGCGCAGGTCGGCGCGTCCTACTTGCTCGCGATGCTGACGGGCGGTGAGCCGCGCGGCTTGCCCGGCATGGTGATCGATCGGATCGAACTGCAGCGTGCAAGCGAAGGCCGGCCGCTCGACGACGTCATCGTCCATTCCCATGACGCGGGCGGCACGGCGGCCGTCCTTGAGATCCAAGTCAAGCGCGAGGTCGCGTTCTCGCCCGGCGACGAAGTGTTCCGCGACGTCGTGCGACAGATCGCCGCAGCGGCGCGCCGTCCGGATTTCTGGACCACACGTTACGAACTCGCCGTCGCAACGGCAAAGACTTCCGCAAGAATCGCCGGCCCATATCAAGACGTCCTAACCTGGGCGCGGCAATTGGGGTCGGCGACGACCTTCATGGAGCGCATTAATCGCCCGGGCTCGGCGAACGACAACATGCGGACCTTTGTCGGCACGTTCCGCACGCGCTTGCAGGAGGCCGGCGCACCCCACGATGACGAGACCGTCTGGGGCCTGCTTCGCCGGTTCCAAATTCTGGTCTATGACTTCACCGCACCAGGCTCTGCCGATGAAAGCCGTGCCCGTGATCGCGCGGTTCTGGCGTTGCACTCGGATGACGCCGCGCACGCAGCACCGCTATGGACGGAACTCATCGAGCTTGCGCTGCGGGTCGCAGCCGCCGGCGGCGATCGGACCCGCGCGGCCTTACTCGAAGAGTTTCGCGGACGGCCGTTTCAGTTCGCCGGGGAGCGACGCCACACGAGCGCGCGCCGGCGTCTGGCGGAGGCTTCGGAGAACGCGCTCGCCGACATCGACGACACAGTCGGCGGCGCCGTGTTGCTCCGCCACGGGCGTCTCGCGGAAATTCGCGCTGCGTTCGATACGGCTCGCTACGTCGAGATTCGCGGCAATTCCGGTGTTGGCAAATCGGGATTGCTGAAACATCTTGCGCGACAAGTGTCCGCCGAATCCCGGCTCATCGTCCTGAGTCCCATGCGGACGACCCCGCGCGGTTGGTCGCACATGCGCGCCATGCTCGAATTCGACGGCACGGCGCCGGAGCTGCTAGCGGACCTCGCCCAAAGCGGCGGCGCGATTCTGTTCATCGACAATCTCAATCGCTTCGCCGAAGACGAACGCCTGACTGTCATCGACCTGGTGCGTGCGGCGAGCACGGTGCCGGGCGTGTCGGTCATCGCCACGGCGCGCGCCGGCTTTGGCGACGACGAGGCGAATTGGTTGCCTGCCGAAGCGCTCGATCGCCTGATCCGTGCAGCTCCCATCACGATCGGAGAGCTTTCGGACGCCGAAATCGATGAACTGCGGCACGCGGCTCCGCAGCTCGCGCCGTTGCTCGCGGATGGGCACCCAGCGCAGCAGGTCGCGCGAAATCTGTTTCGGCTCTCACGACTTGCGGCCCGCGGCGCTGCCGACTCCCAGCGCACGGAAATCGACATGGCGCGGCAATGGTGGGACACCGCCGATGGGCCGGACAACGGGCGTCGGGAGCGCGGGCGCGTCTTGAGGGCGGTGGCGGATGGCGCGCTTGCCGGAGCAGGCACAGTCAACGTTGGCGATCTCCCGCCCGCTGCGGTGGATGCGCTAATTCGAAGCGAGAGTTTGCGCGACTTTGGCAACGACCGCGTGGGCTTTCGCCACGATGTACTCGCCGAATGGGCGGTCAGTTGCCTGCTGTCCGATCTCGGGGCCTTCGATCGGCTTCCGCTCCAACGCCCCGCGCCGGCCATACTGGCGCGTGGCGTTGAACTCGCCGCGCGCTTTGCTATCGAACGCGGCGCCGATTCGACAGCTTGGCAGCAGCTCCTCGAACGCGCCAGCCGGGAAGGGGTGCATGGCTCCTGGCGGCGCGCGGCGCTGCTCGCGCTCGTGCGGTCCGAAGCCGCGGCGACTACTCTGACGAGAGCGTCGGAGCCGCTGCTCGCCAATCACGCGCGATTGTTGCGGGAGCTCATTCGAACGGTACAGGCCGTCGACGTGCGCCCGGCGTCGCAGTTGTTCGCGGCCCTTGGCGTCGATCCGGCAGCCGTGCCGCCGCATATCAACACGCCGCACGGGCCCGCATGGTTCAGGCTGATCATGTGGCTGCTCGCGCTCGGGGACCGGCTGCCGGCGGCAGCCATTCCTGATGTCGTCAGCCTCTACTTTGACTGGTCACTGCCGATCTGGGGCCGAGATCCGCTGACGCCCCTGCTGCTGCCGTGGCTCCATCGCTGGTTGAATGCAATCGAGGACGCGCGCGAGACAGAGTTGACTCGCGCGTATCGTGCGCCCTTCCCGGGCGACCTCGATGGCGCCAATCTGAGCGACCTCGAAGACAACTTGCGCACCGGGTTCGTTGCTTTCTGCGATCGAACGCCGGCACTGGCCGCGAGCTATCTCGAGGCGGTAATGGGACGGCAGCGCAACGAGCGCGCCGTCGAGGCCATTCTGAAATCGCGCGGTCGGCTGGCCGAAGCGGCGCCTGCGCAGCTCGCCGCACTCACCGCTGCGGCCCTGATTCCGCCGACCGATGATCAGGATGGCCGAGCCCGTCCTCGCGGGCGCAGACGGGACAATGAACCCTTCAGTTGGACTGACAGTCAATTCATTCCGGCCTCGCCGGCGCAAGGGCCGTTTCTCGAGCTGCTCATGCACGCGCCGCAGCACGGGCTGGCGCTGATCCGGCAGCTGGTCGAGCATGCGATCGCGTTCTACAGTGACGGACAGCCGCATGGCTCGAATGCGTTTATCGTGGCGTTCCCGAACGGACCGCGGACCTTTCCCTGGATGCAGTCCTACAACTGGTCACGAGAAGGAGGCGGCACCTCATTCGCGGTGCAGTCGGCCTTGATGGCGCTCGAAGCGTGGGCACACAAGCGCATCGAGGCAGGCGAGGCGGTCGAGACGGTTCTCGCCGACGTGCTCGGCACAGGCGATGCGCCGGCCGCATATGTCTTGGTCGCCGTCGATCTCGTCCTGTCCCACTGGCCGGCATCGCGCAATGCGGCCGTGCCGCTTCTGGGGTGCCCCGAACTGCTTGCCATCGATCGTCAACGATGGTCGCACGACGTCACGCCCGTGCCTGACATATTCGGTCTGGGCAATCTTCAGCGCGAGCCGCGCGGTCAGGCCACGCTTGAAAGCCTGAAGCAACGGCCGTCACGCCGCGCGATGCTCGACGAACGGTTGCCGGACCTCGCGGTTGAAGGACCGGAGGATGTGCGGCAGCGCGTCGCCCAATTGCTCCGCGACGCGTCGACGCGCCTCGGGCCATACGGCGAGGACGACGATCTGGGCGATGCCGCTTTCATGGCGGTCCATGCGGGCAATCTGCTCGTTCCCGAAAATTACACCGATGTGGAAGTCCGGCTGGGAGACGGACGGACGGCGGTCGGCAGGCAATACGTAGCGCCTGAAGCGGAGCGCCGGCACATGGAGCGGCTGCAGAGTGCAAGAGGCGACCGCTCGACCGGCGTCAATTTCCAGCTCGCGATTTCGGCCGCGCTCGAGGATCCACGACGGTCGACGCCGGAGTTTGCGGCAAGCGCCGCCGAATGGGCGCAACGCCCCGCCGCGCCACCAGCCGATGACGAGGAGAACGACTCCGGGCTGCAACAGCAAGCTGTCGTCGGCGCGGCGATGATTGCGATGCGCGACCTGACGAGGGAACAACGGACGCACTATCGCTCGTGGGCGATGGCCGCGTTCAGTACCGCCCTCCAGGGCGAGGACGACCCGGTCACTCGTGCACGCGAGGGCCTGAAATTCAATCCCGCCGCGATCGCGTTCGCCGGCATCGCCTATGGGATGGCGGACGGCGCGACGCGCGAGGAGGTTGCGGCGCTTCTGGCGCTCGTCCACCGGCCAGCCGCGGCCCACGGGTTCATTGCAGCGGCGTCCGCCGTCGCGGCCGCAAATGACCGGCTGCCGCAGGCAATTGTGCGCTGCGCGTTGCGCGCATCGATCTACGCCACGCGTCACTGGGACGGGCGCGACGAAGACCGCGCGGCACGGGTGCAACAACATCGCCGTGCCGTGGATGCCGCCATAGAAGCCGAACTGGCCTGGCTGTACGACGGGGGCGCGGAGCCGCCGTGGCCGAGCCTGCCTGGTGTTCATCCGGGAACGAGAAGGGGCATCAGACTTCCGGGCGGCCAGGATGAGCGGCGTTCGGCCGACGCGACTCACCGCGACGCCCAAATCGACAGATTCGACTATCAGGCGGCTGCCACATGGCTGCGCGGAGCAGACGCTGACCGTGACCGCGCATGGCTGCCCGCGGCTCTCCGGGCATGCGCCGACTGGACCTGGGCGGCCAACGGTGCGGGGCTGGAGTCGTCCGATGATCTGTCGCACAAGCCGCATGAATGGAACGATGTGTACTTCGCGCTGCTCGCGCGCGACCTGGTAGGAGCAGACGAGGCTGCAGTCGATCGCCTCGCGCTGGAGCCGCTGGCGTCGCTTCCCGATGAATCGTTCTTCGACGTCGTCACACGCTTTCAGCGATCGATCGACGTCGTCCACTTCAACAATCACGGGCTGGACACGGCAAGCGCGGTCCGCATCCGCGCGCGCCTTGCCGAGCGGCTTCGCGCCAGCAACAGCTGGCGCTGGATGGTCACGCAGCGTTCGTCGGGGGTAGAGATGCATTTGGGGCCAGCGATCGCGACGCTGTTCTTGAACGACTATGGTTGGACGCAGCCCGCCAAGGCGTACCTGCCGCCAGCACTGATCGATAAGCTGACGCCGTTCCTGCCGGCCCTCGAACGATGCGCGGTCGAAGGCGCCACGCCGTTTGTCGCCATAGTCACCCTGAACTTGCTCGAAGTCGCGCCGAGGCCCGCGCACCTTTCATTCTTGCTCGCCGCTGTGGCCGGCTGGATGGCGGCTTTCTCCGACTCGACCGATTTCTGGATCGAGCACGGGATCGGTCGCCGCGTGTGCGCGCTTATCGACGCAATACGCCAGATGGAACCCACACAGCTCGTGTCGGGCCAACCGTCGCGAGACCAGGTGGATCGGCTTCTTCCCGGAATGGTTCGCGTCGGTGTTGCCGACGCGGCACGCCTTGAGCAAGCGCTTCAATCTGACGCTGGACGCGATTCGTAGCAAGCAAGCTACGACGCGGCTTCCTCACGGAAGCCGCGCAGCATTCCGGCGCTGGGTGGCCGTTCTAGAGTCACTCATGGCCGGCTTTCGAACGCCTTCTTCCAGCGCTTCTTCGGATCGAACTTCACCGCGGCTGGATCGAACGCGTCTGGGTCGAACTGTCCCCCCGCCGACCGAACCGTCGACTCGTGCTCCTCATGATCGGGATCGGCGATGACCTGGAGGAACTCGGCATAGCCGTGGACACCACCACAGTCCTCCGGCGGACACCGACCTTCACCGCCGACACAGCGCGGGCACTCGCGGTCGTCGGCTGACTCGCAGCCCTCGTGCACGAGAACGTGCTGCCAGTCGTCCCCGAAGTCGTACGTGTACGTCGCCGGTGGCGCGTGCCAGTTCCGCTGATCGAAGAACTTCGACAGGGGCACTTGCCACCCAGGCACGACGGGGCGGTCTTCCGGGTCGTCATCGGTTGGAATGCCGATGCACACGACTTGCCGTTCCGCCGCGTCGAGCAGCCGGAACTCGTGCAGGTGGTAATCCAGCCAGCCCATCGCGTCCCGGATGGCAACGTGCAGATCCCAGAACGAGTACTTTTCGGGCACCTGGATGCGGCGCCAAACGAACGGGTCCGTCCCCGTGAGAACTACCAAGAATTGGTGCGCGAGTCTGGGCCGGGTAGTTCGTTTCCGCGGCTTCCTTGGAATTGCTACCACGTTGGCCACACGCTCCTCCGGTGGGCGCGATTGTCCGTGTAGGTTAGCTGACGCGGCGCAATGAGCGCACGAAGATCCGACCTGCACCGACGCGGTCCCCACGGATCCGAAGGTCGCTTGATGATTACCGCCTCCCTCCCGATACTGCCCTTGCGGACCATCGTTTCGCAGCTTCAGCGATCAACGGGACATATGCTGGATCGATACGACTCTCGGGCTGACAACCATCGCGACCGTGGTGATTCGCAGGACCGCAACTGGGGATCGCGTGGCGGTGGCGAACGCGCGGGCGGGCGACACGACGAAGGTGGCGTGTACGCGCGACATGTGGACCTACCTCGCGGGCCCGAGCGCGAGATCGTCCGCGCGCGGAAGCGGTCCTACGAGTTGAATGGCCGAGAAGGCGACGCGCTCGCGACCGTCGCGGCCTTCCGCGTTGTCCAGGTCTCTGACGTCCAGGAGACTCTCGGCCAGGAGCGAGGCGGGCGGTCGGCGCAAAAGAGCCTGGACCACCTTCAAGCATCCGGCCTGTTGGAGCGCATCCCGCTGGAGCGCCCGGCCGACGACGTCGTGGTGCTCACGGAGCGTGGTCGAGATCTCCTAGAGGCGAATCGGTGTGAGCACGCCGGAGAGCCGCGGCAGGCGTTCTACGCTGGCCTCAGGAAGCCGCGCGAACTGACCCACGACGTTCAGGTCTATCGCGCCTGTCGAAATGCCGAGGCGCAGGTTCGAGAACAGGGCGGCCACGTCCGGCGCGTCGTCCTCGACTACGAGCTCAAACGCGAGTACCAGCACTTCCTGCAGGAGAGGAACCGGGGGCGGGCCGACAGTACCGGCAGACCCGACCGGACTCCTGAAGAGATTGCCGCATGGGCGAAGGACCACTACCTTCCCTGCGACGGCAACCGAGTGCGTTTCCCGGATGCACGGATCGAGTTCGAGGACCGTGATCGCCAGGAGCAACACCGCGACATTGAGGTGGTGACGCCTCATTATCGCGGTGCCCACGCGGCCGCCGTGGCCCGCTCGGGGTTCCAGAGCTATAGCGGCGGGCTCCGCCTGCAAACAAGTGGACGGCGTGGCGGGCGCGGTCTCGATCCACGGCTTGCCGAGGAGATCCTGGGGTGACCTCGTGAGCCTCCTTCACTTCCGTGATGTGGTCGCCGAGCGCGCCATCTGCCTCGAGCCCCTCGGCTTCACCGAGCGCCAGTCCCGTTTTCTAGCGACCGTCATCGCGCACTCCGGTGTGTTCCTCGAGCGGCAATACTGCCGCTTCTCCGGCATCGCACACGGACAGAAGTCACACGACTTCATCGGCCGGCTCGTTGACCGCGGATTCGCTCGTGTGGAGACCACGAGTCACCTGTATCAGGGGCGGTTCTACCACCTCCATCACAAGCGCCTGTATCGCCTGCTCGGGCAGACCGACAACCGCAATCGGAAGCGTGCGCATCGCAGCCGCATGATCGAGCGGCTGATGCTGCTGGACATCGTCCTCGACGATCGAGACGTGCTGTGGCTCGGCACGGAGTCGGACAAGGTGCGGTACTTCGAGGACCGCCTCGCGCAGTACCGCATAACGACCCGTGAGTTGCCACACTTGACGTTCGGATCCGGGCCGAATCAGGTCCTTCGGCCGTTCGCCGACAAGCTGCCGATCGGCGTCGACCCGCTGGGCGACCGTTACGTGTTCACCTACCTGGTCACGCGTTCGTCACCGCAGCAGTTCAGGTCGTTTCTCATTCGGCACTACACCTTGATGAGGTCGCTGCTGCGGTGGACACTCCGAGTGTTCGTGCCGAGGAAGTTCGAGAAGGTGATTCCTGCATTCCGGCACGCCGTGAACGAGGAGTTCCGACGACCGCTCAGGCCGACTGATGGCGAGGAACTGCTGTGGTTCTTTCGCCAGCGGCGAGAGGCCACCAGGCAGCCCGACTTCGTGCCCGATGCGCGGTACCTTGAGGCGGCGAAGCAGTTCAGCGCGCCGCGGTTTGCCGTGCTCGAGAAGGTGTGGCGCCTGCACGGCGACGATGTGATCTGGAACACGTATTCGAAGGGCATCGAGGACCAGTTCGAGATCGGCCGTGCGGCGGTCGAGTTCACGATCATCCAGAGGCAATACCTGCACCTCGCCCACCTGGTTGGCGTCGCCTGAAGCGCGGCGCTCCTCGTTCTTCTTTCCGTTTCGCCGCTGCAACACCGGACACCGCTCTGCTCCCGATGCTGGTCTCGAGCGGGCGATGAGGCCGCTGTTCTCGTTCCCTGGCTAGCCTCAGGACTCTCGTTAGAGAGGGGACAAGTGCCGGAAGCGAACTTGTCCCTCACCACTCGAACCGCCACGCGCGTTGGCGACGTCAGCGTGCGCGGACTTCTCGCCAGCGTGGTGGGCCAAGACACTCCGCGACAGCAGGTTGTGCGCGTCGAGGTCGTCGCGAGCGGACGGCGCCGTGTGCCGTCCGCCGTGGAGCGCGCCCGGATGGCGGATGGAAGCGGGGCGTGAACGACCCCGGTGTCGCGTGGCCCCTGCGGCCCCGGGCTATCGTCTGTGGGGGTCGTTCACGCCCCGCGGTGTCGATGTCCGATGAGGCGCGCGAGCAGCCGCCCTCGTCCGGCGGATCCGCCGGACCCGGCAGGTACAGTTTCGGTCTCACAGCATGTCATCAGCGCGAACGGCCCGACGGCCATCACGTTCGGGAGGATGCGCGCTCGGCGCGTCGCCGTGCAAGGTTCTCCGCTGCGCTCCGACCGCGCGATACGCGCGGCTCGCGCGTGTGGGTGTCGCGTCCTGGACGGCTGTCATTGTCGGTGAGTGCGAGACCTTGACGGCACCGCTATCCGAGCGCGTGACCTTGGCAATTGCGTGATGGCCGGAAGACTGACAACCGGGGAGCGATCACGAGAGCCGCAGCCTCACGCCATCTCCAAGGTCCAGCGACCGTGCGTACTCGATGTGCAGCACGCGCCGTGGCAGGTGGCTCTCCGCCTTGGACGACGCATGGACGATGAGCGGGCGCATGACCACGACACCACCGGCCGGAACCGTGCAATCCACGGAACCTCCGTCGTCAGCCGAGCGATGTCCGATTCCGTCAACAGGCCGAGCGTGTGCGTCCCGGGAAGCACGCGCAGCGGCCCGTTGTCTGGGCGCGAATCATCCAGGTGCAGGCGCAGAGCCACCACCTGCGCCAAGGCGGAGGCGGGCGCGAGGGCGTAGGTGACGCCTGCCTTGATCGACCACGGACCCCATTCGGGAATCTCACGGCGTTCACAAAGCGGCAGCGCTGTGTCCTGGTGCCAGGAGACGAGCCAGTTCCGGGCGGGGGACTTGTCGAAGAGCGTCGCTTTGTAGGGGATCGCCGTTTCCCCCAGGAACCGTCCTGCAATCGCAACCATGCGGGGATCTACGGCGACGGCGGATACCGCCGGATGATTCATGAGGTGCCGTGCGCCCGCACGACTTCGATCGAGATCCGACGTCTCGAGCGTCCGAGCGAGTTCGGCCACTTCCGTCCCGTCGAGGACGGCTTCGATGATGGCGAAACCTTGCGCCGTGGCGTCGTTCGAGATCAGCATCGAGTGCCCGGACGAATCGGATGAAGCGCCATGGCCATCACGCGCCACCACGAAGCTCTTCGATGATCTCAATCCAGAGCCGCAGGGTGAGATCTTCTCGCTCCGGTCGCCCGAGCTTCGGCCGCAGCTCCTCATGGTACCGCTGCCGCAGGACGTCGATGTCGAGACCAGGGCCACGGGCAAGCGCCACAACGTCCTCGCGATCGCGATCGATGTTGCGGCACAACTTGGCAAGTACGAGGTCGTGGCGCTCGAACACCTTCAGACGTAGCCTTGTGAGCCCCTCGATGTTCATCGCGACCAGCCGCGTGTCGTAGTCGTCGGGCACATCGGCGACCGTGACGATGTCGATGTACACGCGATGCCGCTTGTGCAGAGGGCTGCCTCGGCCAGCCAGGCGGGCGATTGTCGCCTTGTCGGTACCCGCGCTCTCCAGCACGTCGACGTCGCCCGTTGCCCGCACGAGCCCGTAGTACTCGGCGAGCACGAAGCCGCCCATGCAGTGCAGCTCCGTGTCCTGGGTCAGCTCCTGGTCGAGCGCCACCAACATCGACTGCCACGGCTCGTGAAGCCGCTTAGAAGCCACGCGCGAGCTCGCTGCCGTTAAGGTTCGTGAGGACGTTCCACCGCGTGGCTTCAGGCGACCGATGTTGACGGAGCCACTTCCGTTCGGCCTCCGTCATCGAGAGCCGGAACGCGTCTTCCCGCTCCAACCGCGAGTACTCCAGTGCCTGTTCCGCCCGTGCGAGTCGCGCGGAGGCCCCGGCGTTCCCTCTCTGTTCAGCCAGCTGGCGCGCCAGCGTTACGAGGAAGCCGAGCCGGTTCTGAAGGTCGTCGAGCTTCGCCTGGCGCACCAGCCAATCCCAATTCAGGTTTGCGTAGGTGAGCGCCACCCACACCAGCGCCTCGACCACACGGGCGTCGAGGTCCGATGTCCGGAGCGCGCGCAGAAGTAACTCCGCCGGGTTGAGGCCCTGACGGCGCCGCCGATAGGCGAACCCCGGATATCCCAACGTAGCCAGGGCCGTGGTCGCGGCATCCTCGCCCAGGGGAGCCGAAGTTGACCCGAGCGGCAGGGCGGTGGCCGGCACATCCAGAAGCCGCGCCACCTTCTGGGCCATCACCGGTGGCACGGGACGCTGACCGCGCTCGAGGAGGCAGACGTAGCCCTGCGAGACCCCCAGCCGCCGCGCGAGGTCGGCCTGTGTCCATCCCCGTCGCTTCCGCCCCTCCCGAAGTTCCTCGCCGGTCATAAACAAATATTACAACATTTGTAATATTCATTCTACGCCACCACACCTGCCAGGTCTCTCAGTTCTCGTCTTCACCGTGAACCAACGGGCCACATGGCTCAGGTTGACGCCCAAATCGACCGGCGCTATCCTGCGCCCATCGACTCGGTTCCAGAAACACACGCTGAATCTTCACTGCTTACCCGTCACCTTCGCGTTGGGTGACGACCCTCACTGCGCTTCCTCATCTCCTGGACCGATTCCGGACCGACTGCGGCCTGCTGCGTAGCGACCGTTGACGTCCCGTTGGGCACCCGCGCTTCTCGCAAGGTGAACGCGTCGCGCCCGACGCCAACCGAGTCGATGCCGTTCCACCGCTGGAATCGCTCGAGGAGGTTGTATGAGGCTCTGGTTGAACGTAGCCGAGGGCGCGGAGTACGCCGGCGTGTGTCGAGACCTGATCTACGACGCGTGCGCCGCGCGACGAATGCATCACATCCGCGTGGGCGGGCGTCGTGCCATCCGACTGAAACGCGAGTGGATCGATGCGTGGCTCGAGAGGCACGCTGTCGTCGCTCAGGATGGACCATCGCCGGTGCGTGCGGAGGCCGGCACCGGCGCGCGGACGGAAGGCAGGCCATGAGCGCGACCCTAACCACCCATCGGTTGCGCGTGCACATGACGACGGACGATAGCGAGGAACAGCGCGTCAACCGCCGTGCAGTTCCGCGCTTTCTCAATGTCGACGAGGCCGCGGAGCTGTTGCGGACGACACGACGCGCCATCTACGCGATGGTCGAGCGACGGCAACTGCCTGGCGTCGTGCGGCTTCGTCGCCGCGTCCTGTTTCGCTCCGACGTTTTGCTAGACTGGCTGGACCAGAAGTGCGCGCCATCGCCGAAGGAGTGAGGCGATGAGCGTGAACATCAGACGACACCCTCGCGGTGGCTGGGACGTGGACATCAACGTCCTGCTCGCCACGGGGGATCGGCATCGTGAACGGCGAAAGCTGAGCGCGAGCTACTCGAAGACGACAGCGAGAGAGTGGGGCGAGCGCCGCGAGCGCGAGCTGCTGCTCACCGGGCCAAGGGTCCGGAAGGAGGTGCCCACACTCGAAGCGTTCGCTCCGCGCTTCATCGACGGCTACGCGCGCGCGAACCGGCAGAAGCCGAGCGGTGTTGCGGCCAAGGAGTCGATTCTGCGATTGCACCTGATCCCGGAGCTCGGCTCACGAACGCTCGACACGATCAGCAACGAGCAGGTGCAACGACTCAAGCTGAGCCTGCACGACAAGTCACCGAAGACGATCAACAACGTGCTGAGCGTGCTCAACGTGCTGTTGAAGCAGGCGGTCGAGTGGGGTGCGCTGGACAAGATGCCCTGTTCGATCCGGCTCGTGCGGGTTCCGCGAACCGACGCGGCGTTCCACGACTTCGATGACTACGAGCGTTTGCTGAAGGCCGCGCAGACAATCGACCCGCGCAGCTATCTGATCGCCCTCCTCGGAGGCGAGGCCGGGCTGCGGGCGGGCGAGATCGTGGCACTCGAATGGGCCGACGTCGACCTCGAACGACGGCAGATCCGGGTGCGGCACTCCGATTGGTGCGGCGAACTGACGGCGCCGAAGAATGGGCGCATTCGGTTCGTTGGGATGACCGAACGGCTGGCGGCGACGCTCCGCCAGCAGCGGCATCTCCGCAGCCGCCGGGTGTTGTGCAAGGACGACGGTACACCGCTCACCCGGCAGGGCGCCTGGTCACGCGTTCGCTACGCGGCCAAGCGGGCGAAGGTACCGACCGGCGTCCACATCCTCCGTCACACGTTCTGCTCGCACCTGGCGATGCAGGGCGCGCCGATGCGAGGCGTGCAGGAGCTCGTCGGGCATCAGAGCCTCACGATGACGCAGCGGTACTCACACCTGAGTCCGGCGTCACTCGACGCGACGATCCGATTGCTCGAAGACCGGCCCGCACGTCGGGCGGTTGGAGACAGTTTGGAGACGCCGCAGGGTTGTGAAGGCTAAGTCGAATGGGTAGAACGGAATAGCTGGCTGGGAGGCAGGGATTCGAACCCCGATAACCGCGTCCAGAGCGCGGTGTCCTACCGTTGAACGACCTCCCAGCACGTGCGGGAAACCCCAATTATAAAGGGCCAATCCCAGCCTAAGCAAGGGCAGGGGTGGCCGGGCCCTCGCTGTCACCCTCCGGCAGCAGATCCGCCGCCTCGGTGCGCCGGCCGCGCGACAGCTGCGGGTCCGCAAGTGTCACAGCGACCAACAATCGCCGCCGGCTCCCCAGCAACAGCGCGCGGACATCGTAGCGGCTTGGGCACGAGGGGACGGAGCGAAAGACCCGGAAGCCGGATGGGAGAGTTGCCCCATAATCTCGCCCGGAGGCGTCATGCGGGCGACTGCACAGGGCACCGAATTAAGGGCCGCCGCGTATGCGGGCACATACGTCGTATCACTCGCGTGGGACCCATCGACGGCACGGAACCGTCACGGACGAACCTGCTCGGCTACGCCATCGAGCGGGCGGAATTCGACGACCAGGGCAACGAGATCGAACGGTACTGGCTGCGCGGCATCAAACGCTTCAAGAACAAGGACAAAGGATTGCCGCCCGGTGCGCCGGTGCCGACCTCCGAGCATCCCATTCAGAGTTTTCACTGGGCCGACTACACGGCGCACCGTGGGACCCGTTACCGGTATCGGATCGTTCCCGTCTTCGGCACGGTAAAGAACCCGAAGCTGGACGACGCGGCGGCCGTCGCGATCGACGTGACCACCGAGATCGAAGGGGACCAGCCGGCGGACCCGGGAGACGACCACGTCCGGCACGATGTGTTCTTCAATCGCGATGTCACCGGGCAGCCGATGCCTTCCCGAGCAGGTCGACAGCAGCCCGCACGCCCTGCGCCAGCTTCGCAGCCGGACCGGTGCCGTAGTAGTGCAGGAAGATTACGACCGGCGTGACGCCGGTCATGTGGTGGTGAATCGCGACGACGTGCAGACCGTTCGCACGCAAGGCCCTGAGAACCGGCGTCACCTCTGACTCGAGCATCGCGACATCCCCGGCCACCATCGCATCCGCGTTCGTTCCTGCAAACGCCGCCCACGTGTTCAGTCCCATGCGGGCGTTGATCCGTGCGCCATGCTCGCGGAGGTCGATGTCCGGGCGGCCGATCGTGATCTTGTAGACCGGTCCGGTCTGCTCGCCGGGCGTGCCGATGATCTGTGCCAGGGCCGCACCGTCGATCGTCGGTGATGCCGGCACGGTCGAAGGGGGTGTCGCAGCCTTCTTCGCGGCCTGGTCGATCAGGTCGATCGCCGGCTTGACGCGCGTCGCGAGATCCGCCGCGCTTCCCATGCCGTGCACGTGCATGTAGAAGACGCGCGGCTGCTCCCAGAAGAAATGATTGTGGAGGGCCGTGACGTCCAGCCCGTTCTGCAGCAGGGCTGACATGACGGGACTCACCTCGTCCTCGGTGAGCACGAGATCGCCCATCATGACGTCCATGCCCTGTCCCTTCGTCAGCGCAACCCATCCGCCGAACCCGAACGGCGTGGGCGCCGGGCGGCCATTGATGGTGACGCGGAGATCGTTCCGCGGGATGTTCACCTTCAGCACGCCGTCCTTGAAGTCTCCCGTTTTGCCGAGGGTCGACAGCACGGCCTTGTACTCGGCCGGCATCTCCTGCGCACTCGGCACTGCCGCGCTCAACACGATTGCCGCGACCGATATCGCCACGTATTTCAGACAGATCATGAGCGCTCCCTGGCCACATGATATCGTCCGCCCGTGAAGATTCTGTCCGCGATCGTCGTTGCCGCGCTTTCGATCGGGGCCGGGCACGCCGTTCAATCCGGGCAACGCTCGGTCATCGTCGCTGACGGCATCACCGTGTCGGTTCGCGAGGCCGGCGCGGGCCCTCCGGTCATCGCGCTGCACGGCGGACCGGGGTTCCGCGACTATCTGCTCCCCGATCTCGAACCGCCGACCTCGTCCTTCCGGCTGATCACATACGATCAGCGCGGAGGCGCGGGCACGACGCAGCTGCTGGATCGATGGTCCGGCGGGGATGCCACGGCACTCGAGCCCCTCGTGGACCGCGTGTAACCAGAGTTGCACGCATCGCCTCGCGGATCATGCATCGGGAGCGCCGGTGTGCTGCTGATGTAAACTGACTGGGTAGTCATTATGATGACTGACCAGGCCAGTAAACGGCCGGGCCGGCGCTCCGCCAGTCGCGTCCGGCAGCTCCGTGTCGAGTATCGCCGCCGCACGATTCTCGACGCGGCCCGCACGGTGTTCTCACGCCACGGCTTTGCCGGGACGACCGTCGACCTGATCGCGCGCGAAGCGGACGTGGCCAAGGGAACGCTGTATCTGTACTACCCCTCCAAGTCGGCCATCTACGCGGCTGCCGTCGTCGCCGCCCTCGAGGATCTGGCCAGCGAGACGGTCGCGGTGCTCGGGGCCGGCGGGCCGACCCGCGACGTGCTCCGCGCCTTCTTCGTGACGCGCTGGCGCTATTTCGAGCAGCACGCTGAATTCTTCAGGATCTACCTCACCGAACAGGGAGCGCTGGCGCAGGACAAGGCCGGCGCACTGGTGCGGCGCGAGGCTGCGCGTCTGCACGAGCGCCAGGTCAAGGCGCTCGAGCGTGTGCTCGAGGCCGGCGTGCGGGCACGCGAACTGCGGCGCGTGAACTCGCGCGCGGCCGCGGGCATGCTCTTCGATCTCTCCTATGGCGTCATCGTCCGCCGCCTGCGTGGCTTCGCGCCGTCGGCCGCGCCGGACGTGGACGAAGCGCTCGAACTCCTGTGGAAAGGACTGGCCCGATGAGGCGAATCATCCCATCGATGGCCGTGCCGCTGCTGTTGCTGTGTCTCGGCGTGGCGCGGATCTCGGCGCAGCAGCAGAACCCGTTCCTGGGCAGCGCGCCCGCGGGCGAGGCCACCGGGCCCCCGTTGACGCTGTCGCTTGCAGATGCGCTCGAGCGTGGCCTGCGCCAGAACCTGGGCGTGCTGCTCGAAGAACAGCGGCTGCATCAGGTGGAAGGCGACCGCTGGCGTTTGCTCGCCGGTCTGCTGCCGGACGCTTCGGCCGCCATCAATGAAGCGCGCCAGAAGGTGAATCTCGCGGCATTTGGATTCAGCGGGTTCCCCGGAACACCGGACGTGATTGGCCCGTTCAACGTCTTCGACGCACGCGTAGCGGTGACGCAGCCCGTGCTCGACATCAGCGCGATCTACGAAGCGCGTCAGGGATCCGCCCAGCTCCGCGCCGGGCAGCACGCCTACGAAGACGCCCGCCACGTCGTGGTGCTCGTCGTCACCGACCTGTACCTGCAGGTGATCGCGGCCCAGAGCCGCGTGGATGCGGCGCGCGCGGAATTCGCGACGGCGGAGTCGCTCTACGTCCTGGCGGTCGATCAGAACAACGCGGGCGTGGTGCCACGGCTCGACGTGCTTCGCGCCGACGTCGAACGGAAGACGGCGGCGCAGCGCCGCATTGCGGCGGAGAACGAAACGGCACGCGCGCGAACGGCGCTCGCCCGGGCGATCGGGCTTCCCTGGATGCAGGCCTACTCGCTGGCCGATGCGATGGCGTACGCACCGTTGCAGGATCCTGACCCCGCGATGCTGCGTCAGAAGGCGTTTGCGCACAGGCCCGACGTGCTCCGCGCGCAGGCGGAGGTCGAGGCCGCACGAGCCTCGGCCAGTGCCGCCCGCGCCGCGCGGCTGCCGAGCGTCACCGTGGACGGCAACTACGGCTGGATCGGGAGTGCTCCCGCGACCGCCGAAGGCACGTTTGCCGTGGCGGCGAACGTGCACGTGCCACTGTTTGCGGCGGGCGAGACGAGGGCGCGCGAGATCGACGCACAGGCCGGGCTCCGTCAGCGTGAACTGCAGCTCCAGGATCTGCGCGCGCGCGTGTCCTACGAGATCGACACGGCGCTTCGGGATCTCGGGGCGGCCGCGCAGCAGGTCGAGGTCGCCCGGAGCGCCACGGACGCGGCCGCCGAGGCGCTGACGCAGGCGCGCGATCGGTTCGGCGCCGGTGTCGCGACGAACATCGAAGTCGTCCAGGCGCAGCAGGCGGCTGCCGCCGCGCGCGAGGGATACATCGCGGCGCTGTATGCGCACAACATCGCCAAGGCGGTGCTGGCGAAGGCGGTCGGCGCCGACGAACAGCAGTTCATTCGCATTCTGGGAGGAGAGTCACCATGGACGAATCGCCGGTGAACGCCGCCGAGGAACCGCAGGCGGCGCCACGAATCCGGCGGCCCGGCCGCGCGCGACTTCTCGGTCTCGCAGCGGTGGCCGTGCTGGCGGTCGCGGGCGGCCGGTGGTGGTTCTCCAGCGGATCGGTTTCGACAGACGACGCGCAGGTCGATGGGTACGTCATCCCTCTCGCCGCCAAGGTCGGCGGTGTCCTTGAAACTGTCGCGGTCACGGACAACCAGCACGTCGAACCCGGAGAGGTGCTCGCCGTCATCGACACGCGCGACTACGAAACCGCTGTAGCGCGCGCCGAAGCCGATCTTCAGGAAGCGCGCGCGTCGCTGGCCGCTGCCGAGGCGAACGTATCGGTGGCGAGCGCCACGGCCGAGAGCCGGCTGAAGGCCGCCACGGCCGGACACGGCAATGCCGGGGCCGGCATCCAGGTGGCGGAGCAGGACGTCGAAGCCGCGCGGGCGAAGCTCGAGGCGGCGCGCGCGGAGAAGCGCGCGGCGGACGCGAATCTGGACAGGGCGGCGAAGGACGTCGAGCGGCTCCGGCCGCTGGCGGAGAAGGACGAAGTGTCGCGCCAGCAGTTCGATGCGGTCGTCGCGGCGCACAAATCGGCCCAGGCGTCAGCCGATTCGGCGGCCGCTGGCGTCTCGCAGGCGGAAACCGGCGTCGCGGTTGCGGAGAGCCGCCTGGCGCAGGCGCGCGGACAGCTCACGCAGGCGGCGTCGGCCGTGTCGGCGGCCAGCACGGGCCCGCAGGAAGTCGCGATGGCGCGGGCCCGGGTGGCGGCGGCCCGCGCGCAAGTTGCGCAGGCTGACGCGGCGCTGCGGCAGGCGAAGCTCGATCTGGAACACACCACCGTGCGCGCGCCCTCGGCCGGCATGGTCAGCCGCGTCAGGGTGAAGCCCGGCCAGATTCTTCAGCCGGGCCAGCCGCTGATGGCGCTCGTCCCGCTCGAGGACATCTGGGTCACCGCGAACTTCAAGGAGACCCAGCTCGCCGGCATGAAACCGGGGCAGCGCGCCGCGATCGAAGTCGATGCATACGGGGGGCGCGAGTACGCCGGCCACGTCGACACGCTGGCGCCGGCGACGGGCGCCCGGTTCAGCCTGCTGCCGCCCGACAATGCGAGCGGCAACTACGTGAAGGTGGTCCAGCGCGTGCCGGTGCGGGTCGCTCTCGACGGCGGCCAGGATCCCGCGCACCCGCTCCGTCCCGGCATGTCCGTCACGGTCACCGTCTTCGATCGCTGACACGACCATGGACGACGCTTCCGGCGCGGCCGCCGCCTCTTCCGTGAACCCGTGGCTCACGGCGATCGCGGTGATGAGCGCGACGTTCATGGTCGTGCTCGATACGACGGTCGTGAACGTCTCGCTGCCGCACATCGCCGGAAACCTGTCCTCCACGATCGAAGAGACGACGTGGGCGTTGACGTCGTATCTCGCTGCCAATGCGATCGTCCTGCCGCTGACGGGATGGCTCGCCACGGTGATCGGACGCAAGCGGCTCCTGATGGCATCGGTCGCGGGCTTCTCGATGGCATCGCTCCTCTGCGGCATCGCGCCGAACCTTCCCGTCCTCATCGGGTTCCGCGTCGTCCAGGGCATCACGGGCGGCGTGATGCAGCCGATCTCTCAGGCCGTCCTTCTCGAAGCCTTCGATCCCGCCGATCGCGGCAAGGCCATGGGCTTCTGGGGGCTCGGCATCGTCGTCGCGCCGATCATCGGTCCCGTGCTGGGAGGGTGGCTCACCGACAACTACTCCTGGCGATGGGTGTTCTACATCAACGTTCCCGTGGGCGTGCTCTCGCTGCTCATGGTCCAGGCCTACATCTTCGACCCGCCGTATCTGCGGCGGGCCAGCGAGGTCATCGACTACTGGGGCATCGGGCTGCTCGCGATCGGCATCGCCGGAATCCAGATCATGCTGGATCAGGGGCAGCAGGAGGACTGGTTCGCCTCGTCGATGATCGTCACGCTCCTGATCGTCGGGAGCGTCAGCCTGGTGGCGTTCGTCGCGCGCGAACTCCGCACGCGTCATCCGGTGGTCGACCTGAGTGTGTTCAGAGATGCCACGTACAGCGCGGGCGTTCTGCTGACGACCGTGCTCGGATTCGTGCTGTACGGCAGCCTGGTGCTCCTGCCCGTGATGCTGCAGACGCTGATGGGATATTCCTCGGTTCAGGCGGGGCTCGCGCTCGCGCCGCGCGGGCTCGGCTCCTTCATCGCGATGCCGCTCGTCGGGCTGGCGACGGATCGTTTCGATCCGCGCAAGCTCGTGGGCATCGGCCTGGTCCTTGCCGCCTACACGCTGTTCTGGCTCTCGTGGCTCAATCTCGACGCGGGCTACTGGGATCTCTTCTGGCCGCAGTTCCTCCAGGGCCTCTCGCTGGGCCTGCTCTTCGTGCCGTTGACCGCCGTGACGATGGGCCGCATCTCGCGGGAGCGGATGGGAAACGCGACGAGCCTGTTCAATCTGATGCGGAACGTCGGCAGCAGCGTCGGCATCGCGGTCGTCACGACCATGCTCTCGCGGCGTCAGACGTTTCACGCCGATCGGCTGTCGGCGCACGTCAGCGCGTATTCGACCGAGACGTCCAGCCGGCTATCAGAACTGCAGGCCTATTTCATCTCGCAAGGCGCGGATGCGACCACCGCGCTCATGCGCGCCTATGCCGCGCTCGAAGGGATGGTCCGCCAGCAGGCGGCGCTGCTCTCCTTCATCGACGCCTTTTACCTGATGGGCGTCATCTTCGCCGCGATGCTGCCGCTGCTGTTTCTGATGCGGCGGCCCGACCGCGTGGCAGAGGGCGTGCACGCGGTCATGGAGTAGCGTCTGCGGCGATCGTCATGATGTCGACCCGCTCACTTCTCGAGGCCGCGAATGAACCGCACGGCCGACCGCAGGATGTCGCGCTCGATCTCGGGCGGGTCGGTCGGCCGTTCTGACACGAGAAAGAGCTGGTAGTCGTCAGTCGCGACCGCTGCAATCCGATATCCCAGCCGCGTCGTTTCGTGCACGTCGATGGTGTCTCCGGTCAGCGTCGTCGCAGGCGCCGCGGGCAATGCGCCACGCTCGGCGCGTTCGGCAAAGAGTGACAGTGTCTGTCCGCCGCCGCGGAAGACGACGTGGGCGTAGTTGCGCCCCTTGAATGGACACATGTGCGCATCGATCACTTCGTACTCGCCATGCGACACGCCGACAGCATCGACGATCGGCATGAATGGCGGTGCGAGACTCTGCGCCGCGCGATCCGCGTCGTAGCTGTGACTCACTGGATAGCTGAGGGCACACACGATGTGATCGTCGGCGGAATCGTCGTAGGCCGCGACGTCGACGGGCCGGCTGAACCAGAATGCGAGCGCCACGGCGGCGATGAGCGTTGCCGCGGCGGTCGCGAGCGGGGTGACGCGCTTCCAGGAACGCTGCTCGCGATCCAGCGCCTGTGAGATTCGCGCGGCGGCATGCTGATCGTCCACCCGGATCTCGAGTGCCTGCGCCAGCAACGCGCGCAGCCGCTGGCGGCGCTGCAGCTCCGCAGCGCACTCCTGACACGAGTCCAGGTGTCGCAGGACCTCGTGATTGGTCTCGACGAGAAGCTCCTCGGCAAGGTACGAGTCCATCACTTCTCGAACGCGCCGGCAGTCGGGATTCACGCCCCCGCCCTCCTCTTGTCAGACTGCCCGGCTGCATGTTGCGCCCGTGTCGTCGACCCCGGCGCATGTCGAGCCAGCTCGACTCGGAGCAGCGCGCGTCCGCGGCTCAGACGCGACATGACGGTGCCGATTGGAACGTCCATCGCTTCGGCGGCCTCTCGATAGGTGAGCCCCTCGACGTCGACGAGCAGGACCGGCGTTCGGAAATGCTCCGGGAGCCGATCGAACGCCACCCTGACCGCCTCTTGGGTCAACGTGTCCGGCGTCGGCACGTCAATGCCGAGGGCGGTTTCGCCTGCGGCGTCGAGATCCACAAGGAGCGGACGTCGCGCGCGCTGGCGCTTCTGCGCCGAGTATGTGAACAGCAGGATCTTGTAGAGCCATGCGCGGCAGTTGGTACCGGGTTCGAAACGATGGAATGACCGCCACGCCTGGAGATACGTTTCCTGCAGGAGGTCCTCACCGGCGTCGGTGCTGCCGCACAGGCGCGAGGCCACGCGCAGCAGTTCCGGCACGTGCACCAGGGCCGTGCGGTCGAACTCCTCACGCCGCGCGTCACGGATCCCAAACATCGCGAGTAGCGAACCGTAAATGTCCTGACCCGGCAAATCTATTCCCGGAATAGATCCTCGGCAGACGGATGTACAGCACCTGTCGGCTCGGCGCCCGCGGGACGGGCCCGCTCGCTTGTCGAGCCCATGAGGTCTCCGATGAACCGATTCACTTTGGCCGCATCGTTTGCACTCTTCGCCTCAGCCTCAGCCGCGGCGGTGATCCTCGAGCAGGCCGCCCCGGCGCCGACCTACGAGGCCGTCCTCGCGCGCTCGTGGGAGGACGTGCACAACAAGATTCTCACCATCGCCAAAGACACCGCCTTCCCTGACGACAAGCTCGCGTGGAAGCCGCATCCGGACTCACGGAGCGTGATCGAAGAGTTGCGACACGTGACGATCGGGTTGGAAATGACGACCGCGCAGGCGAAGGGGGAGAAGTTCGACTTCGAAGCCCGCGAGAAAGAGTACGCGAGCAAGCCGAAGACGCGGGCCGCAGTCGTCGCGGAGATGGAGGCGGCCCTCGCCGCGTCGCTGCCGCTGGTCAAGGCGAAGCCGCGCCCGCAGCTGATCGGCTGGCTCGAGCACCAGGGCGAGCACTACGGCAAGCTGGTCACCGCCTACCGCGCCAACGGCATCGTCCCGCCGGTGAGCCGGCCCGGGAAGTAGCGACGCCAGACCGGGGTGCGTCGGGGTGCATCAGGGTGCATCAGGGTGCATCAGGGTGCATCAGGGTGCTTCAGGGTGCTTCAGGGTGCTTCGAGGTGCGACGTCTCGGCGCCCCGATGCTTCCGGACGCTGCGATCCGCAGGATGCGCTGGAACTTGGGGCATTCCATGTGGCTCGGCGCGGGGCACTCAGCGGCGTGACGCAGGCCGTCACGCAGCCGGCTCAACCTGCGGATCGTCTTCTCGAGGTCGTTCGCCCTGGCCGCGAGCATTCGTCGGTCGATGTGCGGCCGCCCATGTGGCGAGAACATGAGCGCGATCTCGTCAAGCGAGAACCCGGCGGTGCGCCCCAGACCGATCATCGCGAGCCGCTCCAGCACGCCGGGATCGAACTGCCGGCGCAGACCTCGCCTGCCGGTGGAGGTGATCAGCCTCTTCTCCTCGTAGAACCGCAACGTGGAAGCAGGAAGGCCGGACCGCTGCGCCACCTCGGTGATGTCCATGACTCTCCTCTTGACCTCAAGCCGACTTGAAGTGACACAGTGTAGCTCGTACTCGAGAACACACCAGGAGGGAGACGATCATGGATGCGGCGCACCCGACGAATGACGTGCAGATGGCGCTCTGGAATGGTCCCGCGGGATGCGCGTGGGTCGAGTCGCAGGCACTGCTCGACCAGGTTCTCAGACCGTTCGAAGACCTGCTCGTCGGCGCAGTGCCCGCCGGACGTGGAGGCCGGGTCCTCGATGTCGGCTGCGGCACGGGCAGCACAACCCTCGCAGTCGCGCGCCGGCTCGGTCCGAACGGCAGCTGCACCGGCATCGACATTTCCGAGCCGATGATCGCCGCCGCTCGCGCCCGCGCCGAGCGCGAAGCCACCGCGGCGAGCTTTCTTCAGGGCGACGCGCAGATCCACGCGTTCGAACCCGCAGTGTTCGACCTGATCATTTCGCGCTTTGGGGTGATGTTCTTCGACGACGCCGTCCAGGCCTTTGGCAACCTGCGCCGCGCCGCGAACGACGAGGCCAGTCTCCGATTCATCGCGTGGCGAAGCGCCGCGGAGAATCCGTTCATGACGACCGCCGAACGTGCTGCCGCCCCACTCCTGCCGGATCTGCCGGTGCGCCGGCCGGACGGGCCTGGCCAGTTCGCCTTCGCGGACCGGCAGCGCATCTACTCCATCCTCGAGGAGAGCGGCTGGGTCGACGTCGACGTTCGACCGATCGACATTGTCTGCACGATGCTCGAAAAGGAGTTGGTCCCCTACCTGACACGGCTGGGACCGGTCGGTCTAATCCTTCGTGAGGCGGATGAGCGCACTCGCACCCAGGTGGTCGAAACGATCCGAGCGGCCTTTGATCCGTATGTGCACGGAGCTGAAGTCCGTTTTACCGCGGCCTGCTGGGTTGTCAGCGCTCGAGCGCGCGCGGTCGCCGCGAACACCGGGCATCCTTACTGAGGTGGACGGCGGAAAATGCACCGAGGAGAATCAGCACATGACAGATCCGTTCCTGCAGGCGGCAATCGATGAGGCAACAGCGGGCGCACGCGAAGGGGGCATCCCGATCGGCTCCGTCCTCGTGCATCAGGGACGCATCATCGGACGCGGACACAATCGACGGGTGCAGCGGGGCAGCGTTGTGCTCCACGGCGAGATGGACGCGCTCGAGAACGCCGGACGGCTGCCGGCCGCCGTGTATCGCGAGTCGACGATCTACACGACGCTCTCGCCGTGTTCGATGTGCAGCGGCGCGATTCTCCTCTACGGTATTCCCCGCGTCATCGTCGGTGAGAACCAGACCTTTCCTGGCGAGGAGGCGTGGCTGCGCGAGCGTGGCGTGACGGTCGACGTCGTTCAGAATCCCACGTGTGTGGCGCTCATGCGGGACTTCATCGCGGCGCACCCGCAGCTCTGGAACGAGGACATCGGCGTGTGACGATCCCTCTGACCGTTCACACTCAGTAGAGGCGCCGGCAAGCAACTTCGACCCACCTCGTTCGCTGCCGCCGGGGTTCGATCAGGTAAGATTCCTCGTCCGCCGTGAACCTCTCCGACCGACGGCACATCGGACGCTACGAGATTCTGGAACCCATCGGTGCCGGGGGGATGGGGCACGTGTATCGCGCCCACGATGCGCGGCTTGGCCGCGACGTCGCGGTCAAGGTGCTGCCCGCCGACGTCGCAGCCGACGCCGAACGCCTGACCCGCTTCCGGCACGAAGCCCGCGTCGTCGCCGCCCTGAATCATCCCCACATCGTCACCATCTTCTCGATCGAGGACGACGACGGCGTTCCGTTCATCACGATGGAACTCGTCGAGGGGCAGTCGCTCGATCGTCTGCTGGCCGATGGTGGGCTGGCGCCTGCGCAGTTCTTCGAGATCGGCATCGCGCTCGCGGACGCGTTGTCCGCCGCGCACCGCAAGGGGGTCGTTCATCGCGACGTGAAGCCGGCCAACATCATCGTGAGCGATGACGGGCACATTAAGATCCTCGACTTCGGCCTCGCACGCGACACGAGAGGTCCGTCGCCTGACGCATCCGCGGCGACGAGGTTGGCCCTCACACAGGAAGGGATGGTCGTAGGGACTGTGCCGTACATGTCTCCCGAGCAGCTCGAGGCCAGGTCGGTCGACCATCGCTCCGATCTCTTTTCCCTCGGCGTCGTGCTCTACGAGATGGCCTGCGGCTCGCGGCCGTTCAACGGCGACTCGTCGGCCGCGTTGATGTCATCCATCCTGCGCGACCAGCCCGTTCGTTCGCCGGCGCGCGCGCCGATCTGCCCGAAGGCGTCTGGCGCCTGACGGCGCGCTGCCTGGAGAAAGCGCCGCAGGACCGCGTGCAGAGCGCGCACGACGTGTACGACGGGCTGAAAGCCCTTCGCCGGGTGTGGGAATCGTCCGGCCTGGTGCCGGCCGTCCGTCCCGCATCCACGCCGGGCTCCGGATCGACAGCGTCGAGCGACCTCAGGGTTGCCGTCCTCCCCTTCACCTTCCGTGGCAGCGGCGACGCCGAGGCGCTGGCCGACGGTTTGACGGATGACATCACTGCGGGACTGTCGCGCTTTTCGCATCTTCGCATCGTGGCTCGACATGACGCCGACGCGGCCAAGGGGCTTGCCGCCGATGCGCGAGCGGCGGAGACACTCGGCGCGCGCTATCTCGTCGAGGGCACGGTCCGCACGGCGGGCGCCGCCCTTCGACTCAACGCGCGCCTGATCGACACGTCGACGAGTGCGCACATGTGGAGCGAGACCTACGACAGGACACTCGGCGGTGACCTGTTCGCCCTCCAGGACGATCTGGCCTGGCGCGTCGTCGCGACCGTCGGCGACACGCAGGGCGTTCTGTCACGCGCGCTCGCGGCCTCGCTCAAGGATCGCAACCTGGATGACCTGACCGTGAGCGAGCTGGTGTTGCGCTTTCACGGCTACGCGCAGCTTTTCATCGCGGAGGAACACGGGCAGCTTCGCGCGGCCTTCGAGCGTGCGCTGACGCGGGAGCCGCGTCATGCGCAGGGCTGGGCCTGCCTGGCCTTCCTGTACGAGCAGGAACATTCGCAGCGCCTCAATCCGTTGCCGAACTCGTTGCAGCGAAGCGCCGAGGCCGCGAACCGCGCCTTCGAGATCGATTCGACGAATCAGTACGCGAGCCGGGCGCTGGCGGCGCTGCGCTTCTTCGAACGCGACCTGAAAAGTCTTCGAGTTGCGGTTGAGCGTGTGGTGGCGCTCAATCCGCTGAACACGACCACCATTGCGTATGCGGGCTTGATGCTCGCGTATGCCGGCGAGTGGGAGCGCGGCATCGAGATCGTCGAGCGCGCGCGAGACCTCAACCCCCACGTTCCGGGTTGGGTACACACCGTCACGGCCACGAACTACTATCGCCAGGGGTTGTTCGAGCAGGCGCTTGTCGAGGCGAAGCGCTCGAACCTGTCGCAGTTCATCTGGACGCCGCTCTCCGTCGCCGTCGCGGCCGGACAACTTGGCCTCGCCGCAGACGCACGGGCCTCGTTCGACGTGATCCGCAGGCACCATCCGGCGTTTCTCGATCCCGACAACGTGCGCGCGCTCTGGTCCACCTGGCAATGGGAAACAGATCTCGTCGACCGGCTCTTCGAGGGGTTCGTGAAGGCGAAGGCGCTCGCCGATCGGCCTTCCGAGGCTCCGCGGCCGTCGTCCGGCGTGGATCGACGGGCTTCAATCGCGATCATGCCGTTTTCCGATCTCTCCGCGGCGAAGGATCAGGAATGGTTCTGTGACGGGATCGCCGAGGAGATCCTGAACGCGCTCACGGCGCTCCCGAACCTGCGGGTCGCGGCACGCGCGTCCGCATTCTCGCTGCGCGGCAGCAGCGACGACCTCAAGACGATCGGCGAACGGTTGAACGTGAAGACGGTCCTCGGCGGCAGCGTGCGCCGCGCCGGCGATCGTGTGCGGATCACCGTTCAGCTCAGCAACGTCGAGGACGGCTTCCAGCTCTGGTCGCAGCGCTACGACCGCGAGCTGAAGGACATCTTCGACGTCCAGGAAGACATCGCCAAGGCGGTCGTGGACCAATTGAAGGTCTCGCTCGCGGACACGCCGCTCGATCGCCTGGCGCGGCTGGTCGAGCAGGGAACGACCAACGTCACCGCCTATCAGTTGTATCTACAGGGCCGCGCGCTGCTGAATCGCCGCGGGTCGAGCATCCGGCCGGCGCTCGAGCTGTGCCAGCAGGCGGTGGAGCTGGATCCGGACTACTCGCTTGCCTGGGCGGCCATTGCCGAAGCGTACACGGTCGTGTCCTACTGGGGCCTGCTGCCGCCTGCGGAAGCCAAGCCCATAACGCTGGCCGCGGCGCGCAAGGCCGTGGAGCTCGATCCGTCATCGGCCGTCGCGCACGCCGCGTTCGCCTCTGCGACGCTCATGCACGAGAACGACCGTGATCTCGCGGGGCAGCACTTCGCGCGGGCCCTGCAGCTCAACCCGCGGTTCACCGAGGGCCGTGCGTGGTACGCGCTGTTCTATCTGCAGTTCGTGTGCGGCGAGTTCGACCGCGGCGTCGCTGAGGCGAGGCAGGCGCTCGATCACGATCCGCTCTCGGCTTATGCCGTCGGGGTGCTGTCGATGTGCCTCAGCACCGCGGGCCACCACGCCGAGGCCATCGCCGCCGGACGCCTGGCGGTCGAGCGCGATCCCGAGTCGTTCGTGGCACGGTGGGTGTACGGGCGGACGCTCAACGAGGCGGGACGGCACGACGAAGCCCTTGCGGTACTCGAACAGGCGATGGCGACAGGCGGACGAGTCCCGTCTGCGGTGGCGAGCATGGCTTACGCGTTCCGCCGCCAGGGCGACCTCGACGCGGCCGGGACGCTGTTCCAGGAACTCGTTGCGCGCGCCGGGCGGGAGTACATGCCGAATGGTGTACTGCTCGCTGCCGCTGACGCCGCAGGCCATCGCGATCTGGCCATTCAGTATGCGGAACGCGCCTGGGCGGAGCGCGAACCGGCCTTCATCGTCACGGTGCGCCACTATCCCGAAATCCGCGAGGTCCGCTCCGACCCGCGTTTCCAGGCGATCCTGCGCGAGATGGACGCACCGGCCGGTCACCAGGAGTAGGCCGCGATGAATCCGTCACTGCTTCAGCAACGCTGGCCAATCGACGACAACCTTGAATGACCTTCGAATCGCCGGAGAATCCACGGGCACTTCCACCAGAAAGCGATGGCCATCAGGGGCGGACTGAGGCGTCCCATCCACGGCTCCGATCCGAGGGACCGGCAGCTGCTGAGGGGTGCCGCTCTCAAAAGCCGCACCGGTTGTCTTCACGGGCACGGCAAAAACCCTTGAACCCCTGTTGAAGACGATCTCGCGGCCGGTGCGCCACTGTGGCCAGTTGCCGTTGTCCCTGGAGATCTGCCACTTGCGCTCGCCGAATGACGGCTGTCCGGTTTGTTCCGACACCTGGAACGGGCGGACATAGATGTCAGACACGGGTCCAGCCTCGAGTGATGAGTACGCGACCCAGCGCATGTCGGGAGAGAAAACCGCCGCCCACTCGTTGTAGGCGGTGCCTAGCAGTAGATGTGGCGTGCGATCGCTGAGGGAGAGTACCCACTGGTCATAGCCCGTGCTCGCGGCGTTCTCAACGTGATAGAGCAGGAACCGCCCGTCGCGCGACCAGCTGGTCGGAAAGTGCCGCAACCCCGGCTCGTTCAGCAGCACCTGCGGGTCGACGGCTCCGGAAGCGGCTTTCTCGAAGATCGTGTCGCCAAGACGACCGGCCGCGTATGCGACGCGGGTGCCGTCGGAGGACCACACCGCCGGTGAGAACACGTCCTTGCTGAAGGTGAAACGCGTGCGCTCACCACTGGCAATGTCGATCATCCAGAGATCGCCCGGCATGTTGTACGGCGTGTCCTTCGCAACGGCGCGTTTGCCGTCCGGCGACAACACCACGCGCCCGTCCGTCCCTGGCGGCCTGACCGTGCCGAGGGTCTTCCCCTGGCGGTCAACCCAGGTGAGCTGGAACGTCGAGGGCGCCGCTTCGGTCTGATAGACGAGAACGTTGTCAGACACCCTGAACACGCCAGTGAAGTACCACGTGATCGGGATGTTCTCGGCCATGGGGACGGGCGGAACGTCCTCGAGCTTGAGACGGCGCACGTCGAAAGGTTGCGCCATGAGCGTGCCGGCGCGCACAAAGAAGAGATGGCCATTCGCGTATCCCGCCGGCACATTTGTGGCCAGTACCCGCTCACGCGACTGGTTTCCGGCCTCGACGTCGAGCGCGCCAACGTACATGCCCTCTACGTCCGGCGGTCCGGAGCAAAAATACAGAAAGTGAATGCCGTCGGGAAGAAACGTGGGCAACGTGTGAACGAACTCTCCTTTGGAAAGGTCGACCTGTGTCACCGGCGTCGCCGCGCCACCCGCCGCAGGCACTCGCCACAGCGGACCACCCGATCCGCCGCCCCAACTCCCGAACAAGATGTCGCCACGAGCATTCCAGGACCCGGGTATGAGGTGGGTGCTGGCGGGAACACTGGTCACCGTTTCGGGGGGACCGCCGGTCGTGTCGATTCGCTTGACCGTGTCGCCAACGATGAAGCCCAGGTACCGGCTGTCGTGGGACCAGAAAAGACTCGCGGCGTCTTCGGTCCCCGGCAGGCGCCGCCATTCAGCTGCCGCGAGATCCCGCACCCAGATTCCACCCTCACGTGAAGCGGTGGTCCCGGTGACCGCCAGCTTGCGGCCGTCCGGCGACGCCGAAAAGTACCCAAAGGCCGTCAGCTCCTCCGGCACCCTCGCCTCGAAACGGCCGGGCAAACCCGGCGCCGCGGGCCGGAGCACCCACGCGCCAACGCCTAACGCGATCGCCGCCGTCAACACCGTCATGCCTTGCCACAAGCGAACCGATCTGGTGGGTGTCGATGGCGGAGGCGCCGTTGCCATCAACTTGAGCGCCTGCTTCACGTCGCGCGCCGATTGCCACCGCTTCTCCGGATCCTTTTCGAGGCAGGTCCGAATGACTTCGGCGAGGCCCCGCGGTATCCCCGGCTGCCACTCAGTCAGCGGTCGCGGCTCTTCTTTGAGGATCGATGCGACGAGGTTCGCGGGCGTCTTGCCCGTGAACGGTCGCGTGCCGGCGATCAACTCGTACAGCACGACGCCGAAGGCGAAAATGTCGCTGCGCGCGTCGGCGTCACGTCCTTCGACCTGCTCCGGCGCCATGTACGGCAACGTGCCGAGGAGGGAGCCTTCCGCCGTCAGCGAAACGGCTCGAGTCTCCACGAGGTCGGCGCCGGCAGCCGCAGCGGCGTGGGTGATCTTCGCGAGGCCAAAGTCCAGAACCTTCACGCCGCTCCCGGTCAGCAGGATGTTGGCGGGCTTCAAGTCGCGGTGGACGACGCCCTTTGCGTGTGCGGCGCCGAGTGCGTCAAGGATCTGGTCGGCCACGGCGAGGGCCTGGGCGAGCGGCACCGGTCCGTTCAGCTCCTGGCCCTCGACGAACTCCATGACGAGGTAGTCAGGGCCGACGTCGTAGAGCGAACAGACGTGAGGATGGTTCACTGCGGCGATGGCCCGCGCCTCACGTTCGAAGCGGTCACTGAATGGGCTGAGACTGGCCTTGATGGCGACCAGCCGATTCAGGCGCGTATCGCGTGCTTTCCAGACCTCGCCCATGCCGCCGGCGCCAACGGCGGAAAGGATCTCGTACGGACCGAGTCGCTCACCCGGCGCCAGAGGCATGGATGTGCTCGGGATTATAGGCTGGCCGGAACTCCCCGGCACTCGGATTCGCCGAGGCCGACGGTCAGGAAATTCCGCACGTCAACGGCGCGCATCAGCGCCCCGGCCGCGGCCACCGCGCGCGGCCGGCGGAAACCGCTTGTTGCCCTGCCACCACTCATCGTCGGCCGCACTGGCCGGGCCCATCTTTCCCTTCACCGACGCCAGCAGCGCCGCAGCGTCGTGCAGCGTGCCGGCGAGCATCACGCGCCGCACGTTGCGGGTGTTCCTGATGTCCCGCAGCGGGTTGCCGCGGATGATGGTGAGATCGGCGATCTTGCTGGTCTCGATCGTGCCGAGAGAATCGCCCATCCGCATCGCGTGCGCCGCGTTGATCGTGGCCATCTTGAGGGCTGCCGCGGGTGGAATCCCCGCCTGGACCAGCGTCTGCAGTTCGCGATGCGTGCTGAAGCCCGAAAGGTACTCTCCCCAGCTCGGATGGTCGGTGCCGTTGGTGATCAGCTTCGCGCCGCCAAGGTCATAGAACTTCTTCACCTCGCGCTGCTTCACCTCGTAGAGGCGCTTGAACTGCTCGAGCTGCGGCTTCTTGCGCGTGTTCGCCACCTCCCGCGCGTGCGGCGTCAGATAACTCTGCTCGTCGAACTCGCTGGTGAAGATGCGTTCGTCCTTCGGGTTGTACCAGTAGCCGTAGGCCGATACGGTCGCGTCGAAGTAGACGTTGCGATCGATGAAAAGCTTCATGATCGCCGCCACTTCCGGACGGTCGACGTCGAGGTGCTCGAGCGACGCGTAGGCATTCCGGTCGGGCGTGATCGCGTCTCCGCCCATGAAGTGTTCGATGCGATCGATGCCCATGTGGATCGCGTCGCGCGGATTGACCGATCCACGCGCGCCGGAATCGAGGTGGCCGGTCACCGGCAGTCCGTATTTGTGCGCCTGGTCGATCAGCGCCAGGAGCTGCGGACCCTGGATCCCCTTCGCCTTGAACCCGCGCACGCCGCGCGCGGCCCATTCGTCCACTTCCTGGCGGATCTTCTCCGCTGTCTGATCGGCGGACCGCCAGCTCGGTCGGGCGGTGCCGAAGTACGGACCCGAGGAGAGGATGCGCGCGCCGATCTGCTCGCCGCGCTCGATCCGCCGCCACGCCGCCATCATGCCCTCGGGATCGATCTCCCCGGCCGGGAACGTCGAGGTCACGCCGTTGGCGAGAAACAGGACCGGGTTGACGGTGTATTCGTCGACCCGGCCCTGGCCGAACAGGTCGATCGCGTAATGCGCGTGCAGATCGAAGAATCCGGGGAGGATGTAATCCGTGTCCGTCAGCCTGATCACGGTCGCGCCGGTCAGGTCGACGCCGCTCAGATCCGCGCCGATGGCCTGGAAGATGCCGCTGCGGACGACGATGCCGGTGTTCGGGACGGTGGTGTCGCGGACGCCATCGAAAAGGAATCCTCCGGTGATGACGACGTCACCGGCGCGAACGGGCGCACTGCCGGCCTGCGGGATCGTCCCGAGCGCGAGCGCCACCGGCAGCGCCGCGAGGGCAAGGAGATACTTGATCAACTGAGTCCTCCAACAGACGAACTATCGGGAGCAGCTATTCTCTACCGAACCGGGGGCGCCGTGATGCTGACAGGGCGGTACGCCACCGCAAGCGAGCCGGAACCGAGCGCTCGCATCGTCGCGGCATCAAAGACACCATCCAGCGTGAGCCACGCTTTGACCCAGAGCTTTCTCATCGGAGCTGCTCCGCAAGGGCGACCACGATCCCCTCCGGCCCGCGGATGTAGGCGAGCCGGTAGGCGTCCTCGTACTGCATTTCGCCAATCACCTCGGCTCCGAAGGCGCGCATGCGCGCGACGAGGGCGTCGATGCCATCGACGGCGAACATGACGCGATAAAGGCCCAGGGTGTTCATCGGCGCGTCCACGGGCCCAACCCTGATCGAGGCGGGCGTGTGGAACTTGTCCAGCTCGATGCCGAACCCGTCGGGACTCCGCAACGTTACGAGGGTGGCGCGGACGTCGCCAAGTCCGATCAGCTTTCCGACCGAAGGTCCTTCGACGGTCGACTCTCCTTCGAGCGTGAGCCCCAGCTCGAGAAAGAACGCCTTCACCGCTTCGAGATCGTCGACAACGATGAGGACGTTGTCCATTCGCTTGATTGTCATGTTCTGCCCCCTCGTGACACTGGCTTCGCCGCCCGCTGACCGCCGCGCTGGCGTTTGCCGCGCGCGACCTCCGTCGCCAGCGCGTCCTGGCGATGCGTCCAGAACCGACGGAAACGGTCGAGCCACGCGTCGACCTCGGACAACGGCGTCGCATCGAGGGTATAAGTAAACCCTTAAATAACAGCCGGGCCGGGTTTCGCGGCTCGCCGTCAGGACGCAGGCGTCCTACGGCGACGCGGCGCGGCGTAGCGGGCGAGGAAGGTCTCCACGCCGGCGCGTGCGTGCACGCGCAGCGTCGCCTTCGACGGAGGCGTGCCGACGAGGACCGCGCGATCGAGCGACTCGCCGGCGACGAGATAGGCGAAGTGCGCGGCCGCAAGGCGAGGCTGGTCCACCCGAAGCAGTCCGTCCGCTCCGAGACGCGCAAACGCTGATGCCAGCGCTTCGAGCACCTGCCCCGGCGCCCGGTCGAAGTACTCCGCCGCAAGCGACGGGAACTCACGGGATTCGCCGATCACGAGACGGCGGAGCGTGACGACCTCCGGCCGCAGGATCCCAAGTGCGAGCCGCTCGCCGAGATCGTGCAGCCGCGGAACCAGGTCCGCGGCGGTCGTCCCGGCCAGCTCCTCGTGCAGCCCTTGCGCAAACGTTTCCGCTTGTGCGATCACCGCCGTGACGATCTCGGTGAACAGCGCGTTCTTGTCGGGGAAGTTGTTGTAGAGCGTCCGTTTCGTGAGGCCTGCCGCGGCCGCGATGTCGTCCATCGTCGTGCCGGCAAACCCTCGACTGAGAAACAGCTCCTGCGCCGCGCCGATGACGGCAGCGCGCGTCCGGATGACGCGGGGATCGCTGCCACGCGGAACGCTGGACCGCCCCGGACGGCGGCGCCGTGCCCGCCTCGTTTCAATTACACCCATAAGTGAACTACTATACCTGCGAGGATACAAATGACCGAAGGCATCCTGGATCGGAGCATATCGGGTCCCGGCCGACGATCAGCCACGCGGACACTGCTCCGCGCCGGCGCAGCAGCCGGCCCCTTCTATCTCGCGCTCGGCTTGATTCAGGCATTCGTGCGTGAGGGGTTCGATCTCTCGAGGCACCCGCTGAGCGTGCTCGCGAACGGACCCGGCGGATGGGTCCAGACCGCGAACTTCGCGCTGACGGGGCTGATGGTGGTCGCCGCCGCCGCCGGGTTCAGCCGGGTCTTCGGAAAGCGGCCGGCAATGACCTGGTTCCTGGCCGGGTATGGGCTGGCGATGATCCTCGCCGCCATCTTTCCTGCCGATCCGGTCGACGGCTTCCCGCCCGGCACGCCCGAGGGATTTCCCACCTCGATCAGCACCACGGGGCTGCTGCACTTCGCGGCCGGCGCGCTGGCGTTCCTGTTCCTGGGCCTCAGCGGCCTGACCGCCGCGTGGACGATGTGGCGGCGGCGCCGGCTGCCGCTCGCGGCACTGTCCCTCTTCAGCGGTCTTTCTGTGATCGCGGGCTTCTTCGGCGGCATGGTACTTCCCGTCGGAGTGGCCGGGATCTGGTTCGCCGTCGTGGTCGGATGGGTCTGGTTGACGGTGCTATCGGTGCAGGAGATCCGCACGGTCAGCAGCACCGCGGCTCGCTGATGGCTCGCACAACTGCGGCACAAGCGGTCGATCGACGTAGCAAAATACGGCGATGCGGATCCCTCAGCACACGCGGTTGCGGCCTTCGCCCTTGGCGCGATAGAGCGCGGCGTCGGCTGCCGCGAGCACGGCATCGGCGGCGGTTTCGGCGTCCGCCACCGCCACCCCGATGGAGACCGTCACCGACAGAGCTTCGGCCGCCGTTGGGGCCGGGCTGGCGGAGATGGTGGAACGGATCCGTTCCGCGGTCGCCATCGCGGTTGCGCGGTCCGCATCGTGTAGCAGGACGACAAACTCCTCGCCGCCCATCCTGAACACCTTGTCGACCTCCCGCACGCATGCCACCGTCGTGTTCGCGACCCACTGCAGCACGTCGTCCCCGGCAGGATGGCCGTAACGATCGTTGATCTGTTTGAAGTGATCGATGTCGAGGACCAGGATGGCCACATCCTGATTCGTGCGGCGCCGGCGGGCCATCGCGTCGGCGAGCGACTCGTCCATCGCGCGCCGGTTGAGCAGTCCGGTCAGTTGATCGCGCCGCGCCAGCTGCGCAAGCGCGGCTTCTCCTTCCTTGATCCGCAGGACCATGCGATTGAACTCGTCGGCCACGCGGCTGAGTTCCGGCGGCACACGCACGTCGATGCGGTGATCGCGATCGCCCGCCGCAAAGCGTGATGCGCCGTCGACCAGGCGATCGACGCTTCTCAGTAGAACCCGGCCGATGACGAAGGCGCCCGCCGCGATCAGCAGGAGCGAGACGGTCGCGGCTATGGCCGCTACCCACTCCACCCGCTCGACGGACCGCTCCGCATCCCGGTAATCGGCATCGAGAGCCTCGCTGATGTTGCGCTCGACAGCCGACAGCCGATCGACACTCGCGGCGATCGTCGTCTCGAGCCGCCGGCCGTCGTCGACGCCATCCGCATCGTCTGGCATCGGGCGTCGCGACAGGATTTCACCGGCGAGACGGTCGGCCTCCGTCCAGTCAGCGCGGGCCCGGTCCACGAGCAGGCGTGCTGCGGGTTCACCTGAGAGCGCCTCGTACAGGACCGCGAAACCCGTTTCGATCCTCTCTCGCAGGTGGCGATAGCTCGCGAGGTCCGCCGGGTCTCGATCGCTCATGTAACGCAAGACGGGGTCGGTTGCCTCCCACAGGTCCAGCTGAAGCCGTTGGAGTGGGTACATCTGCTCGCGCTGCCGCTTCGCCACCTCCTGAAAATCAGCCACGATGCCGCGTTGAAGGATCACGAAGCCGATCACCGCCGATGCCGCCAGCGGCAGCGTCGCGAGCGCCATTGCCACCGACATCCAGAAACGGAGGGAACCACTACGCCAGGTTGCGCGCAACATCTGCTGTGTGTTTCGGCCGCCACCGGCCTCGACACCAGTCGTCCGCGACTTCGTGAGATCCTTCGGAATGATGCGCCTCATCAACGAATTCCGCAGACTCCAGCTTCTGGCCGCGGTCCTGGCCGTCTCGATCGCCGCGGCGGGAACCCAGCAGGCGCCGCCCGTCCGCGAGCCGGCATCGAAGTCCGGAGCGATCCTCACGTGGCCGCCCGCGAAGCGGGAGCAGTACATCGCGGCCCTCGATGCCTTCTTCCTGACCCGGACCGTCGAAGCCGGTCCGCGTATCCGGAGGCTCGAGCAGGGGCCGGCCCTCGAGGCGTTCGAGTCTGGCGGCGCGCGTGCAGCCGGCTTCGAGCGGTTCCTGGCCGACCAGCGCGTGCGCGGCGTCCTGGTGCTGCACGACGGAAAGGTGCGGCTCGAGCGGTACGTGGCTCCGCACAGTCCATCGACGCGCTGGAACTCCTTCTCGATCGCGAAGTCGATCACGTCGATGCTGGTCGGTGCGGCGATGAAGGACGGCTCCATCCGGAGTCTCGACGAGCCGGTCACCCGCTATATCACCGGGCTGCGCGGCAGCGCCTACGACGATGTGACCGTGCGGCAGCTGTTGACGATGACATCGGGCGTGAAGTGGAACGAGGACTACACCGATCCTGCCAGCGACGTTGCGCGGATGTATGCCCAGCCTCCGGATCCGGGCTTCGACATGACGGTGAGTTACGTGCGGAAGCTCCCCCGCGAGGCGCCGCCGGGAACGAAGTGGGTCTACAAGACGTCGGAGACGAACCTCGTCGGGGTGCTCGTGGCGGAAGCGACACGGAAGCACCTGGCCGACTACCTCTCGGAGAAGATCTGGCGTCCGTACGGCATGGAACGCGATGCCGAGTGGATGATCGACGACGTGGGCCACGAACAGGGCGGGTGCTGCCTGGCGATGACGCTCCGCGACTACGGCCGCGTCGGCCAGTTCGTCCTCGACGGGGCACGGATCGATGGAACGCCGATCGTCCCCGACACCTTTCTCGCCGAGGCGACGCGCACGCAGGTCGAGACCCGTGCCGGCTCGCGTTCCGGCTACGGCTTTCAGTGGTGGACACGTGGCGACGGCGCGTTCGAAGCCCGTGGCATCTTCGGGCAGACGCTGCACATCGACCGCGAGCGCCGGCTCGTCATCGTGATCAACAGCGCGACGGAGGAGCCGACCGGCAGAGCGGCGGGTCAGGCGCGTCAGGACTTCATTGCCGCGGTACGCGCCGAGCTGGACGGTGAGATCCGCAAGGACTGATCAGCCGCTCACTTCCACCCGCGCACGCGGCCGGCCTGCTTGATCCATTTGCGGAGCAGAGGATCGTCCGTCTCTTCCAGGGTCGTCAGCTTCACGTAACGGCTCCGTCCGACGCTGCCAAGCGGAGGCGGCGGATCGAAGTCGGCGCCACCGAAGAACACGACATTCACCGAGACGTCGTAGGCCACCATCTCGATGATCCAGCCCTGTTCCGGCAAACCGTAGTACGCCTTCCTCCACTTGACCGCGTACTGAAGCCCCGGGATCGTCTCCCGGATCAACGCGTCCAGCCGCGTCACGATGGGATGCAGATCCGGCATCACACGCCGCATCCACTCCTCTATCTGCGCGTGGCTGTCGGTGGGGTCGGGCGGCTTCCTGCTGCTGGCGGGTTTGATGGTTTTGCCCGGGCTCTTCTTGGCGGTCATATGTCTCGTATCGTTCCCCCGCACGAATTGGTGTGCGGTCCTCGACCGAAGTGTAGACGAACCTCGTCGAGCGCGAGCCTTCCCGGACACTGCCCCGCTAGTTTTCCTTGCGGAGCGCGTCCATCGGTGCGATCCGTAGGGCGCGGAGCGTCGGCACGGTGCATGCGGCGATCGACACCAGCAGCATGACCGACACGCCAAGCCCCGAGGCCATGACCGCTTAGAGCGCCGCCGCCGCCAGGCTCAGCAGCACTGCGAGGCGCTCAGGAGGGCTTCCGCAGGCCCACACGCCTGGCGAGCCTGTCGAATCGCGGATCGCGACGCACGGGATCGAGCCTCGGCTCCCTGTCCATGTGCACGATCATCACCCGGCGCGCGCTGATCATCGACTCGAGCACGACGAACGCCGCGTCCGTGTCGCCGAGTTGCGCATAGGTCCCGGCGTTCTCGAGTTCCGGCGGCACCGGTTGAGGGTGTAACAGCGAGGCGCGCAGCACGCCCGGCCATCCGGCCGCATCGAAGGCCTGGCGCAGCATGAGGGTGGCGTCCGGCGGCGCTCCCGCCGATTCGCGGGAACGGATCAGCGCTTCGAGTGCCGCTCCGTATTCCCGTTTCTGTTCGAGGCAGCGCGCGATCCACCGGCTGGCTCCCGGATACGCCGGATCGGTGACTTCGACCTGTTCGAGCTGGACGATCGCGTCATCGAATCGACGAGCGAAATAGAGCAGCAGGCCCCGCGAACGCTTGTTGAAAGAGGTCGGCGCGATCGCGATGGCGGCATCCATCTCGTTCAGCGCTTCATCGTGCCTGCCCAGCGCATTCAACAGGAACCCCATCTCGCGCCTCACCGCGTCGTTTGCGGGGTCCAGCGCCACTGCACGGCGGCATTCGGTCTCCGCAGCGGCAAAGTCCCAGTCGTAGGTTCCGAGCAACCGGCACTGCAACGCGTGCGCGTAGGCGCTGCCGTCGTCCAGGGCGATCGCGGTCTGGATCGCGCGTCTCGCTTGCGCGATGTCGTCGTGCGAGCCCGTATCCCAGTACCGGAAGAATCTCGCATCGGCCTTGCCGGCGTACGCAGCCGCGAAGCTCGGATCGAGTTCGATGGCGGCCTCGAAATCCGCTAGAGCGGCCTCGACATCTCCGGCCAGTTGCCGATCGAGGCGCCATCGCCCGCTCTGGAACCTGGCGTATGCCGCACCGCTGCTCGTCCGGGGTGCATTCCGCTCCGCGCCCCCCGCAACTGCAGGCTCGTGCCGCTCGCGCGCGCGCCACGCTGCACCGGCCATCGCCAGGACCAGCAGGGCCGCAGCGGTCAGGAGGGCCGGCCAACGCCACGACGCCGCCCCCCCAGCGCGGACGGCCTCCGGCGCTGGATCTGCATCGGACACCGCCGCATCGCTGGTGCCAGCGGTCCCGCCAGGAGAGGTGACAGGCGCCACGAAACGGTAGCCCTTCGTCGGAACGGTTTCGATGTACTGCGTCTGGGGACCGTTTTCGTCATCCGCTGCCGCCAGCGCCTTCCGAAGGACGTGGATGGTGCGCGACAGGTTGCCTTCTTCGACATGCGCGCCGGTCCAGATCGCTTCGAGAAGTTCGTCCTTGCCTGCGAGACGGCCGTGGCGTTCCACGAGGTAGACGAGCGTGTCGAACACCTTCGGCGTGAGGGGAACCAAATCCCCGCCGCGCTGCAGCCGTCGCTCCCCGACGTCCAGCACGAAGGGTCCGAAGCGGTATGGGTTCATGTGCGGCGCCGTTCAGCGTGCCTTAATCCCGGTCCGCTGTCCAGACCGGGACGCCGTAGACGTCGCGAAGAGAACTTGGAAGAAATTCGGAACTCCCCCAAAGGACATTTCCCGGGGGCTCCTGATATCTCCAACCCTCCAACGCAACTCTCAGGAGGTACTGATGTCGGGACTCACCGCGTTTCGTTGCATTTGTTTGTGCCTGATCGTCCTCGGCCTGGGCGGGGACGCCCGGGCACAAACGATCGTCGCGTCGGACGTCGAGGAACTGTATAGCGCCGTCAATAATCCGGCAAACGCCGGCTCGACGGTCGTGCTCGCTCCGGGAACCTATGTGCTGTCGGTGAACGATCCGCAAAACGTTCCGCGCCCGAACGGCGGGCGGATTCACCTGCAGCCGGACATGTCATTGAAGGGCGTGGAGGGGGACCGGAGCGCCGTCGTCATCAGCGCCATCAATTTGCCGGCAGCCTCGTTCCCGACGAACGGGTCCCCGGCCGGTCCGAACGCCGCCATCAGGATGGGACTCGGACACAATGCGCTCGAGTGGCTGACGGTGCGGGATGCCAGATTCGCACAGGCGAACATCGATACCGGGCTGCAACCACTCGACCCCGGCACGGCGTTCGTTCGTATCGCCCACGTCGCGTCCACCGGTTCGGTGCGCGGCTTGAACGTGCTCAACTTCGGACCGCTCACCTCTGGTCAGGTCATCGAAGCCGACATCATCGATTGCCATTTCTTCGATAACGTCCTCAACCTGTCAGAAGGCGTTCGCATCGGCAACTTCCAGGGGGCCCGCGGCAGCACGGTCAACGCCAGGATGTCGGGGAACGTGTCGTGGGGTCAGCAGCAGGGACGTCTCATCGTCAACAACAGGGCGCTCGATTCGATCATCAACGTCTCGTCGTCGGGCAACCGGTTCTACGACAACGGGGGCGGTACCATCGTCGTGGGTGGATTGAGCTCGAACGACACCCGGGCCGACGGCAACTCGATCAACATCGAGATGCATGGCGACCGGTTCGTCGGCAACGTGCGTGAGACGGAGTTCGACCGCGGCGGCCTCATCGTGCTTGGCACTGAAGACATCTCGACCGCAGGCGGTGGCAGCAACAACACGGTTCACATCCGGCTCTGGGGCTGTCGGATGGCGGACAACGAGTTTGCCGACCTGGTGG
>DASWVN010000071.1:0-4344 GCA_036401215.1 Vicinamibacterales bacterium | reverse complement strand
GGATGCCGGGAGAGACGAAGGCCACGGCGGAGACGACCGAGTAGGCCGCAGCTGTCACGCCAAGTCCGATCCCCAGCGACAGCACCGCAAAGAGCGTGAAGAGCGGTGTGGCCGCAAGCCTGCGCGCCGCGAGTTTCAGATCACCACCGAGCCCGTGCAGCAGGCGCAGCGCGAAGAAGCCGCTCGCATCGCGGCACTCCTCTTTGTAGGCCTCGAGCGCCCCGAACTCGAGCCGCGCCTGCCGCCACGCGTCGTCGCGCGAGAGGCCATGGGCCACGAGATCGTCCGCCCGGTGCTCGATGTGGGCGGCGAGTTCCTCCCGCATGTCGCGCTCGAAGCGCCGACGGGAGAGGAGTGCACGGACGGTACGAAGCAGCTGCCTCACACCTGCTCCTTCACAGATGTCTCAGCGCGACGTTGGGATCCACGCGGGAGGCGCGGTAGGCCGGGAGCCAGCAGGCAAAGAACGCAGCGAGGAGCAACGGGACCGGAACGAGCAGGAGCATCCATCGGTCCACGATCCCGATCGGCACCGGCGTTTGCGACTGGATCAGGGCGCGGCCGACGATCCCGATGAACAGGCCCATCGCGAGCCCCTGGAGCACGGGACGATAACCATCCTTCAGCATCAACCTGCGGATCTGCCCCGAGGTCGCGCCCAATGACATGCGGACGCCGATCTCACGGGTCCGAGAGGACATCACGTGCGACTGCACGCCGAAGAGACCCACCATGGCCAACAGGAGCGTCACGATCCCCAGCACGACGGCCACCATCCCCAGCGTGCGGAGGAACACGTGAGGCCCGGCCAGCAGCGTGTACCCTGTGCCGGATCGCTCGAACCCGACCTCCGGAGCAGCGATTCGCGCCGCGGTGCGGAGCGCACCCAGCGCGACGGATGGCCGGTCGGCGCGCGCGACAAACGCGAGTGTCGAGGCATACTCCTGCGCGAACGGCAGGTAGATCGTCGGGGACGTGCTGCCGATGAGAAAATGCGTCGTGTCGGTATCTTCCGCCACGCCCGCGATCGTGGCGAGCTTTGGCGGCGGGTTTTCTCCATAGCCGCGTGACGCTGGATCCATCTGCACCGACAGTTCCCGGCCGACGACCTCGATCGTTCCGAACAGCTGCCGCGCGGTGCTTTCGCTCAGCACGATGACGGGTTGAGCACCAGTCTGATCACGATTGTCGAACGGCCGTCCGCGTGTGAGGGCAATCCCCATGGTGCGGAAGAAGTCCTGGCTCACGGAGATGGCGGTCGTCCGCAGCGGTTCAGTCCCGGCACCAGAATCGAACGCGTGTGAAAGCCGCGCGACCGGCGTGATCGTCGTGCCGAACGGAAGGCCGGAGCCGACCGCGACTGACTCGACGCCCGGCTCGCGCGCAACGGCCGCCATGATCCGGTCGACCGTCGTTCGGACCCGACGCTGCTCCCACTGTTGCGGCCTGAAGCTGGCTTCGGCGACGGCAATGCGGTCCAGATCGACACCTGAGTCGTGCCGCGCTTCAGTGACGAGGTACCGCACCGTCAGTGCGGCGATGATGAAGAACCCGGAGGACACGGCGACCTGCCAGCGCAGCAGCGCGCGCTGGCGCGTGACCTTCGGCACCCCGACGCTGCCGGCTGCAGACGCCAGTTCCTGCCGTACGTCAGCCTTCCGTGTGAGACTCAGCGCGGGCTCGAGGCCGAACACGAGAAGGGCCACCAGGAGCGCCGCCGCCGCAACGGCCGCCAGATCGAGACTGAGTTCGGGCCGGATGGAAACGATCGCATACCGGGCAATCGGGATCTCCACGTTCAACGCCGACTGCATCAGCAGCAGCGCCGGCACGGCCATCATGCCGCCGAGCAGGCCGATGATCGCGCTTTCGGCAACCTGTTCCCGCACCAACCGCCAGCGCGATGCGCCGAGCGCGCGTCGCACAGCAACCTCCTGGATCCTCGCGGTGCCACGTGCGAGCACCAGGTTCGCGAGATTCGTGCAGGCCACGACGAGGACGAGCGCGACAAGGCCGATCAGCAGGGCGCCAAGTCGTCGTCCGCTATCGGGGAACTGATTCACTTCGTGGACGCTCCTCGCCATCCACCGCCGCATCGGCTTACCCGATGCCGTCGCTGTCTTCAGCGGATGGCGGATGTCGAGTGTGGATCCGATCGCCGCCACTTCCGCTGACGCGACGTCGACGGTCACGCCCGGCTTCAGCCGCGCAAAGACGGAGAGTTGTCTGCGATCGCGCGGATCGCTCGTGAGCGGTCTGTTGCCAAAGCGGAGACGCTCCGCCTCCGGCAACGAAATCCAGAGCGCGGTACCCTCGAACGCCGGCGCCAGGCCCCCGAAACCGTGCGGGGCGATGCCGATGACTTGAAACGGGTGGCCGTCCAGACGGATCGCCTGGCCCAGGATTCCAGGATCGCCGGCGAAGCGCCTTCGCCACACGTCATGACTGAGCACCACGACCGCCGGCGCTCCCGGACGAACATCTTCCGCGTTCAGGAAGCGTCCGAGCGGCGGCACGACGCCGAGCACGTCGAAGTACGTCGCCTCGACCCCTTCGGCCGACCGGATCTCCGTGACCGCCGGCGTTTCGATGGCGGGGGTGATGACGAACGAGGCCGTCATCGCGGCGAATGACTGCTGCGCGCGCGCCAGGTCCTCGAGGTCGGGTTTCGACATCGTCCAGCGCGTGTCGGCGCCGACCACGTTGCGGGTGCCGAGGACGACGGCGTCGTGCGGATTCGGGATGCCGCTTTCCTTCCAGAAGATCGCATCCACGACCGCGTAGGCCGCCGTCGTCACACCAACTCCAACGGCAATCGACAACACGGCAAAGAGCGTGAAGAGCGGTGCCGCCGCGAGCCGGCGCGCAGCGAGCTTCAGATCGCCACCGACCCCGTGCAGCGGGCGCAGCGCGAAGAAGCCGCTCGCGTCGCGGCACTGCTCTTTGTAGGCCTCGAGGGCGCCGAACTCCACTCGCGCTTGACGTCGCGCGTCCTCGCGCTGGATGCCACGGGCCGCCAGATCGTCCGCGCGGTGTTCGATGTGCGCGGCGAGTTCCTCCCGCATGTCGCGCTCGAAGCGCCTGCGGGCGAGGAGTGCGCGAACGGTACGAAGCAGCGGCGTCACGACACGTCCCCGGTGCGCGTCTTGAGCGCGGCCCCCATGATGCCGACCATCCGGTTCCAGCCGTCCGTCTGCTCGCGCAGCCGCTTCCGGCCGGCCGCCGTCAACGTGTAGAACTTCGCCCGCCGGTTGTTCTCGGACGTGCCCCACTCCGTATCGAGCAGTCCCTGGCGCTCGAGGCGGTAGAGCGCCGGATACAGCGCGCCCTGCTCGACGATCAGGGCCTCCTGCGTCATCTGCTGCACCCGCAGCAGCACGCCGTAGCCGTGCAGCCGGCCGAGGGAGACCGCCTTCAGGATGAGGAGGTCGAGCGTGCCCGGGAGGATGCCGGATGGGTCGTTGGCCATGCTTCTCCTAAACGATTCAGGTGAGACGGAGCTTACGGCCGTCTCGCCTAAGCTGTCAAGGAGAAGCCCTCATCGGCGGCTCACCCCATCGCCATTGCTGCGTACAAGTCGCCCCGCACGCGAGATGAAATCTGCAACGGATGCATCAGGGAACGGTTGGAAACGCCTGAAAACACGCGACAATCCGGCCCCCCGGCATCCCGGCACGCCACTCGCACAGACGATGCTAAGATGCCATGCAGAACAGAGAGCGGCTCATGTCGAACACGGCGCGTCTTGTCACGGCGGACGAACTCGAGCGGATGCCGGAAGACGACTACCGCTACGAGCTGGTACGCGGACGGCTCATTCGTATGAGCCCCGTTGCGCCGCGACACGGCCATACCACGATCACGCTCGGCGCCCTGCTCTGGCAGCACGTCCGCGCAAACCGCCTCGGGCAGGTCTGGACCGAGGTGGGGTTTCGGCTCGCCAGCAATCCCGACACAGTGCGGGCCCCCGACATCGCGTTCGTTCGCCACGATCGTCTGCCCCCGAAGGATGCGAAGGGTTTCTATCGTGGCGCACCGGATCTCGCCATAGAGGTCCTCTCGCCTGACGATACGCGTGCGGAGATGCGCCAGAAGATCGCCGACTACTTCGCGGCCGGCACGCCGGCCGTCGTGGTCATCGACCCCGGGAGCCGGCGGGCCGCGATCCACCGGCCCGGAACCGCAGTCAGGATCCTTACAACAGCCGACACGTTGGACCTCGATGCCATTGTCGCGGGCTTCAGACTGCCGCTTTGCGAAGTATTCGACTGATCCAGCCGGCCCGGCATGAAGCCGGGCCCTGCGTTCTCAGTGCGAGAGAGAACCTGGAACCCCCTGGAACCC
>DASWVN010000070.1:0-83023 GCA_036401215.1 Vicinamibacterales bacterium | reverse complement strand
TGGGCCTTGGGCCTTGGGCCTTGGGCCTTGGGCCTTGGGCCTTGGGGCCTTGGGCCTTTGGGCCTTGGGCCTTGGGGCCTTGGGCCTTTGGCCTTTGGTCCTTGGGCCTTTGGTCCTTGGGCCTTTGGTCCTTGGGCCTTTGGCCTTTGGAGTTTGGAGTTTGGAGTTTGGAGTTTGGACTTTGGAGTTTGGAGTTTGGCGTTTTTTCTCACTCCACCACGAATGCCGGCACCTGGCCGCCGCCGGACGTGACGTTTGCCAGACCCGTGGAGCTGAGTCGCGTCAGATAGCCCGCCATCCGCCCGCGGAACAGATACGGCGCCAGGTCCACCAGCATCGTCGGACGCGTCACCACGCCGTTGTCGTCGAAGCGCGGAAACACTTCGCGTCTGACGGGGACTCGTTCCTGCAGGACCCAGGTGCCTTTCGCGTCACGCAGCGCCGCCTCGATGGCGTCGTCCCACTCGCCGGCGGTCGCCTCCCAGCCGAGTACGACCCCCTTCCCGCCGTATTCGTCGTTCGGCTTCAGGACCAGCATCTCGCGCTCGCGGCGAGCCAGGTCGACGAGCGGCGCGATGACGCCGTCCTTCTCCGTGACCGTATCGGCGAGCACCCGGGTCCAGGGCACGTGCGCGGCAATCACGGCATGCTCGAGGGGCGAGAACATACGGGCGTTGGCCGTGTCGGTGAGCACGGCGAAGAACGCCTTCTTGTGCGGCAGCTTGCAGCGGAAGGTGTTGGCGACGCACACCGCGCGTGATTCGTAGGCGCCCACGAGCGCCGCGCAGTCGTCGGGACGCGCGATCACGTCGTTGACGAGCGCACGGCGATAGACGAGGTCGATCGCACGGCCGTGCGCCGTCAGACGCTCACCGGTGAACTCCAGCTGGCGCGGATCGCAGACGATTGCCGGCACTCCGGCACGGACGAAGGCATCGGCGAGAATCTCGAACTCCGTCCAGGTCGGCACCCCCTCGAAGTCGACGATCGCGATCGTCGGCGGCTGCGCTCGTCCGCCCCACTCACGATAGCTGTCGAGCAGCGCGTCGAGCAGCAGGTCGATCGTGTGGTGATAGCGGACGTTCCGGCCCTGGCGAAATCGCGCCATAGCCGGCAGACTGTCGAACAGTTCTGCGAGCCGCTGCGTGTAACCGGGACCTGCCGGCGACTCGCCGTTGTACTCGGCGAAGTGCAGGCCCTCCGGAAGAAGGAACGCGTCCACTCGTGACGCGGTGCTGGCCGTCGCGTACCCGGGGTCCATGAGGATCAGCCGCTCCTCGGCCTCGGTCACCCCGAGCTGATCGCGAAGCGGTCTGGATTGGACGGCTTCGAGCGCCACGCGCTCCCCAAGGACGGCCAGCGTCTCGGCCGCTCGGCGGATCCTCGCCTCCTCGGCGGCGCTCAGAAGAAAAGGACGCAGGAACGGACAGTGAACACGGTCGCCGAACGTGAGCCGTCGCGCTTTCATCGCGGCGGCCATCGCGGTGCACGCCTCGGGCGTCATGTCCTCGGGCGCCAACGCCGCGTCCCACGCCGCGATCGCGTCCGTCATGTCGCGGCAGGAGCGCCCGTGAATCCGGAAGAAGATCCGATCCCGAGCATCTCTTCCCAGCGCGGCCAGCACTGGGACGGATGGCCGTTCAACGCGCGATCGATGACCAGGTTGGCCATCTTCTCGACCACCATCTCGAAATAGAACGGCGTGATGCGATCGCGCTCGAAGTCGGGCGCGGGATTCAGGAAATCGATCGCATACGGCACGCCGTCCTTGATCGCGAACTCGATCGTGTTCATCTCGTACCCGAGCGCCAGGTTGATCGTCTGCGCGTCGCGGACGACACGCGCACCGGTCTCGGCCGAGAGATAGGTGTGATCGACGAGATAGCGCCGCCCCTTCACGTCGTAGGCGACCGGAACGATATCGGTCTTGCCGAACGTAAAGCAGCGAACGTATTGATCGAAGTCGATGAACTCCTGGAGCGTCATGCAATACGGTGCCGTCTGGTCGTAGGCCTGCAGCAGCTCGCGAGTATCGTTCACCTTGTACACGTGCTTCCAGCCGCCACCCGAGTACGGTTTCAAGATCGCCGGACGGCCGACGTAGTCGAGCAGCCCGTCCCAGTCGATCGGAAACGTCAGGTTGCGCAATGACTCCGGCGTGAGGTCGACATCGACCGGGTAGCCCTTCTGGGGGAGAAGCACGGTCTTCGGGATGGCGCACCCGAGCTTCGCCATCACCGAATAGTTGAAGAACTTGTCGTCGGCCGTCCACCAGAACGGGTTGTTGATCACGTACGTGCCGTGCAGGACCGCGTTCTTCATCGCGCCGCGGTAGTACTCGACCTCGTGCGAAATGCGATCGACGATGACTTTGTAGGCTGCGCCCTCGTCCATGCGTGTGCCGCCGAGGGCAACCAGTTCCGCGGTGATCCCGTCCTGCGCACCGAGCTGGTTGACCCGATCGATGAACGCGGGAGGAAAACTGTATTCACGTCCGCACAGCAAACCAACTTTCATGCCCTGCCCTCGTAGCTCTGCATGCCGCTCCTGGTTTCCGCGATCAGGTGGCGCATGACGGCCTTCAGATCTCCCGTCTGACGGTAGACGGCCAGCTGCCGGTCAGCGCTCGTGCCATCTCGCAGAATGTTGTGGATGTGATTGACCGCATCCCTGCTGCCCAACGGATCGAGGACATCGTCCACGAACTCGAGCAGTTCGAGCGCCAGCTCGCGCATCGGCACTTCGGTGCGGCGCCCGAAGTCGATCAACTTCCCGTCGAGCCCCCAGCGCGCCGCGCGCCACTTGTTTTCCTCGATCAGCGCACGGCGATACAGCCTGAACCCCATGTTGCTGGTATAGAGCTTGTGGAGCTTCACGATGATCGCCTGGCAGAGCGCGCCGAACATGAGGGCATCTTCGGGCCGTGTGGGCACGTCACAGACGCGGAACTCCAGCGTGCCGAACGTGGGATGCGGCCGCACGTCCCACCAGATCTTCCGCGCATCGTCGATGCTCTTGAGATGGACGAGCAGATTGACGTAGTTCTCGTACTCGCTCCACGAATTGAAGTGGTCAGGTACGCCGGTTCGCGGGAACCGGCGAAAGACCACCGTGCGGAACGATTTCAGTCCGGTATCCCGCCCCATCCAGAATGGCGAACTCGTCGAGAGCGCCAGCAGGTGCGGCAGGAAGTACCGCGCCTGGTTCATCAGGTCGATCGCGACCTGCTTCTCCGGCACGGCCACGTGCACGTGCAGTCCGAAGATCAGCAGGGATCGCGCAAGCTGCTGCAGTTCTTCGACGATGCTGTCGTAGCGGGCGCCGGGCGACAGCATTTGCTCCTTCCAGTCGGAGAAGGGATGCGTACCGGCCGCCGCGACCGCGAGGCCAACCCGCTCGGCCGAGCTGGCCAGGTCGCGCCGGGTGCGGAAGATCTCTTCACGCAGCTCACTGACATCGCCGCAGATCTTCGTGCCGACTTCGACGATCGACTGGTGCAGTTCAGCCTTGATGTGGTCCCCGAGCACCTCGGCGCTCGACGCGAGGAGTTCGGAGACGTGCGATCGCAACTCCAGCGTGTCGGGGTCTACGATCTGGAACTCCTCTTCGACGCCGAGCGTGAAGGTGAACATGGGGCAATCATCATACTCTCCGCGGTGCGCGGTGCGCGGTGCGCGGTGCGCGGTCCGGGGTGCGGGGTCCGGGGTGCGCGGTCCGGGGTCCGGGATGCGGGGTCCGGGGTCAGGGAAAGATGACCCCTGGCGAGAACTTCCAGGCGGGATCGAGGGCTCGCTTCACCGCGCGCATGTCTTCGATCCCGTCGTCGCCATAAAGCTGACGCAGCAAGGCCTGCTTCACCGGACTCCGGCCGACGCCATGCTCGGCGAGTGGGCAGCCGCCGAGCCGGGCGGCCTCGCGGCCGAACTCCAGGATCGCGTCGTAGCCTTTCTCGACATCTTCGAACGACCGGGGGATGACGTTCGGATGCACGTTGCCGTCGGAGAGGTGTCCCCAGATCGCGTAGTCGAGGCCGCGTGACTCGAACCCGCGGCGGTAGATCGCGTTCATTTCGGTGAAGTGTTCAAACGGGACGATCATGTCCGCAGCCGTTTTTGCAATCCGGCCGTCGATCGTCCGTTTCGCCACACCAACGCGATGGTTGATGCCTGCCGGCACGGCCTCCCGCACGCGAAACAGCTGCTCCATGCGGCGATGATCGCCTGGAAGCGCAAGTTCGGTGCTTGCGAGCAGGTCGAAGCTTTCGAGGAACCGGCTGAAGCGGACCAGCGGCGTGTCTCCGGCGTCGTGAGCCAACGCGGAGGCAATCTGCTCATAGGCAGCTTCCGCTGTCGTATCCGCCGGCAGTTCAAGCTGAACGAGCATCAACATCTGCGACGCTGCCGGCACGGCCACGTTCTCACGCGCCGCGACGCCGTCCTCGATCAGCACCTCGATACAGCGCCGATCCATGTGCTCGATGGCGGCGATGTCAACGCCGTGTGGATCGCCGCTCCGGCGCGTGGCCAGCGATGCGTTCCGCAGTGCCGTCGCAAGGGCGAGGCCTTGCGCTTCCGAGTCACAGGCCACGAGCGCGAGCGCGAATGCCGGCGCCGGCGCGAGCACCCTGAAGGTCACGTCGACGACGACGCCGAGCGTGCCCTCGCTGCCGCTGAACAGATCGACGAGATCCATCCCTGCTGCCGCGTAATACCCGGCGGACCGTTTGACCACCGCTGGCATCCGGTAGCGCGGCACGGGCACCCGTCGTCCGGCGAACTCGAGATGACCCGCCGCGGCCACGGTTTCGCCCCGACGCACATGGACGGCGGATCCATCGGCGAGGACGACGGTGAGCGCCTCGACCCAATCCCGGGTGCTTCCGTACTTGAAGGTTGCGGCGCCTGCCGCATTCGTCGCGACGATCCCGCCAGCGCACGCGCCCGTGAACGTCGGCGCCGGCGGGAACCACGCGCCTCGAGCCGCCAGGTGCTCCTGGATCGCCGCGACGGTGACGCCGGCCTGCACGGTCAGGGTGCTGGCTGTCTCCTCCAGAATCGAGGTCATCTTCGTCGTCGACAGGATCAGCTCACCTCTCGGCGTGGCGCCACCGGTCAACGATGACTGCGCCCCGATGGGAAGCACGGCGGAAGCCGAACGGACCGCGTCCGCTAGCTCCTCGACCGTAAGCGGAAACACGATTCCGGACGCATGGCCGCCGGGAAAATGTGCCGCATCCTCCAGAAATGAGGCTACGTCAGGCATCGATCCGGAGTGTAGCCGATACCCCAAAGCCGAGCCTCCCCACCTTCGCGCTACGGCGGGCAAGGCCGCACCCGGACCCGCACCGAACACCGCGGACCCCGCACCCCGCACCCCGCACCCCGCACCCCGCACCCCGGACCCCGGACCCCGGACCTACGCGATCGCGACGAACTCCGGTTTGACCGGCGTCCGCGCCAACGCCTGGAGGCTTGCCGCAAGCTTCTTCACCGCGTCCTCGATCGTCGACGGCAGCACGCTCGAGAAGCAGAGACGCAGCTCGGACGCTCCTGCCGGATCCGCGTAGAACGCATCCCCCGGAACGAACGCCACCCCCTGCGTGAGTGCCTGCTGCAGCAGCAGTCTCGCGTTCAATCCACGATTCAGCCGGCACCACAGATAGAGTCCGCCCAGCGGGCGCGCGAACCGCAGCGCACCGGGATCGACGTGACGCTGAATGGCGGCCAGCATCAATCCGCACCGGCGCGCATGTTCGGCGCGAAGCGACTTCAGGTGCGTATCGAAGCTGCCATCGAGAATGAGCCTCGCCATCGCGAACTGCACGAGGTTCTGTGTGTGCGGATCGAGGCGCTGTTTGATGATCGCCACCTGGTCCACGATCGACGGCGTCGCGCACAACCAGCCGAGGCGCAATCCGGGCGCGAGGACCTTCGAAAAGCTGTTGAGATGAATGACCAGGTTCTGTGCGTCGAGTTCGTGCAGCGACGGCGGCGGCGCCTCGTTGAAATACAGCTCACGGTAGGTGCCGTCCTCCACGATGGGAACGCGGTAGCGCTCGGCGAGTTTCAGCAGCTCCCGCCGCGTGCGGATCGGCAGCGTGACGCCGCTCGGATTCTGAAACGTCGGATTCGTGTAGATCAACTTCGGGCGATACCGGACGAGCAGATCCTCGAGTTCGTCGATGTCGGCGCGCAGCACGTCCCAGCCGATCAACTTCGCGCCGGCGGCGCGGAACGATTGAATCGCGCCGAGATAACCCGGCCGGTCGATGATCACCGCGTCACCGGGGTCGATCAGACAGCGAGCGAGAAGGTCCAGCCCCTGCTGAGCGCCGCCGATGACCAGGACGCTCTCGGCCGGCACGCGGAAGCGTTCCGCGATCGCCTCGCGCAGCACGGGCTGCCCTTCGGTCGGACCATGACGCCAGGTCGCGCGCGCATCGGTCTTCAGCACCTGCTCGATCGCACGCTGAAAGGCTTCGGTCGGAAAACGATCGATCGCAGGTTCGCCTGCCGCCAGCGAGAGGAGCCGCGTGTCAGCCGAGTGGCGGATCGCGTCCCTCATCGTCGGATCGCTCGAGCGGAGGGCCGCCGATGCGATCTTGCCCCGCCATGCGAAAGGTGTCCCCGATGGTTCCGGCGCCGCGCACACGAACGTGCCGCGCCCGACATAGCCGCGCAACAGGCCCTTCGACTCGAGTTCGCGGTACGCGCTCACGACAGTCGTCCGGCTGATCCGAAGACGGGCCGCCAGCTCACGCTCTGGCGGGAGCTTCGCTCCAGATGGCAGATCGCCCCGGGCGATCGCCGATTCCAGCAGCTTCACGAGATGCGAGTACAAAGGCCTGGCGTCACGCTCGAACTGACGCTCGATCTGCTGAATCATTCGGGTCCTCCGAAACCGCTACTCTGCGACGGATCAACATACGTCCAACAGTCCAATTCTGCCTTGGCGCGGGTCCAATCGCCACCGGGGCCGGCTCGCAGGGACATTTGGAAGGGTCCAATCGCCCCGAATGGGGGGCCAAAACTGATCGCACAGAGATGGTACGAACCTCGCTCGGCTCGAAGAGGGAGGGGTTATGAGCCGTCGAGCTGGATCCATCGTCCTCACGCTGGCCATCCTTCTGGTGGCCGCTGATTCGGCGCTCGCTCAACTGTCCGTCGTTCCAACGGCGGCGCCCACGGTCACGGCGGAGAACGAACCCTGGTATCTGAAGGGGGAAGCGATTACGTACGCCGGGCACCTGTACTACCCAGCGGGCGCCGAGGTGTTCTTCAACCCCAACGAGATGGTCCGGAGCGGCTACTTCCTCGGAATTCCGCTTTACACACGCAGGACCATCGAGCCGTACAGCATCGTGTACGTGCCGCTTCCGAACGGACGGATGCAGCCCTATGCACGTCCGCGGACCGAAGAGTTGACCGGCACCGCGGCCAGTCTCCCTTCAGCGGAACTGCCGCGGCCGGCGGCGACGGTCCCGCCGTCGGGCCTCGCGCCGCAGGCTGCCGGCCCACCGTCGCAGACCGTGCGCACGGTCCCGGTGCAGGTCCCGCGACCCGCCGTGGTCGATCGCCAGGTTCCGCTCACCTCCGAGACACCTCCACCAACGGCGACGACTGGACGCTCCCAGCCTCAGGGGGCGGGATGCTCATGCCCCGCGCCGCCGGTCGAGATCTACATCGACTACCAGGGGCAGCGTTGGTATGCGCTCGGCGGACCGCAGCCGCTCGATCCAGCGACGCAGGAGAAGATCGGCACGTACCACGGCTTCGATGTGTGGGCGAACCGCGACGACGGCCGCATCATCTACATCCCGGTTACAGTCGGGAGCTCGAGCGCCGTCGCGTATTCGCGAACACGCCCGAGCGAGCGGATAAGATAGCGGGATGGCATTGAAAGCGGGCGATACCGCCCCGGACTTCGAGTTGCGCAGTCATCGCGGCGGCACGGTCAAGCTGTCGGACTTCAAAGAGAAAAAGAACGTTGTGCTGGCTTTTCATCCGCTGGCCTTCACACCCGTCTGTGCGACGCAGATGAGTTCCTACGAATCGGACCTTCCGACGTTCGAATCCAGCGATACAGTCGTTCTCGGTGTCAGCGTCGATCCCCAACCCGCGAAAACAGCCTGGGCGAAGGAGATTGGAGTGCAGTCGTTCGACCTCCTCAGCGACAACTATCCGTATGGCGAGGTCGCGATGAAGTATGGCGTCTTCCGAGAAAAGGACGGGATCTCCGAGCGCGCCGTCTTCGTCATCGACAAGTCCGGCAAGGTGACCTGGTCGAAGGTGTACGACATTCCGCAGCAGCCGGGGAACACCGAGATCTTCGAGGCGCTGGCCGCTCTCCAGTCGTAGCAGAGCCGTCGGCGGAACCGGATCTCCCGGAACTCTCTGGACCTTCTGGGATCCTGCTTCGATGCGGTAGAGAGAAGTGTCGAGGGTCAGAAGTTGTTTTTTCTGGCCCCCGACGAGCCTTGGCCGCGGGCGCTACCGCCCGGGAGCGAGGATGGCGAGCCGGCCTTTGTGGCTGACGTAGGCAGGTGGTCAGCCGACCGGCACCGGTGGGTGTAATTTTTTCTGTCTACGCTACTGCGAGCGTCTGATCTCCGCCCTTCGTCGTGATCACCCGGGATGGCCTGGCGCCTTCGCGTCGAATGAACGCCCCATCGCGGGTCTGCGAAAGAAACTTCGCATCAACCAGAGCACCAAGAAGAGCGTTACAGACGTCGCGCTCCAAACCCCACAGGCGCTGAGCCTGCGCGGCGGTCAAGCGAAGTCCAGGCATTTCCACGAATTCACCCTGGATCCGCTGTAGCACGTCGTCAATACGCATTCCCGGCCTCCCTGAGGACTCGTTTACGGTATTCCTGTTCGAGTGACCTACAAGGCTGCAACCGGTGTACCCGCTAAGAAACGCGGGTGACGAACGGATGGTACTTAGCTGGTAACGTCCGCTGAATCAGCGGTTTAGGGGTGATGCCCTGACGAGGCGGTCGGGACATCGCACAGCTCAGCAGTGAAGTGAGCGTGTACGACGGCCCTCGAAGCCCCGTTCTGTTTCAATACGGCTCGCGCCGGGCGATCAGAGCTGACGCAATGCCATCACCACCGGCAGACGGGCGGCCTTGAACGCCGGCAGGAGCCCGCCCAGCAGGCCGATGATGGTGGCGAGCACGAGCGCCTGGACGAGGAGTTGAGGCGTCACGGCGAACGCGAACGCGACCTGGCTGAACGACTGCCAGTTCATGGTCGCGGTCTGATAGCCGTCGAAGGCCAGCCAGGCGATGCCGCCGCCGATGACCCCACCGACCAGACTTACGAGCACGGCTTCGATCAGCACCGAGACCACCACCGGCACCCGGCCGAACCCCAGCGCGCGCAGCGTGGCGATCTCGCGGGCGCGGCTCGAAACCGCCGAGTACATCGTGTTCACGGCGCCGAAAATGGCCCCAAGCCCCATCAGCGCCGCGATGCCGAATCCGATCGTCTGAATGATCGTCTGCATCACGCGCGATTGGGCGGCGTAGTAGTCGGCCTCGCGCGTCACCGTGACGTTCAGCCGCGGATCAGTCGTCAGGGCGTCCTTCAGCGTCTGAAACGCATCCCGGTTCTCGAGCCGCGCGAACACGGACTGGTAGCTGTTGCCGCGTCGGTACGCGGGCTGCAGCACGCGGGCGTCACACCACAGTTCCGACTCGGCCACGCTGCCGTTTGCTTCGAAGATCCCCACGATCGTCCAGGACGCTTCGCCCCAGCGGAAAGACCGGCCAACGTTCATGTCGCGGAACTGATTCGCGGCCGCGCGCCCGACGATGATCTCGTTCGTGCCGGGCTCGAACATCCGGCCTTCGACGATCTTCACTTCGTGGCGGACCCGCAGAAACGCCGGCGTCAGCCCCCGCAGCGGCACGTTCGCGTCGAGCGACTGGCCGTCCACGGTGGTGGGGGATCGCTTCAGCGGATGCCCGACGATGACGAACAGCTCCGGGGACGCATTCGGACCTTCGGCACTCCGCTCGATCCCGGGTGCCTCCTCGATGATGCGCACCGTGTCGCCGCCGAGTCCGCTGGTCATCTCCGTATCCGATCCGCTACGGAGAATGATCACGCGCAGCGGATCTCCCTTCTCTGACATCGCCGACTTGAACCCTTCCGCTATGGAGAGGACCGACGTGAACACGACGACCACGCCGGCGATACCGATGATCGCGACGATCGTGGATCCGAGCCGCTGCGGGATCGACCGCAACGTCACCCCCGTAACCGCTGCCACCTGCGAGAACGACTGCATGATGCTCAACCTCGGTCTTGATGCCGTGTGAGTTCCTCGAAGCCCTCTGACGTCCGGTCCACTAGGCGCGCCGCAACGCGGTGGTGATCTGGAGCCGGCTGGCCTGAAACGCCGGGAGGGCGCCCGCGCCGAACGCGAGGATCGCCACCAGTCCGCCGCCGATGATGAGGTCCCTCACCGGGAAGTAGAAGGCCGGCAGGAAGCCGCCGGTCGGATCTCCCTGCGACGTGATCGCCCACGCGGCCGCCAGGCCGGCGGCGCCTCCGCTTCCCGCCAGCAGCGCCGCTTCCATCAGCACCAGCCTGAGGATCCGGCCGTCCGTGAAGCCGAGTGTCTTGAGGACCCCCAGCTCGCTCGTGCGCTCCCGAATCGACTGCGCCATCGCGTTGCCGGTCACGAACAGGATGAAGAACATCACCAGCGCGGCGATCGCCATCATGATCCCGCCGATGTCCCCCACCTGGCTGGCGAACGCCTGAATGAACGCCTTCTCGGTCGCGGTCTTCGTCTCCGCCGACGAATTCGCGAAGAGCGCGTCGATGCGTCCCGCAAGCTTGTCGGAGCTGGCCGGGTCGGCTACGCGGATGACATACCAGCCGACGTGGTCGGCAAACGGGGTATCCTGCAGCGCCTGGTTCACGTACTCCCAGTGAAAGAAGAACTGCGTCTTGTCCGTGCCCTGCACCGGCGAGTCGTAGATGCCTTCGATGACGAACTCCCACGGCGAGTTGTCGGGCTTGCGATAGATCGGCGAGATCAGCGGAACGCGGTCGCCGACCTTCCATCCAAACCTCTCCGCGGTGTCGATCCCGACGATGGCGCCCATCCGGTTCCCGATCCACGCCTTTTTCTGTTCCTCAGGCAGTTCGAACTCGGGATAGATGCGCAGCCAGCTTTCAGGATCGACGGCCATGTTCGCGATGAAGTTGCTCTGATCCTGGTAGTAGCCGCCGAACCAGTTCGCATGGCTGACGTCGGTGACGCCGTCCACGGCGCGGATGCGTTCCATGTAGCTCCGCGGCAGCAGCTGAATCAGCGACACCTTGTGGATCATCATCAACCGGTCGGCGCCGGCGATCTCGACGCCCATGCTGAAGGCGGCGCGGATCGCCATCAGCACGCCGAACAGCAGGAAGGCGATGAAGACCGACATGAACGTGAAGAACGTCCTCAGCTTTCGCCGCATCAGGTTGCGCCAGACGAGGGGGAGGAACTTCATGCCGCGGCCTCCGTCACGAGCTGGCCCTTCTCGAGGTGCAGCGTCCGCTTCGCACACGCGGCCGCGTGCGGGTCGTGCGTGACCATCACGATCGTCTTCCCATGTTCGCGGTTCAGCGTCTGGAGAAGTTCGAGCACCTCGTCTCCGGACTTGCGATCGAGGTCACCGGTCGGTTCGTCGCACAACAGCAGCGTCGGATCGGTGACGATCGCGCGCGCGATGCCCACGCGCTGCTCCTGCCCGCCCGACAACTGCCGCGGATAGTGGTTCGCGCGTTCGGCGAGCCCCACGACCGACAGTGCGATCTGCACGCGCTTCCGGCGGTCCGCCTTGCCAAGCTTGGTCAGCAGCAGCGGAAGCTCCACGTTCCGCGCCGCGGTCAGCACAGGCAGAAGGTTGTACATCTGGAAGACGAAGCCGATGTGGCGCGCGCGCCACGCCGACAGCTTTCCTCCCGACATCCGGTCGATCCGGTCGCCGCCAACCGTTATCGATCCTCCTGTAGGGGTGTCGAGGCCGCCCATCAGGTTGAGCAGCGTCGTCTTCCCCGATCCGGACGGACCCATCAGGGCGAGAAAGTCACCGGACGGGATCTCCAGGTTCACCCCCTGGAGCACGTCGATGCGTTCGCCGCCACGGTCATACACCTTGTGAAGGTCACGGACACTTACCAGCGCGTCACTCATAACCACTCCACTCAATCCTGGCTATTGGATCCGGACGCGATCGCCGTCCTTCAGCGTCGCGGGTCCCTCGATGACCACCTGCTCGCCGGTGCTCACGCCCGACAGCACCTGTACCGCATCGCCGTTTTCATCCCCGGTGCGCACCGCGCGCCGTTCGACACGGTCGTCGTGCACGACAAACAGGATCGTTTGTCCATCCGCGGTCCTGATCGCGGACTTCGGCACCACGTAGCGAGCCGCGGGCGCAGCGGCCTGCTCCGGGTCCTCCTCGCGAAGAAACGACACCTTCACGCCCATGTCGGGCAGGATGCGAGGATCGAGCTGGTCGAACTCGATCCGCACGCGAACGGTCGCTTTCTGGCGGTCCGCGGTCGGGACGGTCGTAATCACCTTCGCGGGAATCCGCCAGTCGGGATACGCGTCGAGGACCGCCTCGACTTTCTGACCCGGATGCACGCGGTTGATGAAGCTCTCGTTGACGTCGACTTCGATCTCGAGCGACGACATGTCGACGATCGTGCCGATGCCCGTCCGCGTGAAGCCTCCTCCAGCCGACACCGGTGAAATCATCTCTCCCGGCTGGGCGTCCTTCGAGATCGCGACGCCGCTGAACGGGGCCCGGACCACCATGTCGTTCAAGTCGGTGCGGCGCAGGTTGACCTGGGACTCCGCCACGCTGATCTGCTGCTGCGCGTACTCAATGCGGGCGCGGATCGAGTCCACTTCCGCCTGCGCCGTATCGACCTCCGCCCGGCCGACCACTCCTTCGTCGAGGAGTCGCTGACGACGCTGGAGGTTGAGTTCCGCTTCGCGCAATCGGGCCTGGTCCTCGGCGAAACTCTTCTGCGAGGCCGCCAGTTGCGCTTCGGCGAGCGCAAGCGCCGCCCGCGCCTGCGAATCGTCCAGCGTTGCGAGGATCTGCCCTTCCCGCACGCTCTGGCCCTCTTCGATGAAAATCTGCGTCACCTTGCCGGTCACCTTCGACGACACGGTCGCGCGGCGCCGCGCCGTGACATACCCTGAGGCGTTCAGCACGGTTCCCCCGACCGAACGGGAGCCGCCGATGGTCTCCACGGTCGCCACCTTCACCCCGGCGGCCTGAACCCGGGTCGACCAGTACCAGCCGCCGAGTAGCGCGATCCCGGCGACAAGTGCGAGTGCGACCCAGACGCCTCTTCGGCCGCCGCTGCCACGGTCCGACTGGTCGATCTTGAGAGCTGCGAGTTCGTCTTTCAGTCCTGCCACAGATACATTCCGTCCGGAAAAGTTCAGCTTTCGCCAAAAAAGCGAAGGCGAGTATACCCCGCTTCCTGTCTGTAATTTACGAGCGGTCTTCGGGCTCGGGTCACCGGGATCGGTCAGCGGTGGACACGTTCCGGTAAATGCCTCCACCCATTAGTCGGTGGCGGCGGGAAGCGATCGACAAAAAAAGGGGATGCCGAAGCATCCCCTTGTGAGTAGTCCGCGGTGAGCCAGCCTCAGCGCAGGGTCCCGGCGACCCAGCCGCGGCTCATGTAGTCGGCCATGGTCAGCGTGAACAGGATCAGCAGCCAGAAGAATCCCGAACTGGCGACGACCCAGGTCAGACGGCTGCTCCAGCGCACGTGCATGAAGAAGAGCACGACGAGGAGCGCCTTGGCGATGGCGATGGCCAGCATCACGATGTTGTTGAGCGGGCCGAGGTCGAACTTCGCGACGACGACGGTAAGGATCGTGCCGATCATCAGCGCGCCGAAGATGAGCAGGTAAAGCGAGACCGGCGCGACGTGGTGCTGATTCGTAGTTCCGTTGTGTGCAGTCATAAGGGTCAGTGCGCCGCGTAGTGGTAGCCGATCAGATACAGCAGCGGGAACAGGAAGATCCAGACGATGTCGACGAAGTGCCAGTAAAGACCACCGACTTCCACGGGGCCGTAGTAGTGCTCGTCGAACGTTCCCCGCCAGGCCATGAACGTGATGACCGACATGAGACCGAGACCGATGATCATGTGGATCGCATGGAGCCCGGTCATCGCGAAATAGAGCGAGTAGAACTGCTCGGCCGCGGCCGGATAGGTGCCCGGCCACTGGAAGTTCGCGCCCGGCACGAGGTGATGCTCGAACTTGTCGGCGTACTCGATCGCCTTGATCCCGAGGAACGCCACGCCGAACACCATGGTCGTCAGCAGCCATCGCACCTGGGCCTTCGCCCCGGCGCTCGTCTGCGCCGCCCGCACGGCGAGTGCCATCGTCAGCGAGCTGACGATGAGGACAACGGTGTTAATCGCTCCCCAGGTCACGTTCAGGTGGTTGCTCGCCTCGGCGAAGCCCTCCGGCGACCGCCACCGATACAGCAGGTACGCCATGAACAGGCCGCCGAAGAACATGATCTCGGTGACCAGGAAGACCCACATGCCGAGCGTGGAGGCTTCGGCCTGCTGCCCCATGTCATCGAAGTGGTGCTGCAGCTTCGGATGATGGACGTGCGAGGACACCCCGTCATGCGGATCGCCGGATCCGTGGATCCCGACGCGCCCGGGGAGGCCGTGCGTCGGCGCCTCAGAGTAGCCGTTAGACAACTCCAACCTCCTTGCTCGGCGCGTACTGGTGCGTGCCGTGCGTGACGATCGGCGTCACCGGGAAATTCTCGGTCGGAGGCGGCGAGGGGATCTCCCACTCCAGCCCCTTGGCCCCCCACGGATTCATCGGCGCCTTCTCGCCCTTGAAGATGGAGTAGACCAGATAGATCATCGGCAGCACGTAGCCGACGGCGAGCACCGTGGCTCCGGCGGTCGACATGACGTTGAACACCTGATATTCCGGCGGATACATGTGATAGCGCCTCGGCATGCCGAGATAGCCGACCAGGAACTGCGGGAAGAAGGTCAGGTTGAACCCGACGAACACGAGCACCGCGGCGAACTTCGCCCAGGGCTCCGAGTACATCCGGCCGGTGATCTTCGGCCACCAGTAGTGGATGCCCCCCAGGTAGCCCATGATCGCGCCGCCGACCATGATGTAGTGGAAGTGCGCGACGACGAAGTAGGTGTCGTGCACGTGGACGTCGAGGCCCATCGACGCAAGGAACAGCCCCGTCAGACCGCCGATCGTGAACAGGCCGATGAAGCCGAACGCGTAGAGCATCGGCGATTCGAGGCTGACGGACCCGCGGTAGATCGTCGCCGTCCAGTTGAACACCTTGATCGCCGACGGGATCGCGACGATGAACGAGAGGATCGAGAAGATCAGCCCCGCGTAGAGCGACTGCCCCGCCACGAAGATGTGGTGGCCCCAGACGAGGAAGCCGACGATCGCGATCGCGAGCGACGAGAACGCCACGAAGGCATAGCCGAAGATGTTCTTCCGCGAGAAGGCCTGGACGATCTCGCTGATGACCCCCATCGCCGGCAGGATCATGATGTACACCGCCGGGTGCGAGTAGAACCAGAAGAGGTGCTGGAACAGGATCGGGTCGCCACCGAGCGCCGGGTCGAAGATGCCGAGGTGCAGCACGCGCTCGGCCGCGATCATCAGGATCGTGATCGCGAGCACGGGCGTGCCGAGGATGAAGATCAGGCTGGTGGCGTAGTGCGACCACACGAACAGCGGGATGCGGAACCAGGTCATGCCCGGCGCCCGCATCCGGTGCGTCGTCACGATGAAGTTGAGGCCGGTCAGAATCGAGGAGAACCCGGTGATGAAGACGCCGAGCGCGGCGAGGATCACGTGGCTGTTGGCGGCGGCCGTGCTGTACGGCGTGTAGAACGTCCACCCGGTGTCGACGCCACCGGTCAACGCGGCGTAGAGCGTGAAGAGGCCGCCGGCCATGTAGAGATACCAGCTGAGCAGGTTGACCTTCGGAAACGCCAGGTCCTTGCACCCCAGCATGATCGGCAGGAAGAAGTTGCCGAGCACGGCCGGAATCGACGGGATCAGGAAGAAGAAGACCATCACCACGCCGTGCATGGTGAACATCTTGTTGTAGTTCTCGGCGGTCATGACGTCGCCGGCCGGCGTCAGCAGCTCGAGGCGGATCATGAAGGCGAACAGACCACCGAGGAAGAAGAAGCCGGTGATCGAGAACAGATAGAGCAGCCCGATCCGCTTGTGGTCTTTGGTCAACAACCACGACTTGAGGCCGTGGGTGTTGTTCAGGTAGTTCAGGGTAGCCATAGGATTTTCCCGGCAGGCTTGAGGGCCCGCGCTACTTCGTCTCCACCGCCGGACGGTCACTCGCCTGCGGCATCTGCGGTGCCGTCGTGCCTGACCGCGCCGGCGCCGACTCGCCCAGGGAGCGAATGTACGCGATCAGCTGCAGCAGTTGTTCCTCCGACACGAGCCCCTGGAAGGTAGGCATGATCGGCTGGAAGCCGCGGACGATCCTCGCCTGCGGATTCACGATCGATTCGCGGATGTAGGCCTCGTCGGCGACCACAGTCGAGCCGTCCTGCAGCTGCACCTCGTGGCCGAACAGGTTCGTCAGCGCCGGACCCCGTGCGCTCGCGTCGTTCGTATGACAGGTGATGCACGCCAGGTCCGAGAACAGTTTCTCCCCTGCCGCGACCGGCGACTCCGACGCGGCGCCGCCGGCCAGCCAGTTCTGGAAGTCCTGCGGCTCCATCGCGATGACGGACCCGATCATCCCCGAGTGCTGCGTGCCGCAGTACTCGGCGCAGAACAGGTGGTACGTGCCCGGCTTGGTCGCCGTGAACCACAGCGTGTTGTACCGCCCGGGGATCACGTCCGCCTTCACGCGGAAGTCGGGGATGAAATAGCTGTGCAGCACATCTTCCGACCCCATGATCAACTTGACCGGGCGTCCGACCGGCACGTGCAGCTCGTTGATCTCGCGCTGCCCGTCCATGTGCTGCACCTTCCACATCCACTGCTTGCCGACGACGTAGACCTCCATGGCACCTGCCGGCGGCCGGAAGATGTCGAAGGCCACCTTGGCGCCCCAGGCGAACATCACCATGACGATGCCGAAGGGGATGATCGTCCAGAGCAGCTCGAGGGCGAGCGACCCGTGGATCGCGTATCCCACCTCGTCGCGGTGCCGGCGGCGATACTTCACCGCGAAGATCACCACCAGCGTGGCGATCAGGAGCGAGAAGAAGGCCGACACGGCGACCAGGAAGAAGTAGAGACCGTCTACCTGGCCCGCCTGAATCGAGGCCTGTTCAGGAAATAGCGGAAAGTTGGTGAACATCGTCTAGGTTCGATTGGTCGCCGTCGCTTCGCCGGACGCGGATCGTTCACGGCGCAGTACCACGAACAGGAACACGGCAAATCCGAGCATCGTCAGGACCGCTCCGATCCGCACCATCGTCATGACGGCCGCGCCGTACGTGCCTGTCGCCGGGTCGTAGTGATAGCAGAGCAGCAACACGCTGTCGATTGGCGACCCGATCTTCTCCTCCGAGGCCTCGATGATCCCGAGCCGGATGTCTCGCGGCGCGTATTCGATGCCGTAAAAATACCTCGCGATGACGCCCTTCGGCGTCAACAGCTCGACGCCGGCGCCATGCGCGTACTGCTTGGTCTCTTCGTCGTACTCGTACCGGAACCCGACCGCGTTGGCCAGGGCCCGGATGTTCTCTTCACGTCCGGTCAGGAAGTGCCAGCCGTCCGCCGTATGCGGACGTCCGTAGCGCTCCACGTACGCCTGCTTCTTCGAGGCCGCGAGCCCCGGCCCCTCGCGGGGATTGATGCTCACGGCGACCACATCGAATTCCTGACCGACGTCGAAATTGAGGGTCTTCAACGCGCCCGTGACACCGTTCAACACCTGCGTGCACAGCATCGGGCACTCGAAGTACACCATCGCGAGCAGGACCGGCCGCTTGCCGAAGTACTGCCCCAGCTTCACCGGCTGCCCGGTCTCGTCGACGAACTCCAGATCGAGTGGGACCTGCTCGTTCAACCGCTGATCGATGCCGATTCGACCCAGGATGCCGGGCATAGCCGAGGCCGGATCCCCCGGCTCGTGTTGCGGCAGCGGACCCTGGGCGAGCGCCGGCGCCGCGATGAAACCTGCAGTGACGAACGCGCCGATGAACTTGAGTACCTTCAACTTGCTTCCTTGCTTTCAGCTCGCTAATGGCCCCCCGCCTTCGGGGGCGTCGATTGCGCCGCCGGTTCTTCGGCCGGCTGCCCGGCGGCCGGCTGCGCCGGCTCCAGGCTGCCCGGCCTGATCGGAATGGCCCGGCCACCTGACGATTCACCGCGAGCGGGAGAATTCGTCCCGAGCCAGGGGTCCGTCGGGGCATCCGCGCGGACCGGCAGGCCCTGTTCGAGCAGACGCTTCTTCGCGTCCTCGATGCCGTCGAGAATCTCCTGCTCCTGTGTCCGGAACTGCTGGAGGTTCCGCGGCTCGTCGGTCAGGAGCCTCGGCTCCGGGGGCAGCTGCCCGGTCGGCTCCGCCAATGGCGTCACGATCGGATCGTTCGCCGCGGCGCGCGCCTCGAACACCCCGAACAGCGCCCACATGGCCGTCATCACGATCCCCACGACCACCATCAGCCCGAGGCAGAACATCAGGAGGGCGCGCACGTTCACATCGCTGTGCTCATGGGCGACGTCCTCGTTGTGCGTCGGGTTGGCGTAGAGGCGGTCGTCGTGCCCCCGGCCCTGGTCCCCTGGGTGCTTAGTGGGCGTCATGCGCGAACGCCTCCTTCAAGTATGGATCATTGAGCGGCATCAGCGCCCGGCCGCGGAGCTGACGCGCGAAGACGAACAACCAGATCCCGGTCAGCCCGGCGGGAATCACGATATCCATCCAGTGGATCGGGAAGCCTTCGTGCGCGAAGGTCGGCCCGACGAGGAAGATCGTGTCCACCAGCCGCATCACCAGGATGAAGATCGCGACACGGGCCAGCCACTTGCTCTTCTTGAGGTCCTGCGACAGCAGCAGGAGGAAGGGCAAGGCGAAGTGCCCGACGATGAGCAGGATGGCGATGACACCCCAGCCGCCCCGCATCCGCTCGATGTACCACGGAATTTCCTCGGGCAGATTGCCGGACCAGATGATCAGGAACTGCGAGAAGCTCAGATAGGCCCACAGCATCGTGAAGGTGAGCAGCAGCTTGCCGAAGTCGTGGAAGTGGCGCGGGGTAAGGTGCCCGGCGAGCGCGCCGTTCGGCCCGATCGCCGCCAGGACGGCGATCACCAGGGCGAATCCCGACAGACCGTACCCGGCCGTCAGCATCAAGCCGTAGATCGTCGAGAACCAGTGCGGATCGAGCGACATCATCCAGTCCGTCGTCGCGAACGTGATCGTCAGCACCAGGACCAGCAGCCCGGGGGCGCTGAGCGTCCTGAACCGCACCATGCCGGCGGCATCGAGCGCCATCTCACCGCGATCCTGGGCGGTGGACCACTTGTTCAACAGCCACGCGGAAAACAGCCAGAAGGCGAAGTAGATGACCGCCCGCACGAGGAAGAACGGGACGTTCAGATACAACTCTTTCGCCTGGAGGATGCGATCCCCGGCGACCACCTCGGGCCGGGCCCACAGGAACAGCGTCGGGAGCGCGAACACGATCGGGAGGAAGAGCAACACCAGGAGCGGCATCGTCGCCGACGCCGCCTCGAAGACGCGCCGTCCAACGAGACCCCACTGGCCGCCGGTCAGGTGCTGCATCATCAGCAATCCCAGCGATCCGAGCGCGAGGCCGAGGCAGTACAGGAATCCGATCAGCCATGACTGGAAGAACTGATCGCGATTGGTGAGGGCCCCGATCAGCCCGACCGCGAGACCGATCACACCGATGATCAGCGCCCGCTGCTGGAGCCGCCCGAGTGCGGGCACGTCCGTCGGAGTTACTGCATGTGTCGCCATAGACTCAAACTGAGAAAACTCCCAAACCCAAACTCCAAACTTCAAATTTCAAACCCTTTGGAGTTTGAAGTTCGAGATTTGAAGTTGACATCGTCAGATCCTATTGCCCGCCGCGCCCGCCGGGTTTCTGTCCGGCCGGCTGCTGATCGCCGGGCTGAACACCCGGCGGCGTATTCGTTGCGCCAGGAGCGCCCGGCGGCGGTTCCGCGGCCGTCGGCTGCGACACCTGCAGCGCCCGGATATACGCGATAATGCGCCACCGGTCGCGTGCATCGACCTGCGCCCGGTAATCGGGCATCGCGCCGAACCCGTTCGTGATGACGTCGAACATATAGCCCGGCTCGACGGTCTTCAGCCGGTCGATATGGAACGACGGCGGCTGGCGGTATCCGCGCTGCACAACCATGCCGCGGCCGCCGCCGGTGCGATCGTGGCACGGCGCACAGAAGATGTTGTAGCGCTCCTGCCCGCGATCGAGGTCGGCCTGCGTGATGGCAAAGGGCATTTCGGCCACCGGGGCATCGTTGACCTTCCCGGTGAACAACGCTTCGTCGGCGTTCAGCGCTCCGCGCGGGACGGTGCCCTCGATGAGCGGACGCGCGCTCGAACCGTCCGCGAACAACGCGCTCGGGCGAAGCGGCCGGTACTTCGGCTGATTGTGCATGTCCTGCCGGCAGCCGGCGAGAAACAGCACACAGCAGACCGGAACGAGGAGCCGGAACACGCTACGGTTCGACTTCATTGATCTCACGAGCTCCGAGTTGCTGCAGAAAGGCGCGCGTCTTCTCGCGGTCGAATCTCGGATCGTCGGCCTCGATGGCGAGGAACAACGCATCCTGACTGCCGCGTTCGGCGAATTTCTTCACGTTGAACACCGGGTGATACGGCTGCGGCAACCCGTTGAGCACGATCATGCCGAACACGCACGTGAGCGCCGCGAACAGGATCGTCACCTCGAAGGTCACCGGGATGAAGGCCGGCCAGCTGTTGAACGGGCGGCCGCCGATGTTCAGCGGGTACGCCGTCGTCGACACCCAGTAACAGAGGCCGAAGCCTGCAAAGCATCCGGCAATGCCGCCGAGCAGCACGATCAGCGGCAGCCGGCGGTCGTCGAACTCCATCGCATCGAACAGCTGGTGGACGGGAAACGGCGTGTAGACGTCGAAGCGCTTGTAGCCCTCCGCGTGAACGCGTTTCGTCGCATCGACGAGCGTGGTCACGTCGTCGAATTCCGCCATCAGCCCGTAGATCGGGGTCTGTGCACTCATGGTTCGCTACCTACTCGCCGCCGTACGTCACGTCGATGTCGGCGGTCGGATCCTTCGGGCCTTTCACACGCGCCGCAGGCACCAGGGTCCGCATCTCGAAGATCGAGATCATCGGAAGGACGCGGACGAACAGGAAGAACAGGAACGTGAACAGCCCGACCGTGCCGAAGAACGTCGAGTAGTCCCAGATCGTCGGGTAGTACATGTCCCACGACGAGGGGAGGAAGTCGCGATGCAGCGACGTCACGATGATGACGAAGCGCTCCAGCCACATGCCGACGCTGACGACCAGGGCCACGAAGAAGAGCCAGCTCGTGTTCGTGCGCAGCCGCTTGACCCACAACGACTGCGGAATGATGCCGTTGCAGAGGATCAGCGCCCAGTACGACCACGCGTACGGTCCGTGCCAGATCCGGTTGTAGACCATGAACTGCTCGTACTGGTTCGCGCTGTACCAGCCGTAGAACGCTTCCGTCATGTAGCCGTAGACGACGATGAGCCCGGTGACCAGGGTGATCTTGGCCATGTTCTCCAGGTGCCGCATCGTGATGAAGTCTTCGACGCCGTACCACTTCCGGAGCGGGATCGCCAGGATCAGCACCATGGCGAACCCGGCGTAGATCGCGCCGGCCACGAAGTAGGGGGGGAAGATCGTCGCGTGCCAGCCGGGAACGATGCCCACCGCGAAGTCGAAGCTGACCACCGTGTGCACCGAGAGCACGAGCGGCGTCGACATGCCGGCGAGGAGCAGATACGCCTTCTCGTAGCGCTGCCAGTGGCGCGCGGACCCGCGCCAGCCGAGCGCGAACATCCCGAAGACCCGCGCCAGCCACTTGTGCTTCGCCCGATCACGCAGCGTCGCCAGGTCGGGGATCAGCCCCGTGTACCAGAAGAGCGCCGAAACGGTGAAGTAGGTGCCGACCGCGAAGACGTCCCAGATGAGCGGGCTGCGGAACTGCGGCCAGATCGCCATCGTGTTCGGGTACGGCAGCAGCCAGTAGACCGCCAGCCACGGACGGCCGGTGTGGATCAGCGGGAACATCGCCGCGCACAGGACCGCAAACAGCGTCATCGCTTCGGCGAACCGGTTGATCGACGTGCGCCACTCCTGCTTGAGCAGCAGCAGGATGGCCGAGATCAGGGTCCCGGCGTGGCCGATGCCGATCCACCAGACGAAGTTGATGATGTCGAAGGCCCAGCCGACCGGAACGTTGTTGCCCCAGATGCCGATGCCGGTGAACACCAGATAGCCCACCGACACCAGGAGGATGTTCGCGCCAATGAAGCCGAAGAACAGCCAGAAGAACCAGGGCAGCGGGTGGCGTCCGCCGAGCACGACTCGGGCGATCCGGTCGGTCACCGACTCGAACGTGTGCCCGGGTTCGATCACCGGGGGCGGCGCCGGATAGGGCGTAACGGTCTTGGATTCCATCAGTGCTGTTCCGTCCGGCCCGCGGCGTCGGCGGGCTCCAGCTCAGGATTCGGGTTGCGAATGGCCGCGAGATACGTCGTCCGGGGACGCGTGTTGAGGTCCTCGAGGACGCCGTAGTTGCGCTCCTGCGCCTTCATCTGATTGACGCGGCTGTTCGGATCGTTGAGGTCGCCGAACACGATGGCATCGGCCGGGCAGGTCGCCTGGCACGCGGGCACGATCTCGCCGTCGCGGATCTTGCGATCCTCGCGCTTGGCGTCGATCCGCGCCTGGTTGATGCGCTGCACGCAGTAGGTGCACTTCTCCATGATCCCGCGGCTCCGAACGGTGACGTCCGGGTTCCGCATGGGCTCGAGCGTCGTCGTGTACCAGTCGGCGTACTCGAAGAAGTTGAAGCGGCGCACCTTGTACGGGCAGTTGTTCGAGCAGTAGCGCGTCCCGACGCAGCGGTTGTAGGTCATGTCGTTGAGACCCTCCGCGCTGTGAGTCGTCGCCGCCACCGGGCAGACCACCTCGCACGGCGCGTTCTCGCACTGCATGCACGGCACCGGCTGGTGGTACGTCTTCGGATTGGTCCAGTCCCCCTCGAAGTAGTGGTCGACGCGGATCCAGTGCATCTCGCGTCCGTGGAGCACCTGCTCCTTGCCGACCACGGGGATGTTGTTCTCGGCGACGCAGGCGATCGTGCACGCGCCACAGCCCGTGCACGAGGTGAGATCGATCGCCATGCCCCACTTGTAGCCGTCGTAGACGTGATCCGGGTAGAGCGTGAGCGTCCGCGGGAACGAGTGTCCCTGGTGCTCGATGACCGCGGGATCCTTCTCGTATTCGGTGAGCGTCGCCACGCGAACCGGCGCGCGCCCTTCCATGACCTGGTGGTCCTGCGTCGTGGCGAGCAGGTAGCGCTCGCCCGTCTTCACGATCTCGAGGCCCTGACCGAACCACGGCGCATCGGAGGTCCGCAGGAGGTACGGGTTGAACCGGCGCGCCGCCTCCGACGCGTTCCCGACGCGCCCCGACATCGTCCGGCCATAGCCGAAGTGCACCGTCACCGCGTCATCCGGATGGCCGGCCATGATCCAGACCGGCATCCTCATTGTCTGGCCCCGGTAGCGAAGCTCGATGACGTCGTGGTTGTCGAGATCGTACTGCTCGGCGAGGCGGACACTCACCCAGGCCGAGGAGTCCCACGTCACCTTGCTGAGCGGTTTCGGAAGCTCCTGCAACCAGCCATTGTTGGCGTAGCTGCCGTCCCAGATGCTGGGATCGGGGCGGAAGATGATCTCGAGACCGCCCTGCCCTGCCGGCGTGGCCGGGGCCGGAGCGGGCGGGGCCGGCTGTTCGGGGACATCGAATGGCGTCGGCTGACCGCCGGCCGTCAGGGCCGTGCCCGCGATGAATCCGTCATGAAGGGCGCGGCGCCAGAACGCATCCGCGTTCGGGAAGAACTCGCCATCGGGCGGCTCGATCGTCCACGATCCGGACGAGTAGGCGCCCGTCCAGTAGTCCTTGATGATCTGGGCGCCCCGCCGGTCCCCCTGGGAGGTGAACATCGTCAGCACTTCGTGCTGCGAGCGCCCTTCGTACAGCGGAGCGATGAGCGGCTGCGTGAGCGTGACGGTCCCGTCGTAGGCCCGCGCATCGCCCCAGCTCTCGAGGTCGTGCGCGGCCGGCAGGTTCCAGTGCGAGAGGTGCGCGGTCTCGTCCACGTAGAGGCCGTGGTAGGCGATGAACCCGACCTTCTGCATCTTCTCGCCGAACTTGAGGTCGGCCGGAGCCGAGAACACCGGATTGCCGCCCAGGATCACCAGCGTGCTGACCTGTCCGGCGTCCATCGCACTGGCGAGTTCCGCGATCGACGCATGACGATCGACCGGCATCACCTCGACGGCGGGCGCGTACGTCACGGTCGTGCCGGCATTGCCGAGCGCCTCGTTCATCGCTCGCGCCAGCTGATGGACGGACGCGGGCTGGAAGTCCCCCGCGATGACCAGCGACCGGCCCCGGTGGGCCTGAAGGTCCGCGGCGATTGCGCGGACCCAGTTGGCAATCTCCGGGGCCCCCGGCCGGGGCACCGACGCTCCGGCCTGCGGTGAGTCCGCCGCACCGGCCGACCCAAGCGCGCCGGCGAGTTCACGGGCGATCGCCTCGATCTCGGACGCCTTCACCGGCAGGCGGTGATCGGCCTTCGCGCCGGTCAGCGTGGGCGTGCTCTCGATCGCGTAGAGCCGGTTCATGTCTTTCCGGTCGTCCATCGGACGCCGGCGCACGGCGAAGTCGCGCTGATACCGCACGCTCGCGGGTCCGCAGTTGAGGAAGTCCGCGTCGAGCGCCACGACGACGTCCGCGCGATCGAAGTGATAGATCGGCTTCGAGGCTTCCGACCCCTGCATGCCGACAGGATCGAACTGATGCCAGCGCGCCCCGGGCAGGTCCCGCAGGATCTGAGCCAGCAGGTCGGCCAGCGACGGCGAGGTGATCGGGCCGGTCAGGAAGCGCAGACCGGCTCCGCCCTGCAACCGCTGGGTCGTGAGCTGCTGCTGGACGGCCGTGAGGAAGTTCCCCCACGACCGCACGTCGCCGCGCTCGGTGACGATCCGGGCGCGGTCCGGATCGTACAGATTGAGGATCTCGGCCTGCGTGAAGATGTCGGCGGCGCCGAGGCTGGCCGGATGTTCCGGATTTCCCTCGATCTTGGTGGGCCGGCCGGTGTGGCTTTCGACCAGGACGGGCTTGGCGTACCCGCCATGGACCATCGCGCTGGCAAAGAACAGGGGCCGCCCCGGAACGACGTTCTCCGGCTGCCGCACGTAGGGAATGATCTCTTCCTGGGGCTGACGGGTACAGGCGCCGACGCCCGCCAGGGCGAGCGACGCGCTCATCAGCTTCAGGAACTCCCGGCGTCCCTTCGGATCGTTCCATTCGGAGGCCTGCTCCGGGAACTCCCGATGGAGATATTCGCGAAATTCGGGCGAGTCGGACAGCTCGCCGAGGCTCCGCCAATACAGGCGGCCCTCGGCACCGGCCAGACGGGAACGTATTGCAGCAAAATCCATTCGTTTACGCTTCCTGGACGCTGCGCGCAGCAGCGTGCACGAGCCTCACCGATGGCACGTCGAACAACTGGTCAATTGCTCGACGCTGGCGATGTTGTACTCCCGGACCAGTCGTGCCCCCAGCTCGGGGTCGTCGGCCGGACGCTGCCAGGCCATATTGAAGACCTCCTCGCGCGGCCGGATGTACTGTTCGGGATTCCTGTGACAGTCGAGACACCACGACATCGTGAGCGGCGCCTGCTGGTAGACGAGCGGCATCTTGTCGACGGGACCGTGACAGGTCGCACAGCCGACACCCTGCTTCACGTGGATACTGTGGTTGAAATAGACGAAGTCGGGAAGATCGTGCACCCGCGTCCAGTTGAGCGGGGTGTTGTCGCGGAAGCTGGCGCGCACCGGCTCGAGAATCGGCGCCCCGGTCCAGATCTGCGAATGGCAGTTCATGCAGGTCTTGGTCGGGGGGATGTTGGCAAACGCCGACTCCTCCACCGACGTGTGGCAGTACCGGCAGTCGATCCCCATGCCGCCGACGTGGTGAGCGTGGCTGAACTGGATCGGCTGCTCGACGAAATCGTTCTGCCCCGTGTTGTAGCCCGACCGGTGCAGCATCGCGATGAGACCGAGCACGGACATCACGAACAGAACCACCGCGAGAATGCTCAGCCGGGAGTAGATGTTGGAGTGGCGACTAAAGATCTGACTCATCGTGGTCGAAGTCCGAGCCTGCTGCCGAATCCGTTCAGCGCACACTGAACCGGCCCGGCACGCGTACGCCTTCCCAAGAGCCTACTTCAAACGACGCTCATGACGAAGGGTGGCAGCGCTTAATGATGTGAAACTATTCACAAGGTGTCAACCGCCGGGCTTCGATTCCACCGGTCGACGCGTCAAAATGAGCGTCCAGCATTGGCGAAGATGGTCCGGTGAGGAAAGGCAGACCGGCATGAAATCACGGCAGCGCAACTCGTCGAACAGTCCGCGGTTCGCGCAGGTGGCGACGTTCATGCGCCTGGCTCACGAGCCCGATCTCGCCGGCGTGGACGTCGCGATCCTCGGCGCGCCGTTCGACAGCGGCACGTCGTACCGGTCCGGCGCGCGCCTGGCCCCGCGCGAGATCCGCTCGCAGTCATCGCTCATTCGCCCGTATTCGTTCTTCCAGAAGGTCTCCCCGTTCGAGAGGCTCGCCATCGTGGACGCCGGGGACATCGATGTGCCGCCGGCGGGGACGATCGAACGCGCCTACGAGGCGATCGAGCGCGGCGTGACGCGCGCGGTGGACGCCGGCGCGATCCCGATGATCGTCGGTGGCGATCATTCGATTTCGCTGCCATGCCTCCGCGCCGTTGCCGCGAAACATGGCCCGCTGTCGCTGATCCAGTTCGATGCGCACATCGACACGTGGGGGGATTATTTCGGCGGCAAATACTTCCACGGCTCGCCGTTCCGCCGCGCGATCGAGGAAGGGCTGCTGAAGGCGGGCGGGTACGTGCAGGTCGGCATCCGCGGACCGATGTACGGCGAAGAGGACGACTTCGCCTTCCAGAATGCCCATGCCGTCACGATGATCGACATCGGCCAGGTGAAGCGCGACGGCATCGAGCGAACACTCGAACGCATCCGCGAGCGGGTGTCGGGCCCGGTGTACGTCACGTTCGACATCGACTCGGTGGATCCGGCCTACGCACCGGGTACCGGCACCCCCGAAGTCGGCGGCCTCACCAGCTACGAGGCGCAGGAACTCGTCCGCGGGCTCGCCGGTCTCGACATCGTCGGCTGCGACGTCGTCGAAGTCGCGCCCCCGTTCGACGGCCCCGGCCAGATCACGGCGCTGCTCGCGGCGAACCTGATGTTCGAGCTGCTCTGCGTCATCGCGAGGAAGTGACGGGCCCGCAGGGGCGCAGGCGGCATGTTACGATCCCGCGCATGCGCTCTCAGATCCGTCTCGGGCTTCTGTCGTCGGCTCTCATCGCCTGCGTCGCGACCGTCGCGGCGGCGCAGCAGCAACCCACGCAGTATCGAATCTCGTTTCCCGCCCCGGAACACCACTACGCGGAAGTCGAGGTCGTCTTTCCCGCGGCGCCGCCCACGCTCGAAGCGCGGATGGCCCGATCCTCGCCAGGCCGCTACGCCATTCACGAGTACTCGAAGAACGTCTTCGACGTGCACGCCTTCGACGGCGCGGGCAAGGCGCTGCCGGTCGTGCGGCCGAATCCGTACCAGTGGAACGTGACCGGACACGACGGCACGGTACGGATCACGTACAAAATCTTCGGCAATCACGTCGACGGAACGTACCTGGCGATCGATACGACACACGCGCACATGAACATCCCGGCGACGTTCATGTTCGCGAGGGGTTTCGACGCCCGACCGATCCGGGTGACCTTCGTGCAACCGAAGGGACGCGCCTGGAAGATCGCGACGCAGCTCTTCCCGACCGACGATCCGTTCACGTTCACGGCCCCGAATTTCCAGTACTTCATGGACAGCCCGACGGAGATGAGCGACTTCGGCGTCCGCTCCTTCACGGTGAAGAACCCGGACGGCAAGGAATTCACGATCATCACGGCCGTCCATCACGACGGGCCGGACTCCGCGCTCGATGAGTACGTCGCCGGGACCGAAAAGATCGTGCGGGAACAGGGGGCGGTCTTCGGGGAGTACCCGGAGTTCGATACCGGCAGCTACATCTTCCTCGGTGATTACGTGCCGTGGGGCGGCGGCGACGGGATGGAGCACCGCAACAGCACCGTGGTCGCCTCCCCGGTCTCGTTCAAGAACCCGCAGGCCCCGCGCCAGGTGCTCGGCACGGTGTCGCACGAGTTCTTCCACGCCTGGAACGTGGAGCGGATCCGGCCGAAATCGCTCGAGCCGTTCAACTACGAAGAGGCAAACATGTCGGGCGAGCTGTGGCTGGCCGAAGGCTTCACGCAGTACTACGGCGGGCTCACGATGGGCCGCGCCGGCCTGCGCCCGGCCGAACAGACGATGCTGAGCCTCGCCAACAGCGCGCTCGGCGTGTCCACACACCCCGGGCGGCAGTTCCGCTCGCCCGTGCAGATGAGCCAGCATGCGCCGTTCAGTGACGCGGCTCGCGCGGTGGACCAGACGAACTTCAGCTACACCTTCATCAGCTACTACACCTACGGATCCGCGCTCGCGCTGGCGCTCGACATGGAATTGCGGAATCGCTCGAACGGCAAACTGTCGCTCGACGACTACATGCGCGCGATGTGGCGCGTCCACGGCAAGCCTGGTGGTCCTCAGCCTGCCCTCATCGCCCGGCCGTACACGATCGACGACGCCCGCGATCGACTGGCCGAGGTCTCGGGCGACCGGGCGTTCGCCGAGGACTTCTTCACCCGCTTCGTGCACGGCCGCGATATCCCCGACTACGCGAAGCTCCTCGAGCCTGCGGGGATCGTGGTGCGGAAGCGCAATCCCGGCGCAGCCTGGACCGGCCTGCAGATGGACCGGCAGGACGCGACGCGTGTCGGCGGGCTGGTCGCGTTCGGGACTCCCGCGTTCGACGCCGGGATCGAGGCAGGAGACGTCATCACGTCAATGGGAGGAACGGCGTTCACGACTCTCGCGGCGGCGCTGAAGGACCGCAAGCCCGGCGAACAGCTGGAGGTCCAGGTCCGCCGGCCCTCGGGGGAAGTCGTCACGGCCTCGATCACGCTCGCCGAGGATCCATCGCTGGTGGCGGCGACCGTCGAGTCGACGGGCCGCTCGTTGACGCCGGCGCAGAAAGCATTCCGGGACGCCTGGCTCGGGTCGAAGGTCAAGTAGCGCCGACGCCCTTGGCAGAAAGGGCAAAGCTATACTGGTTGGTCTGAGACGTTCTCGATCGAAGCGGCGTCTCAGGTTACGTGGGCCAGGCTCAACAAGAGCGTGCCCGGTCGTTTGATGTGATCGGCACAACAGTTCAGCACTACCGGATCCTCGAACGCCTGGGCGCCGGCGGGATGGGGGAAGTCTACCGGGCCGACGACCTCCGCCTGGGACGGCCGGTCGCGCTGAAGTTCCTTCCCCCCAGCCTCAAGACGGATGCGGAAAGCCGCGCCCGGCTCCTGAACGAAGCGCGAGCCGCGTCGATGCTCCGCTCTCCGAACATCGCCGTCACCTACGACATCGGCGAATCCGACGGCAGCGACTTCATCGTCATGGAGTACGTGGACGGCGAAGTTCTGTCGAAACGGATCGCGCAGGGTCCGATACCCGTGCGCGAAGCGATCCAGGCCGGCATTCAAATCGCCGATGCGCTCGATGAAGCGCACGCACGCGGCATCATCCACCGCGACATCAAGAGCGCCAACCTGATCCGCAATGGACGAGGACTCATCAAGGTCCTCGATTTCGGCCTCGCGAAGATCCTCCCGGCAGCGACGGGAACGGACATCACCCGTCCGGAAGTGACGGTCACCGGCATGGTGCTCGGCACGGTCTCGTACATGGCGCCGGAACAGGCCCTCGGCAAGCCGATCGATCAGCGCTCGGACCTGTTTTCACTCGGGGTCGTCCTGTTCGAGATGATCACGGGACGTCTGCCGTTCACAGGACCGACCGCAACCGCGATCATCGATCGCATCCTGCACGAAGAACCTCCGGCGGTGTCCCAGTTCACGTCAGGCGTGCCGCCGCGGCTCGACGCGATCGTCAAGCGTGCGCTCGAGAAGTCGCCGGACTTCAGGTACCAGTCCGCGCGGGAGATCTACAACGACCTCAAGGCCCTGAAGGCGGAGCTGGACGCGCAGCCGACGACGTCGGCGCGGATGAGCGCGACACCGTCGCAACCGCCGAAAGCCGGATGCTGCGTCGCGGTGATGACGTTTGCGAACATCACGCGCGAGCCGGCCGACGACTGGATCGGCACGGGGATCGCCGAAACGGTCAGCACGGACCTGAAGAACGTCCACAACCTCTCGGTGATCGGACGAGCCCGCGTCTACGACGCGATGCGTCACCTGAGCAGCGGCACCCAGGTCAACGAGGGGCTCGCCATTGACATCGGACGGCGTCTCGGCGCGTCGTGGGTCGTGACCGGCGGGTACCAGCGGCTCGGACCGATGATCCGCATCACCGCCAACTTCGTCGAGGTTGCCACCGGCGACGTGGAGCATACGGTCAAGGTCGACGGAAAGATCGACGACATCTTCGCCCTGCAGGACAAGATCGTCTACGAGCTGACGCAGGGTCTCAACGTCGCGCTGCAGGGAACGGAAGTCGCCGAGATCGAGCGGCAGGAAACACGATCGGTCGAAGCGTACGAGAACTTCGCGCGGGGCATGATGAACCTGCGCCAGGCGACCCGGGAGTCGCTGGAACGCGCCATCTCCGCGTTCGAGACCGCCGTGCGGCACGATCCGGAGTATGCGAAGGCCTGGACCGCCCTCGCGCTCACCTATGGGTTGAAGGGCGCGTTCATGAGCATGCCCGACATGATCCACAAGGCCATCGAGCTTGGCCGGCGGGCGCTCGCGATCGATCCCGAACTCGCCGACGCGCACGTGGCGATCGGAAACGGGCTCATGAATCTCGGACGGGTCGACGAAGGGATCGAGGAAATCCGCAAGGGCATCGAGCTCGAGCCCGACAACGGGCAGGCCCATCAGTCGCTGGCTCGCGCGCTCTGGGTGGGCAAGGGGAACTTCACCGGCGCGATCCCGGAGTTCGAGCGCGCCATCGAATTGAACCCGCAGGCCGGCTACTCCTACCTTCAGCTCAGCCTGCTGCTCGCGTGGGAAGGCAACCTGGAACGCGCGGAAGAGATCAGCCGCCAGGCGGTGGACCTCCAGGAACAGTTCATCTCGGGCAACGCCGGCCTGCAGATCGTGGGCGCGCATGCGCGCCTCGGCTACATCCAGTACCTGCGCGGCGATTACGAGGGCGCGCTGAAGGAGTACGAACGCGAGCTGGCGTTCATCAACTCCACCGATCACGCGCTGCGCGAACGCACCAACATCGAGATCAACGTCAAGGTTGGAGCCGCCTACCTGCGAATGGGCCAGATCGACGATGCGAACCGGCATTTCAGACGGGCCTTGAAGTCGTTCGACGCGCGTGTGGCGCGCGGCGCCGACGATCCCGCGACGCGCTATTACATCGCGACGGTGCTCGCCATGCAGGGGGAGAAGGACCGGGCCCTCGAGGCGCTCGCCCGCGTCGTGAAAGCGCAGCCGCAGTTGACGCCGGCCCGGGCGGGGCGTGATATCGATCTCGAATCGCTTCGCGACGATCCACGCTTCCAGGACATCATCCGTCCGCATGTATGACGTCGTCATTGTCGGCGCGGGCCCGGCGGGTCTGAGCGCCGCACTCGTCCTCGGACGTTGCCGCCGCACGGTCCTCGTGTGTGACAACGGCCACCCCCGCAATGAAGCGTCGCAGGCCATGCACGCGTTCCTGACCCGGGACGGCATGCCGCCGCTCGAGTTCCTTCGGCTCGCACGTGAACAACTGGCGCCGTACACCACGGTCGAACTGCGGGACGTGACGGTCACCGACGCGCGCTGCATCGAGCACGGCCTGTTCGAGACGACGCTCGAGATCGGCGAAGTGGTGCGGTCGCGCAAGCTCCTGATCGCCACGGGCGTCCGCGACAACCTGCCCGAGATCGAAGGGATGCGGGCGCTCTACGGGCGCAGCGTCTTCCACTGTCCGTACTGCGACGGCTGGGAGGTCCGCGATCAGCCGATGGCGGTGTATGGAAAGGGGGAGAAGGGATACGGCCTCTCGCTCGAACTCACCGCCTGGTCGCGCGACATCCTCCTGTGCACGGACGGTCCGTCCGGGATCGACGCCGGCAGGATCGAGCGGCTGACACGCAACGGCATCGTGATCCGCGAGGAGAAGGTGCTGCGGCTCGAAGGCCAGGACGGCGTCCTCGAGCGCGTCGTCTTTGCCGACGGCCCGCCCGCCGCACGTCGAGCGTTGTTCTTCACCACGGGACAGTATCAGCAGTCCGCGCTCGCGATCCGTCTCGGATGCGAATTCAACGAGAAGGGAACGGTGCGTACGGGCAAGTACGAAACGACCCACCTCCCCGGCCTATACGTCGCCGGTGATGCCTCGCGCGCCGTCCAGTGGGTCGTCGTCGCGGCGTCAGAAGGAGCGGAAGCGGCGTTCGCGATCAACACGGATCTGATTCGGGAGGACCTGCGGTGAGATGGAAAATGGTAGATGGGAAATGGTAAAGCCCATTTGCCATTTACCATCCCCCGCGCTTGCGCCAGTACCGCGCGAGCCCCTGCCACGAGTAATCGAGGCGACCCGCGCGGCCGTACTGCTCGGCTTCCTGATCGCCGACCGCGCGGCGCAGATCCCGCGTCGCCTCTTCGACAAACTTCTGCTCCCGCTGCTCCTCGCTCAGGCTCGTATCGGCGATCAGCCGCGTGACGATGCGGTTCCACGCCTCGATGTTGTTCCACAGCTGCTGGAACTGCAGCCGGGCGCCGTGGAACGGACCGAAATGCGTCATGAAGAGCGTGTCAGGATCCCACGCGAGGATCCTGGCTTCACTCTCACGCCAGACCTCGAGATCGATGTCCGGCGGAGGTGTGGGCGGAAGTACATATCGGCCTTCGCCCCGCCGGATGCCCGCGGTGTCGCCCACGAACGCCACCCGGCTGGCACGATCGAAGTAGCTCACGTGATGCGACGCGTGACCGGGGGTGTAGGCGACTTCCAGCTCTCGTCCGCCGGCAACGATGGTCTCGCCTCCCTTCAACGGCCGCAGGTTGGCGGCCGGAACGGGCAGGAACTCGCCCCACAGCCGCTGCATGTCCTCCTCACCGTAGAGGCGCGTCGCGCTTGCGAGCAGTTTCGCGGGATCGGCCATGTGCGGCGCCCCCCGCTCGTGGACGAACACCTCGATCGACGGGTTCTCCTTCACGAGAGTGCCGGATGCCCCGGCGTGGTCGAGATGGATGTGCGTCAGCAGCAACTGACGCACCTCCGTGATCTCGATCCCCTTCTGCCCGAGCGCCGCGCGCAGCGTCTCGATGGTGGTCGATGGTCCGGGATCGATCAGGGCGACGCCGCCGCTGTTGCGCAGGATCGCGGTGGCGATGATGTCGGTGCGTCCGAGGAAGAGCAGATCGACGTAGTCGAGGCCTGTGGCAAGCGGCTTCGTCACTGCGCGGTACCCGACGCGGGAGCCTGCCCTCCCTTGTGCACGACTCCACCTTTCATCACGAACCGGACCCGGCGCATCTCCTCGATGTTCGCCAACGGATCGCCATCGACCGCAATGATGTCGGCATAGCGGCCCTTCTGGATCGATCCGACGTGCTCGGCCGCACCGAGCAGATCCGCGGCGTTGCGGGTCGCCGAGAGGATCGCTTCGATCGCCGGCATCCCGGCCTCGACCATGTAGCCGAACTCCCGCGCATTCTCGCCGTGCGCCGACACACCCGAGTCGGTGCCGAACGCGATCTTGACGCCCCCCTTCCACGCGCGGCCGAACGCCGACTGGATCAGAGGACCAATACGTGCCGCCTTCTCACGTACGCTCGGGTGGAGCGCGCCGGGCTTTTTTGCCATCTCCTCGACGGTCTTCCCCGCGAGCACGGTCGGCACGTAGTAGGTATCGTGTTTCCGGAACAACGCGATCGTCTCATCGTCGAGGTAGGTCCCGTGCTCGATGGAGTCGACGCCAGCGCGGATCGCGGCTTCCATCCCGCGCTTGCCGTGTGCGTGGGCGGCGACCTTGAGGCCGAGCAGATGTGCCGTCTCGACGATCGTCCGCATTTCTTCGTCGGAGAACTGCTGCGCGTCACCGGAATCGTTGATCGAGAGCACGCCGCCGGTTGCCGTGAACTTGATGAGGTCGGCGCCGTACTTGTGCTGATAGCGGACGGCCTTCGCCGCCTCCGCGGGCGAGTCGACGATGCCGTCGGCGAACGTGGGCGCCGCGGTGAGATCGTGCCTGAGGCCGCCCTGGTCACCGTGTCCGCCGGTGATGCTCAACGTGCTGCGCGCGGTCCAGATGCGCGGACCTGGCAGGACCCCTTCGTTGATCGCCCGCTTGAGCGCCACGTCGGCCCCGCCCTCCGCTCCCAGGTTCCGGATCGTCGTGAAGCCTGCGTCGAGCGTCCGCCTCGCATACACCGTCGATCGCACCGCGGCATCGACGGCGCCCCGCGTGACCGCCTCGATCAGGGCGTTCGGCCCCAGTTCACTGGTGATGTGGGTATGGGAGTCGATCAGGCCGGGCATCACGGTCGACCGGGAGAGATCGATCACCTGCGCTCCGGCAGGCCTGGCGAATCCCTCCTGCACCTCGACGATACGCTCGCCGTTGATCAGGATCGACACTCGCTCCCGGACGGCCGTGGACGTGCCATCGATGAGCCGACCAGCATGGATCACCTTCTCTACTCGCGGGACCTGCGGCCCCTGGGCCGGCGTCGTAACGGTCAGCAGCGCGAAGCCCGCAACCGTCGCAAGCCGGATGGCGTTCTTTCTCATGGAGCCGCATCTTACACCGCGGGGGTTGGTAGAATCGGCTCAGAGAGATGGGTGAGACGGACCGGCGGACGGGCGGAGAAGTTCTCGAGCGAACGAAACAGGAGACCAAACGGCCGGAACTCTATAAGGTGTTCCTCCTCAATGACGATTACACCACCATGGATTTCGTCATCGAGGTGCTCGAGACGATCTTCAACAAGCAACCCGCCGAAGCGTACCGCATCATGATGCTGGTGCACACGCAGGGCAAAGGACTCTGCGGCGTGTATCCGCACGAAATCGCGGAGACGAAAGTCGAGACCGTGGTGACGACGGCCAGAGAACACGGGTTTCCATTGAAGGCCGCAATGGAACCTGAGTAAGGCCACAGAAGAAACACAGAAGAAACACGGAAGCCACTGAAGAGACACAGCGGAAACACGGAAGAAACACGGAATTCATGTTCAGCGCAGCCCTCGAGATCGTTCTCACCGTTGCCTACAGAGAGGCCACTTCGCGGAGGCATGCTCACCTCACGCTCGAGCACCTGCTGTACGCGCTCGCGCACGATCTCGATGGGGAGCGGATCCTCGCCGCGTGCGGCGCGGACCTGCCGCAGCTTCGCAAGGACCTCGACAAGTACCTCAACGAGTCGGTCGAACAGTACTCCCGCGGACAGCAGAGAGAACCTGAACAGACGCTCGCCTTCCGGCGCGTTCTTCAGACCGCCGTCCTGCACGTGCAGAGCGCAGGCCGACAGGAGGTGCAGTCGGGCGACGTGCTCGCCGCGACGCTCCAGCAGAACAAGTCCTATGCGGCGCAGTTGCTCGCGGCTCAGGGCGTGACGCGCCTCGACGTGCTCGAGTACATCACTCACGGCATCAGCAAGGTGCCCCCCGCGCACTCGGCGCCGGGCTCCTCGGATGATTCGGAGGAAGCGGAAGCCGGGATCGGCGAGCGCGGTTCCGGCACGTCTCGGGATCCGCTCAGCGCCTACGCGACGAATCTCACCGCTCGCGCGCGCGCCGGCGAACTCGATCCGCTGATCGGCCGCGTCGACGAGCTGCAGCGGACGATGGAGATCCTGTGCCGCCGGCGCAAAAACAATCCTGTCTTCGTCGGCGATGCCGGCGTCGGCAAGACGGCGCTCGCCGAAGGCCTGGCGGCCCGGCTGCTCGAGGACGACGTCCCCGAACTGCTCGAAGGGGCGGAAGTGTTTTCACTCGACACCGCCGCGCTGCTCGCAGGCACCCGCTTCCGCGGCGACTTCGAGGAACGGTTCAAGGCGGTGATCGCGGCGCTCTCGAAGCGCCCGATGCCGATTCTCTTCATCGACGAGATCCACTCCACGGTCGGCGCCGGCGCGACCACCGGCGGCACGATGGACCTCGCGACGATGATCAAGCCGATCCTCACCACGGGACAGCTGCGCCTGGTCGGCTCGACGACGCACGACGAGTTCAAGCACATCGAGAAGGATCGCGCGCTGGCGCGGCGGCTCCAGAAGATCACCGTCGACGAGCCGTCGCTCCCAGAAACGGTGAAGATCCTGCAGGGGCTGCGCTCGCGGTACGAAGCGCACCACCGCGTGCGCTACACCGACGACGCCGTTGAAGCGGCGGCGAAGCTCGCCGCGCGTCACCTTCGCGACTACAAGCTGCCCGACAGCGCGATCGACGTGCTCGACGAAGCCGGCGCCCGTATGCGGCTCTCGCGGGCGGAGGCGCGCGCGAAACAGGAGGAAGCGGCACAGGCGGAAGGCGGTGGCGTCGCCACGATCGACGCGAGCGCGGAGGACATCCCGTTCGACGAGATCACGCCCGACCACATCGAGGCGGTCGTCGCGCGCATGGCACGCATCCCCGCGAAGCAGGCGTCCGCATCCGACAAGGACCGGCTGAAGACGATCGAGGAGTCGCTCCGGCGCGTCGTCTTCGGTCAGGACGAAGCCGTGCAGACGGTGGCGCGGGCGATCAAGCGCTCGCGCGCCGGACTCGGACAGCCGGACCGGCCGGCCGGGTGCTTCCTGTTCACCGGGCCGACCGGCGTCGGCAAGACGGAGCTGGCAAAGCAGCTCGCCCTGCATCTCGGCAACGAGTTTCTCCGCTACGACATGAGCGAGTACATGGAGAAGCACGCCGTGGCGCGCCTGATCGGCGCTCCGCCGGGATACGTCGGGTTCGAACAGGGCGGACTGCTCGTCGATGCGATCCGGCAGCATCCGTACGCGGTGCTGCTCCTCGACGAAATCGAGAAGGCGCATCCCGACATCTTCAACATCCTGCTCCAGGTGATGGATCACGCGACCCTGACGGACAACAACGGCCGCAAGGCGGACTTCCGGCAGGTGGTGTTGATCATGACGTCGAACGCCGGCTCGCGCGAGCTGAGCGCCAGCAGCATCGGCTTCTTCGAAACGGGCGGTTCGGCGCGTGCCGCCGATACGCGGCAGAAGCAGGCGCAGCAGCGGTCGAAGCAGGCGATCGAGAAGGTGTTCAGTCCGGAGTTCCGGAACCGCCTCGACGCCATCGTGACGTTCGGACCGCTGGAACCCGCGGTCATGGAGACGATCGTCGAGAAGTTCATCCTGCAGCTCGAGGCGCAGCTGGCCGAGCGGCGGGTCGCGATCACGCTGCAGCCCGAGGCCCGGCAGTGGCTCGCAGAGAAGGGCTACGATCCGGTTTATGGCGCCCGGCCGCTGGCACGGGTGATCCAGACGGAAGTGCGGGACCCGCTGACCGACGAGATCCTGTTCGGCCGGCTGGAGAACGGCGGCACCGTGACCATCAGCCTGGCCGACGGCAAGCTCGCGTTCGAGTTCGCGAACAGACCGTAGTCCGGGGTCCGGGGTCCGGGGTGCGGGGTCCGGGGATGGAATCGATAGAATATTCAGGACGCAGCTCCTTTCGGGGCTGCGTTCTCGTATGTACGGGTCGCTGAGAGTGATGCCAGAAAAGAAAGAAGAGATCCCGATCAAGGTGGTCGATCGCCGCTGGTGGGCCAATCAGGACGCCGACAGCGAGACGCGTGAGGATACGCGCGGAAGCGGCAAGCCGACCTACGTCGAAGAACTGGAACAGACGATCGCCGAGAAGGACCGGCAGATCCAGGAATATCTGTCGAAGTACCGCGCCGCGGCGAGCGAGTTCGAAGAGGCGCGCCTTCGCCTTCGCCGTGAAATCTCGAAGGACATCGAACGCTCGCGGCGCGAGATCCTGGCCGACCTGCTCGAGGTGGTCGACAATCTCGATCGCGCCCTCGACTCTGCGCGGCAGGGCGGCTCGAACGACGCGCTCGTCCAGGGTGTCGAGATGGTGCGTCGTCAGTTCATGACGAAGCTCGAAGGGTTCGGCGTCACCCGCATCGACGCGGACGGCCAGCCGTTCGATCCGCAACTGCACGACGCGATCAGCACCGTGCCGGCCAGCTCACCCGAGCAGGACGGCATCATCGTCGGCACGGTCCGTCCCGGGTACCGGATCGGCGAGGACGTGCTGCGGCCGGCAGCCGTCGCGGTCGCCAAGGCGTAGCCGACCGCGGTCGCCCTGCTTCGCAGCGGCAGTTAGGGTTCTTACTACCCTGAAGTCGTGGCAACCGGCTGATAGCAGCAGCTGTCACCGCAGTGGGCGCAGAGGTTCTCGATGGTGGGTTCCAGGGTATGACCGCCGTCCGGGTCGGCTCCGACGGCGGTCGCTGTTCACGCCGCGAGGACTGGCGCGAGGTCGGCCTCACTGGCCGGAGCCTGGCCGAGTTCCTCGAGGACGGCGTTCAATGCCGAGAGCGACACCCGGGCCGGTGCCGTGATCTCGATGCCGATCGCCTGGCCTTCGGCGGTGAAGTCGATGACCAACCCGGGCTCGACCCTTCGGGTTCGGACACTCTTCTGATTCGCGTCGCGCGGAAGGTAGTAGTACGCCGCGATCGGCCGGCCATGCCGAAACGTGACTTCGAGGTAAGGGTCTTTCATGGTGCTGCTCGGTCTACAGGATATGCCGTAATCACCACGAGGAGCTGGCGCACTTCGTCGGGTTCCACAATGATTTCCCAAAGCCAGCCGCTATGGCTGGCATCGACGACGAATCGTCCTTCGAGGACGTCTTCACGATGACCGCTCGCGTACTCCATCATCCGTCGCAGGTCAACCTCGCTGAAGGCGCGATCCTCCATGCGTTTCAGAAGATGCGCGCTCAACTCCAGTTCCCACGCCCACCATTGTGGCCATTCGCGAGTCGCCAGGATTCCTGCGATTCATAGCGTTCCAGATGCGTCTTCAGTTTTGCCGAACGCTCAGGCGTCATGTCGAGCAGAAGCACGGGGAAGCGGTCGAGCGAGACGGTCGGTGACATCGGAACTCACGTCGCGAATGAGCCGCGCGGCGTCACTATCAGCGGCGGGTCGGTTCCATTCGCTTGTTGGACACACCAATCGCCTCAGGTCTCTTCGCGCGAAATATAACCGCTTCTTCTATCTGCAGCCCGAAGAGATCCGTACTCTGCACACGTCGCTCGCCATCTTCCTCGGACAGGTTGTCCAGGATGAACTTGACAGTTGGGTGGTCTGCACCCACGGTCTGAATGCGTGAGAACTCGTGAAGTGAGTCTTCACCAAGCGAGTCCGAGAGCAGCTCGACGAGCTCACTTGTAGCCTTCAGTTTGCCGGCCTCCAGCCAAGGGGCGGATACAACCAAATCCCAGGTCCCCGGAGCATCGGCACGCCGGATCTTCGCAAAAAGAGTTAAGGCGCCCTTCTTTGCAGCGATGACGCGCATCGCCTTGCGGAGGGCGGAATTCGTGATCACAGGATCTCCAACAGCCGTCGTGCGGAGATGACCATATCCGCAGCCTGCTGCGGCGTCAGCTTACCCACCGGCTGATAACGTTTCTCGGGATTCCAATTCAGCACCGCAGACCACTCCGCAAGGCGCCGTCCCTTGACTCTGGCTTCCACGCCGGACAGCCGTAGCAAAATCTCAAGATCGTGGGTCTTCAAAGACTGAAGACCCTGGAACTCCGACGAGGCGTCCGGGAAACCTGTCCACTTCAGCGTACGACAGATTCGGTGCCTTCAAGCCAATCTCGACCGCGTAGCCACCGAGATAGTACGCACCGTCGAAACGCTTCGCCCGAAGAAGCACTTGGGCGTCTTTCAGGCGTGCCCGAGCGATCAAGCGCAGCTCTTGTTCGGAGATCATCTATTTTGATACGCGTCTCAACTAATGCCTCGGCAGCAGCCGCGGCGGCCCTCATAATCGCTCAGGCCGCGCTTCGGCTGCATGCCGGTGTTCAGGCGGCAGATTCGAGGATCGGCTTCAGCAGGTGCGTCGCGAACAAATGCGTCCTATTGTCCTCTCCCTTCCTTCTGCTAAGTGTCGCGAATGCAGCGTGACGGCGGTTGTACCGGGACGAGCGACGACGGCCGATCAGCGACGGCCCACGACTGGCTCGAGTCCGGCCTTCTTGGCCTCCGCGTTGAACGCGGCGAGGTCCGTCGCGAGGACCTGCTGCAGGCGATCGGTCTGCACCTTCAGTTCCGCCGACACGTCCTTGAAGATCTCGTACGCGTTTCCGATCGGCTTGCCGTCGCCGTTGTTCACGACGCGATTGAGCGACGCGATCCGATTGTTGATCTTGATGGGGAAGTTCAACGGATCCTGTCCGCTCTGATTGCGCGTCTGGTAGATTTCCTCTTCGACCGCGGTCAGATTCGTGACGAGGCGCTCGCCTGCGGCTTTCAGCCCGGCGTCCGACGATTTTTCCGTGCGGGATGCGACCTCTTCCTTGATCTTCCGGATCTCGATCACCGCGTTGTTCGCCTCGCTCACCTTGTCGCGGATCCGGATCGCGAGATCGAACTGCTCCTCGAGATCGGCATCGGTCGCCGACCGTAACGGATGCCGCCGGATCGTCAGCGGCTGCGTCATCACGGCGCCATCCACCGTCAGCCGTACCTGGTATTGACCGGGGATTGCGGCAGGACCGTTCGTGCTCGCGCCCCACAGGATCATCCCTTCGAAGGTCGTCGCTCCCGGATACGCCAGATTCCAGTTGACGCGATTGATGCCCGGCTGAAGCGATGCCGCCGGTGGACCGCCCCGCCCGCGGCCCTGGCCGCGGCCTTCGGCCTGTCCTCGTCCTCTGCCGCCGGCTCCGCGCTGGGGAGGTGGTGCGCCGACCGCCGTGAAGATCACCTGGCCGGCGCCGTCGAGTACGTCGAGCGTCAGCTTCTGCGCCGGCTTCTCTAGAAGATATGCGAACGTTGCGCCGCCCGCGCCCCTGATCGCGTCGGCGGGCTCGAACAGGTAGGCGCCCTCAGCCCTGCCCGCCTCGTCGGACTGGCGCAGCACCGAGAGGTTGTCGAGCACGTAGAAGCTCCGGCCGTGCGTGCTGATCGCGATCGAGTCGTCCTCGAGCCATGCGTCGGAGACCGGCACGTCCGGCAGGTTCAGCGAGAGCGGCCTCCAGCTGTCGCCGTCATCGAACGACACATAGAAGCCGTGCTGCGTACCGGCATATAGCATCCCCTTCCGCTTCCGATCCTCCCTGACGACGTGGACGTAGTCGGTCGGGCCGAGACCGTTGACGACCTTCGTCCAGGTCCTGCCGAAGTCGTGCGTTCGGAAGATGTACGGCCTGAGGTCGTCGAGCAGCGGCTTGCGGACAGAGATATACGCGGTCCCCGCGTCGAAGCGTGACGCGTCGATCTGGCTGACGCGCCCGAACTCCGGCATCTCCTTCGGTGTGACATTCGTCCACGTATTGCCGCCATCGCGGGTCACGTGCACGAGCCCGTCGTCCGAGCCGGCCCAGAGAATGTTCACGTCGGTCTTTCCGGGACCGAGCGCGAAGACGACGCCGTAGATCTCCGGACCGTTCATGTCGCCGGTGATCGGTCCGCCCGACGGGCCCATCGTTTTTGGATCGTGGCGGGTCAGGTCGCCGCTGATGCGCAACCACGTCTGCCCCTGCGTCGTCGTCTTCCACACGTGCTGTGAGGAGGTGTAGAGCACGTTGGGATCCACGGGGGAGAAGATCAGGGGCGTGCTCCACTGCCAGCGTTCCTTGACCGCGCTCGACGGCTCCCCCGAGAAGATCCGCGGATACGGATTGACCTCGCGCCGCTCGTCGGTCTTGCGGTTGAGCCGCGTGAGGAACGTTCCGTTGTTGCCGCCCGCGAAGATGACGTCGGTGTCTTTCGGGTCCGGTGCGATCGTGCCGTTCTCGGATCCGCCGGCGCTGTACATCTCGGGCGCCCCACCGCGGCCGCGCCCGCCACCGCCTCGTCCGCCCCTTCCGCCTCCGGCGGCTTCAACCGCACCGCGTCCGCGAGCGGCTTCGCGTGCAGCTTCGATCTGCAATCCGACCGGTGACACGGCGGTGCTCGAGATGCAGACGGTGCTGCCGTCCTGCTGCGCCCCGCAGAGGTGATACGGAACGTGCGCCGTGTTGGCGACGTGGTAGTACTGCGCCGTCGGATAGTCCTGCGCCGTCCACGGCTGCCCCCCTGTCGTCGAAATCGCGCCGCCGCCGTCGTTGCCGATCACCAGGTGCTTCGGGTTGTCAGGATCGATCCAGAGGTCGTGATGATCGCTGTGCGTGCCCTGACCGAAGTTCTCCATGGTGTTGCCGCCGTCGGTGGATCGATAGGCGCTGACGTTCAGCATGTAGACCGTGTCTTTCGCAACCGGATCCGCGGCCACGTGCGTGTAGTAGAACGCACGCTGGCGGATGTTGCGGTTGTCGTTGACGAGCGTCCACGTCTTTCCGGCGTCGTCCGAGCTGAAAAGTCCGCCCTTCTCGTTCTCGATGAGCGCGTAGACGCGGTTCGGGTCCGCGGGCGACACGGACACGCCGATCTTGCCGACGACGCCGGACGGGAGGCCGGGATTCCGCGTCAGCTCGGTCCACGTCTCCCCGCCATCGTTCGACTTGAAGAGGCCGCTGCCGGGTCCGCCGCTCGACATCTGGTACTCGACCCGATACGCCTCCCACAGGGCGGCGTAGATCACGTTCGGGTTCTTCGCGTCGATCGAGAGGTCCACTGCTCCGGTCTTGCTGTCCCGGAACAGCGTCTTCTTCCAGGTCTTCCCGCCGTCGGTGCTCTTGAAGACGCCGCGTTCCTCGCTGGGCGCGCCGTATTTGCCGAAGGAAGCCACGTAGACGATGTCGGGATTCCTGGGATGGATGCGGATCTTCGAGATCGCCTGCGACTCGGAGAAGCCGACGTGCGTCCAGGTCTTGCCGGCGTCGGTGGACTTGTAGACGCCGTCGCCCGGCATGATGTTGCCGCGGATGCAGGCCTCCCCCATCCCGATGAACACGACGTCAGGATTGGACTCGGAGACCGCAACGGCGCCCACCGACGCGCTCTTGATCTGGCCGTCGGTGACCGGCATCCAGTTCTCGCCGCCGTCCGTCGTCTTCCAGAGTCCGCCCCCGACGGCGCCGAAGTAGGCCTCGTCAGGTCTCCCTTTCACGCCGCTCACGGCGATTGAACGTCCGCCGCGATCGGGGCCGACGCTTCGCCATTGGAGCGTGTCGATCACACTGGCGGGAGATTGAAAGGCCGGTGCTGGCGCGGGCCCCTGCTGGGCGCTTCCGGGGAGCAAGGCGAGAGCGATGATGGATCCAGTGATCGCGGCGGCTGCCGCGGGACGCAGTCTCATTCCGGTGGTCCCTCCTGTGCGGCGGATTATCTCTCAGGCGCGCCGACATGGGGCCACGTAAAAGTTGGGCGCGGCTTGATGCCGTGCCGCAATGGCGCCGTAAAGGGGCGCCCTACGGTACGATTGGTGTCATGCCCCTGTTCGAGTATCAGTGTCGCGAGTGTGAGCGGCCGTTCGAGAGCTTTGTGACGGCGGAGAGAAAGCCGGTCTGCCCGGCCTGCGGAAGCGAGAACCTGCAGAAGATGCTCTCGCGGCTGGGGATGGTCGGCGCCAGCGCCTCACCGGCCGATGCCTGTGCGATGCCGGCGCCGATGTGCGGCGCGCAGGGCGGCCGCTGCGGCTGCCATTAACTCCTGCGCATCTTGCTCAACGTGTTTGCCTTGCCTTCCCGGGTGGAGCCGCTGGCGGACTCGTGGGCCCTCACCCGCTCCTCTTCCTTGCCAAAGGCGCCGGGTGTCTTGCTCGCCGCGGGTTGCTGTTCGTAGCCGTGACGGCTGCTGTCCAGCTTCTTCGCGAGCGACTTCGCACCGGCCTTCCCGGGCAACTCACCTGTTTTCCTCGCCATAATGCTGCTCGACGATCGCAAACCAGGTGCCGCAAAGGGGACCAGTATTGTCTAGACGGCTGAGCCCGTAGTAGCCTCCACGCCTATGTACTCACGCGAAGAAGTGAAAGCCATCACGGACAAGATCCTCAACATGGCGTCGGCCGCGACCGGCGCCGAGGTCGACTTCAGGGGAGGGGAACGCTCCGCGACCCGGTTCGCCAATTCGACCATCACGGCCAACATGGTCCAGTACGACCGCCAGGTCTCGGTCACGGTCTACCAGGGCAACCGGTCCGGAAGTGCAAGCACCCGTCAATTCGACGATGCGTCGCTGCAGCAGATGGTGAAGGAGGCAACCGCCGCCGCCGAGAAGGCGCGTGAGAACCAGAACCTTCAACCGCTGCTCGGGCCGCAGCAGTACGTGCCGGTGGATGCAGCCCTTCCGGCCGGCGTCAACTTCGGGCCGGCCGAACGGGCGAAACTGGCGCGTCAAAGCATCGACATCTCCGACAAGATGGGCACGGTCGGGTCCGGCTACATTCCCAAGACCCATCAGACGTCCTGCACCGCCAATTCGAAGGGCCTTTTTGCCTATTACCAGGTGGCGGAAACCAGCTTCATCCTGACCTGCCGCACGAACGACGGCACCGGATCCGGATGGGCCGGAACGTTCGGCATCAAGGATCCGAGCGTGATCGATGCGGAAGAGCTGACCCGCGTTGCCTCCGACAAGGCCGTCAAGAGCCGGAACGCCAAAGCGCTCGAGCCCGGCCGTTATACCGTCATCCTCGAGCCCCGGGCAAACGCGAGGTTCCTGTCGCTCATGACCGGGCTCTTCAACGCCCAGTCGGCGGAAAGCCCGGTCAACCGCAACTACTTCACGGGCAAAGAGCTGGGCACCAACCGGATCGGCGAAAAGGTCTTCAGCGACGCGGTCACGCTCAGGAGCGACATCGGCAACCCGATCCTCCGGCAGAACCCGATCGCCAACGACGGCACGCCGCTCGGCGACGTCACCTGGGTCGAGAAAGGCGTGCTGAAGAACCTGAACTACAGCGCCGCGTACGCCCGGCGCGCAAAGAAGCAGCCCACACCGGCGGGGGTCAACAACAGCCTGGTGATGGAAGGCTCCGACCTGTCGATTGACGACATCGTCAAGACCACGCGGCGTGGACTGCTCGTGACGTTCTTCTGGTACATCCGCGGCGTCGACAGCGAAACGCTGCTGAACACGGGCATGACCCGTGACGGCCTGTTCCTGATCGAAAACGGCGAGATCGTCGGTCCGGTGCAGAACTTCCGCTGGAACATGTCGCCAATCGTCGGCTACAACAACGTCACCGCGATTGGGCGCTCCGTGCCGATGCACATGGGCGAGTCGTACGACGGCGGCAACATCGCGCTGATTCCGCCCGTCCGCATCGAAGACTTCCTGATGACGTCAGTGTCGCCGGCTGTCTAATTCTTTCGAGGTTCAGCATGCATCGTAGAGATTTCGTCAAGACCGTCGCGATGTCGGGCGTCGCACTCACCGCGAGCGATGCCATCGCCGATCTGCTGGCGCAGTCGCCAAAGGGACGCGTTCTCGAATCGAAGTTCAAGGGTCTCTCCGACGTCGCACTCACCGAGGCGAAGCGGCTGGGATGCACGTACGCCGATATCCGGTTCACCCGGCGCACCAACAGCGGCGTGAACGCCTCAGGCGGCAACCGCGGTGAGGACGAACTCGGCTTCGGCGGCGGACGCGGGGGGCGCGGCGGAGGCCGCGGCGGGCGTGGAGGCGGACGCGGCGGATTCGCCAATGCCGGCGAGGGCGCGGGCGCGAACCAGGCCGCCGGATTCGGCGTGCGCGTGATCCACAGCGGCGTCTGGGGCTTCGCGAGCAGCCCGATCGTCACCGAGGACGAGATCCGCCGTATCACCACCCTGGCGACCGAGGTGGCCAAGGCGGGCGCGATCGCCAAGAAGGTCGACGTGAGGCTCGCCCCCGTTCCCGCCTACACCGACTACTGGGTGACGCCGATGGTCAAGGATCCCTCGAAGATCCCGCAGACCGAGAAGCAGGGGCTGGTGCAGAAAGTCGTCGACATCGCGGCGGCGAACAAGGAAGTCGTCAACGTGAGCGCGAACATCTCGCTCGAACACGAGTGGAAGTACTTCGCCTCGAGCGAGGGCTCCTATATCGAGCAGGAGATCTACACGACGACCCCGAGCTTCACGGTCACCGCCCGCAAGAACGGGGAGACCCGCTCGCGGCGGTATGTCGGCGAACCGAAGACCGGCGGCTGGGAGGTCGCAGAAGCCGCAGGGTTGGTGGAGAACGCCGAGAGGATTGCCGCCGAGGCAGTCGAATACTGCACCGCGAAGCCGGTCGACATGGGGATGAAGGACCTGATCCTCACGCCGTCGCACGCGATGCTGACGATTCACGAGATCGTCGCACACGCCACCGAACTCGATCGCATCATGGGCTACGAGGCGAACTACGCCGGCACCAGCTTCGTGAAGGTGTCGGACCTCGGCAAGCTCAAATACGGATCGAAGCTGTTCAACGTCACCGCGGACCGTACGATCCCCGGCGGCGTGGCCACGATCGGCTACGACGACGACGGCGTGAAGACGCAGGAGTGGCCGATCGTACGCGAAGGGATCCTCGTGGGCCTGCAGACGAACCGCGAGTCGGCGCATTTCATCGGCGAGAAGGAGAGCCGCGGCTGCACGGCCGCGAACTCGTGGCGCGACTACCCGTTCCTGCGCATGCCGAACGTCCACGTCGAGGCCGGGCCTCCAGGATCGCCGACGCCCGAGGAGATGATCGCCGACACCAAGGACGGCGTCCTCATCGACGGCCGCGGCAGCTACTCGATCGACCAGCAGCGCTACAACGGCCAGTTCGGCGGCGACGCGTTCTGGGAGATCAAGAACGGCAAGAAGACGCGCATGGTGACCAACGTCACCTACAACGCCATCACGACCGACTTCTGGGGCAACCTCGACGCGATCAGCGGCAAGGAGCACTGGCAGATGCACGGCACCGGCGGCGACGCCAAGGGGCAGCCGACGCAGACCAACAGCATCTCGCACGGATCGCCGTGGCTGCGGATCCGCCGGATCATGGTGGGAGCGGCGTTCGCGTAACCGCGGTCCCTGCCCTGAGCGAGCGAAGCGAGTCGATGGGCGCGGTGCGGGCCCCGCTACTGCGCTGAGAGGACGGCGACCGGGTCGACCCTGGTCGCCCGTCTCGCCGGCGCGACGCACGCCGCCAGGGCAATCGCGCCAGTCACAGCCGCCACGGCGCCGAAGATGACAGGATCGGTCGGCTGCACGCCAAAGAGTTGCGACTGAAGGGCCCGCGCGATCACGAGGGCGCCGGCGACGCCCAGCCCCACGCCGATTCCGATCAGCATCAGCCCTTCCCCGATCACCAGCCGGAAGACGCCTCCAACACTGCTGCCAAGCGCCATGCGGATCCCGAATTCGCGGGTCCGGGCCGCAACGACGTTCGCCAGGACGCCGTAGATGCCGAGCATCGACAGCAGAAGGGCCACCCCTGCAAAGAGCGCGGCGACATTCATCGCCAGGTTCTGCCGCACGAGCGATCCGGCCTTCCGCTCGCTCATCGTCTGGACGTCAGACAGCGGCAAGTCGCGATCGATCTCGAGAGCAGCCGAACGTATGGCTCCCATGACGGCTGACGGATCGGCGGCCGCCTTGACTACGATCCAGCGGAGGCGTCCGAGCGGCGGCGCCTGCGTGTGCGGGAAGTACGCGGTGCCGATCGGATCCTTCACGCTCGCCAGCCCTTCGTAGCGGACCGTGCGGACGACGCCCACGACCGTGAACGGACCGGTATCGCCGCGGTAGATGCGCCCGCCGAGTGGATCGCCGCCAGGCCAGAGTCGGGCCGCCAGCCGTTCGTCCACGATGGCGACACGCTGTGTGCCGGCACGATCGGCGTCGGTGAAGTAGCGGCCGCGGACCAGCGGCGTGGCCATGGCCTCGAAATAGCCGGGAGTGATCCCGACCACCGACGGGATGATCGCAGGCTCGCCTGGCGGAGGAGTTTCGACCGTGGAGACGGTCGACGGGCTCTCGTTGCCGCTCAAGGCGATGTTCGTCGTCATTCCGGCGACTTCGATTCCAGGGATCGTGCGGATGCGCTCGAGCAGACGGTTCGACAACGCCGCGACCGAAGCGGCGTCCGGATAGCGAGACGGCGGCGGAAAGATCGTCGCGGTGGTGACGCGTGCGGCCGTGAATCCGGCGTCGATCCCGAGCAGGTTACGGAAACTCGTGAAGAGCAGTGTTGCCGCAATCAACAGCACGACCGAGAGCGCCACCTGCGTGACGACGATGGTCCGGCGAAAGAGTCGCGAGTTCCGGCCGCCGGTCGCCGTGCGGCTTCCGTCGAGCAGGCCGCCCTGAATGGCTGTCCCCGCCGAACTCGCCGGCACGAGCCCGATCAACAGACCAACACACGCGGCAACCGCGGCGATATAGCCGATGACGGCTGCGTTCATGCCGACGCGGTCCGCGCGAGGCAACTGCGCCAGGCCCTGCGCGCCGAGCGCATCGAGGAGGAGCGCCGCGATGACGATCCCGCCGGCGGCGCCAATCGCGGCTGGCACGCACGCTTCGATCACGAGCTGCCGCGCGATGGCTCCTCGACCGGCCCCAAGCGCCAGACGAGTGGCCAGTTCACGCGAACGCGTGCTCGCGCGGGCAAGCGCGAGGTTGGCGATGTTCAATGCGCCGATCAGCAGGACGAACGCCGCGCCTCCCCAGAGCAGGTACAGCGTGCGCCGGACGTCGCGCGTCAGCGCCTCCTCCAGAGGAGTGGCCACGGTGTACATTCCCAGGTCGTCGTAGCCGAACTGCGGAAAACGGTCGATGTACGTCCTGTGAAGCGCGTCGACCTGGGTGCTGAGCTGTTCGAGCGTGGCTTCAGGGCGCAGCCGTCCGATCTGGAAGAAGCCATAGCGTGTCCGGGCCTCGTCGGACTTCTGCGCGGGCGTGAGCGCGAGCGGAATCCAGAACTGGGCACCGCCGTCCGGCGTTCGGGCGTGACCGTCCGGCAGATCGAAGAACTGGAACCCTGGCGGCATGACGCCGATGATCGTGTAGCTCTGACCCGTCCAGCCGAGCCGCAGCGTCTTGCCCACGACGGACGTATCGCCGCCGTAGAGACGCTGCCAGAGGCCGTGACTGAGGATCACTCTCCGGTCCGCGCCGATCTCGTCCTCGCCGTCAGTGAACGTCCTTCCCAGCGCGGGAGCAACGCCGAGCAGCCGGAACAGCGATGGCGTCACCCTCATCCCCCTCACTTCCTGCGGGACGCCTTCGATGGCGATCGTGTCGTACCAGAAGGTGAACATCGCCATCTCTTCGAGCGTGGTGTACGCGCGGCGCCGGTCGAAGTAGGACGGCGCGTCGTTGGCGAGGATGTCGTTCGGCGTGATGGTGGGGTACACATCGCCGAACATCACGAGGCGATCGGGCTCGGGAACGTCGACGGGACGGAGCAGCACCGCGTGCACGACGGTGAAGATCGCGGCATTCGCTCCGAGGCAGATCATCAGCGTCAGGACGACCGCGGCCGAGAAGCTCCGCTCGCGGACGAGCGTTCGGAACGCGTCGCGCACGTCCCGGCTCAGACCGGTCGTGAGCGCCTCTCGAGTTCTCCTCAGGATGGACCGCCGAATCTCGCCGTCGAACGGCATGCGCGGCGAGTTCGCCAGCCTGACCACGACGGGCTCGGCGACGAGCAGTTCGTCCCTCAGGGCATTCCAGTCGGGAACCTGCGCCTGCAGTTCGCGCCAGGCCTCCTCGTCCGACAGTCCTCCGGCACGCAGCGCCTCATAGGCGTCTTCGAGCTGCGTCCCCCATTCCTCGACGATCTTCCGCTCATGCTCCGGGGAGAGCGCCAGCGCCGCGACGCGCTGCTGCACGAACGCCTTGAGATCACGCATAGTCCGGCCCCGCGGCCTTTTGAACGGCGTCCATGAAGGCCCGCCAGGTCTCCCGGCGCTCGGTCAGGACGGCGCGTCCCCTGGGCGTCAGCGAGTAGTAGCGCCGGCGGCGCTGATCGCGTTTCTCGACCCACCGTCCGGTGATGAGGCCGCGCCGTTCCAATCGATACAGGACCGGGTACAACGACGCGGCGTGGAACGACACGGTGCCGCCGGAGCGCGCGGCGATCTGCTGGGCGATCTCGTAGCCGTGCCGCGCGCGCGCCTCGATCTGCGCCAGCACCAGCAGCTCAGCCGTTCCCTTCTTGAGCACCGCGTCGTCAGTATTGTCTGCCGCCATATGTGGCGATCATACATAAGACAACGTGAGTGTCAAGCGGCCGGCCTTTTGTCATAATCGAAGCTTGGATTGTGAGGAAGTGACATATGAGTGAGATCCAGGATCGCGGCTACGTTCGTCCCGAAGTACTCGTCAGCACCGAGTGGGTGCAGCAGCATCTGAACGACCCTTCGGTGAGGCTCATCGAATCGAACGAAGACACCCTGCTCTACGCAGCCGGCCACATTCCCGGCGCGGTACACGTCGACTGGACGTCTGACCTCAACGACCAGATCCGCCGCGACTACATCACCCGCGAGGGCTTCGAGAAGCTGATGTCGCGCATCGGGGCGACGAAGGACACCACCGTCGTCTTCTACGGCGACAAAAACAACTGGTGGGCGTGCTACGCGTTCTGGGTGTTCCAGCTGTTCGGGCACACCAACGCGAAGGTGATGGACGGCGGCCGTCTGAAGTGGGAGAAGGAAGGGCGTCCGCTCACGCGCGACGTTCCCGGCTACCCCGCGACGCAGTATGTGGCGGGCGAGCGCGAAGACACGCAGCATCGCGCGTTCCGCGACGAGGTGATGGTTCACGTCGAAAAGCGCGGCCAGCTGGTCGACGTCCGCAGCCCCGAGGAATACGCCGGCACGCGGATGCACATGCCCGACTACCCCAACGAGGGCGCCCTCCGCGGCGGCCACATTCCGGGCGCGAAGAGCATCCCCTGGGCGAAGGCGATCAATCCCGAGGACGGCACGTTCAAGACCGCGGACGAACTGAGAAAGCTTTACTGCGAGGACAACAAGCTCCAGCCGAATCAGCCGACCATCGCCTACTGCCGCATCGGCGAGCGCAGCAGCCACTCCTGGTTCGCACTGAAGTACCTGCTCGGCTTCGAGAACGTGCGGAACTACGATGGGTCCTGGACGGAGTGGGGGAATCTCGTCAACGTCCCGATCGAAAAGTAATCAATCACCCGCACGTAGCACGTAGCACATCGCACGTAGCACATCGCACGTAGCACGTCGCACGTCGCACATCGCACGTTTATGGCCTATCCCCCGAAGCTCCAGTCGATCATCGACATGTTCGCGATGTTCGATCCCGCCGACCGGACGAACATGCTCCTGAGCTACTCGGACCAGTTCCAGGAAGTCCCGGCGGAGATCGCATCGCGGCCGTTCGACAAGTCTCACCAGGTACCGCAGTGCGAGTCGGATGCGTATGCCTGGGCGCTGAAACGTCCGGACGGGACGCTGAAGCTGTACTTCGCGGTCGAAAACCCGTCGGGCGTCTCGGCGAAGGCCCTCGCGGCCATCCTCGACAAGACGCTGAGCGGTCTCACTCCGGAAGAAATCGCCGGAGTGGACCCCTCAATCGTCGAGCAGCTCTTTCGCCAGAACATCTCGATGGGGAAAGGCATCGGACTGATGTCGATGGTCGAGGCGGTCAGGTCGCTCGCGCGAGCGGCACGCTAGTGGAGCATCGCCAGGGCGATCCCCGCCGCCACGACCACATTGAGCGAATCCATCTCTGAGGCAATCGGGATCCGGACCTTCACATCCGCCAGCGCCATCGCCGCATCTGACAATCCGGGCCCTTCGGCGCCGACTATCACGATCGTGGGCCCTTCGATTCTGGCCGCAGCATCCTGGATTGGTTCGGCATCCCGGTGAGGCGTCATCGCGACAACGTTGAAGTCCATCCCGCGATAGTCGTCGAGGACGGATGGCCAGCGGGCGGCCCGTTCGAACGGAACGCTCAGCACGGCGCCCATCGACGTGCGTACGGCCTTGCGATAGAACGGATCGGCGCTCGTCGGATCGAGCAGCACGCCGTCCACGCCGAACGCCGCGGCGGCGCGGAAGAGACCGCCGACGTTGTCGGGATTGCCGACGCCCTCCATCGCCAGCAGCAGACGCGAATCCACGAATCGTCCACTGGAGGGATCCTCAGCCGGCCGGCCCGCGAGTGCGAGGCATCCGCGGTGGAAGTTGAATCCGGTGATCTGCTGAAGGATGTCTGGCTCGGCGACGAATAATCCGGCCTCGGTGTCGATCGCCGCGTCGAAACTGCGCAGCGCCGCCGGGGTCAACAGGATCGAATGAATCGGGAACCGTCCGGAGGCGAGCAGCCGCCGGACGAGGAATCGTCCTTCGGCGACGAAGAGGCCGTTGTCGCGGAGCCAGGCGTGATCGCCGACGTGCGCGTAAGCGCTGATCCGGGGATCGTCGGCGCGCTCGATCGGCTCGATCACGTCCTGCGTGTGGCTATTCGCGGACGACCGATCGCCGGCTGCGGTGGGTGTCGATCACGTGCTGCCCGAGCCGCTTGCTGAGGAACACCTTCGATTCGCCGTTCTCGATCGGGTGCGGCACGAAGCGGATCACGTCGAACTGCAGCTGCGCCAGCGCGCTCCGCATCTCGTAGAAACGGTTCTTGGTCTTGACGACGATCTCGTCGAAACCGTTCTCGAGGGCCCAGACCTCCTGCTCCTCGGTGAGGGCGCGGAAATGCCCCTGGCCGCGCCAGTCCTTTCGCGTACCGCCGATCCACTGATAGAGGATCCGGCGGCCGTCGAACTGCACGACGTCGTCGAGCTGGAGGACGAGATCGGCAAGCTTGGGATCGCTCTCGTTCGCGCGCAGTTCGTGCGCGACCTTGAACGACACCGGAACGATGGAACCCGGATCGTCGGGCAGCGGGGCCTCCGCCATCAGGATCTGATGATCGCGGTCGGAGAGCCGTCCGATCACTTCCGCGGCGGTCTTCTTGCGCGGAAAATCGAGGAAGTATTCCTCGATGTACTGGATCTCGAGCGCTCCCTGGTGGAGACCGTACTGCTTGATCAGGTATTCAATCACGGAAAACGTTCATTATATCCCGGCTGTAAGACTCCGAACTATGAACGCCGAACTCCGAACCTATGCGTTTCGTAGGGCGCGGCTTCACGCCGCGCCACGTTCGTAGTTCGGCGTTCATAGTTCGGCGTTTCACGCGTCTAGGGCCTGTATTCCCTCAACAGGTTCGCCTTGATCTCCGCCTCCGAGTACCACGCCCTCCGCAGCTTGTGGTTCGCGAAGATCGGCAGCTGATCGCTGCTGTGCGGCGATTGCGGATTCGTCGTCTGGCCGTACGCCAGGACCGACCACGCCTGGCCGGGCCGCGAGAAGTCGACGAGCAGCACCCAGGCATCGCCGAAGCCGATCGGCGAATCGCGCCCGGGGACGTGGCCCGCGACGCGGACGCGCGCCCGGTCCTGCGACTCTCCTGGCAAGGGGGCAAACGTCATCACGCGGAACGTTCCGTAGCTGCCGGTCGCGCCATCGCCGGGCAGGTCGAGTGCGCCGGCCCGGAACCGGTTCACCTCGCCCCACGCGACGCGCTCCGATCCGTACTGCTCGCGCACCGCCCGGACGGCAGCCGCCAGGTGGGTCACTGCGGCTGCCCTGTCCGCGATGCCGGAAGGCGTTCCTGCCGGATTCGACTCCTGCCACGTCGTCGCGAACGGCGGCCGGACGGCATCGGAGTACCGGTCCCAGAATCTCGTGAACAGCACCGCGCCACGGCTGTCGGCCGACACGCGGTCGTCCCACGCCTCGAGCGCGTCCGCGCCGGCCCGCGCCTCTTCCGGTGCTTCGGGATCCTCGCGAACGGCGGTAATGACGTCGCGCTTGACCCGCTCGGCAAGCAGCATACGCGTCGAGTACTTCACGTCGATCACGTCGTCGACGGAAAACTTCTCCTTCGACTCGAGGAGATCGAGCGCCAGCTGCGGACGGAGGGCCAGCGGCCCGCGCTCGAAACTCGATGGGTACTTCGTCATGTCGATCGGATCGCGGAGGGAGACGAACTGCGGCGGGTTGTTCGCGTTCTGGACGTATCCTCCAGGCGGATTGAGCAGACGTGGGAAGTCGTCGATCGCATGGAACGTCGTCCAGAGATCCGCGGGACCGTTCGCGTCGACGTCGAGCCGGTAGTCGCGCCCTTCCTGCCGCACCGGTACTCTCGCGTTCCAGTAGTACTGGATGTTGCCGTCCGCATCGGCATAGGTGAAGTTCGACGTCGGCACGTAGTTGTGGCGCATCGCCGCCATCCAGTCCTTCAGGTTGCGCGCCTTGCTGAGCACGTAAAACCCTTCAAAGTACTGAAACGCCTCCAGCCGCGTCGACTTCACCGCAAAGGCGCGATCCACGGTGCGATACACGATCGGACCGATGTGCGAGACCCAGAACGTCCGGTTCTCGGCGCGCATCGAGCCATCGTCGGCGCGCACCTGTATGGTCGCGGTTCGGCTCGTCAGCGGCATCGACTTTTCGTCGAACAGGTAGTGATCGGCGCGCGCCGGATCCATCTTCAACGCAAACACGTCGTCCAGGTCGGGTGCGTTGTTCGTCGTGACGAAGCCAAGCCGGTCGTTGAAGCCGGCGCGGAGCACCGGAATGCCCACGAGCGTCGACCCGAAGAAGTCGATCCTGCCGGGGACCCGCACGTGCGCTTCCCAGTAGAGCGACGACCACTGCAGGTGTGGGTTGCCCAGCAGGATCGGCTTCCCCGTCGTCGTCCGCGATCCCGCTAGCGCAAACGCATTCGAGCCGGGCGCGTCATCGATCCAGTCAGGTGCGTCGTCGCCGCTCGTCCGCGTCCCCTCGTACTTGTCGCGCAATCGGCGGACGAGTGCTGCGCCACCCAACGAGTTCGCCGCGCCGGCGCGGGTGTTGGCGAGCACGTCCGCCGCCGTGATCTCGGGCATCCAGTCGGGCAATTCCGTCCGATGCGCACGCACGTACCGGTTCACGCCGGCGGCGTAGGCACCGATGATCCGGCGATAGAGCGGCGTGATCGTCTCGAGAGCGGCCTCCGAGGCCGCGCGGTTGTCGAACTGCGCCATCGCCACGTCGCCGGAGAGCGCCGCCTCGCCGAAGTGCGCCGCCGCTTCCCCGCGGGCCGCAAGGTACCGCCGGCCGATCTCGGCCGCGTGATCCTCGGCCTGCGCGTATCCGAACCCGAAGGCCGCGGCTTCTTCCGTCTCCGCGAGGATGTGGGGGATCCCGTAGGTGTCGCGCCGGATCACGACCTGCTGGGCAAGCACGTCGGGCGACGGCAGCTCCGGCGCCGTCCGCGCACACGAGACCACGGCCACGGCGAGAAGCAGGGCCGACAGCGAGCGTCTGGGCATGCGCCAGTGTAGCGCCACAGGAGAAGCTCGGGTGCGGGAGGGCCACAGGGGAAACACAGAGGAAACACAGTTGGCAGCCACAGGGGAAACACAGGGGAAACACAGTTGGCAGCCGCAGGGAAACACAGCGGAAACACAGGGGGGTAGCCACAGGGAAACACAGCGGAAACACGGAGGGGTTAGCCACAGGGAAACACAGCGGAAACACAGGGGGACAGCCACAGGGGAAACACAGCGGAAACACGGAGGGGATAGCCACAGGGGAAACACAGAGGAAACACAGTTGGCAGCCGCAGGGGAAACACAGCGGAAACACGGAGGGGTTAGCCACAGGGGAAACACGGGGAACACGAGAGGTGAAGCGGAGTGCGTCTGTGGGGTGGAAGCCCACGAGGGCAAGGGCGGTTCGGCAGATAGTTTGAGTGGCGTGCGACGCCACCTCGCGCGTGAGGAGGATCCGCTCGTGGGGCAGCTGTACGTGTCCGAGTTCGATGCCACTCCTGTCAGCGAGCCCAGCACCACCTCGACGCGGGAAGCGGGGGGAGGGTCACGTCAGAGACTGCGAATGCAGCGCTCCACGAGATGCTCTTCTTCGGCGGGATGCTGAATCGGCAGATACTTTGAGTGGCGTGCGACGCCATCTAGCGCGTGAAAGGATCCGCTTGCGGGGGGCACCTGTACGTGTCCGAGTTCGATGCCAGTCCTGTCAGCGAGCCCAGCACCACCTCGACGCGGGAAGCGGGGGGAGGATCACGTCAGAGACTGCGAATGCAGCGCTCCACGAGATGCTCTTCTTCGGCGGGATGCTGAACACGAGACGCCTGGTCGGAAACGCCATCGCGCCCGAAGCCGCGGGATGAGGAACTCAATCCGCATTCCGTGTTTCTTCCGTGTTTCCCCTGTGGCCCCGGATTCCGTGTTTCTTCCCGTGTTTCTTCTGTGGCCCCCGGATTCCGTGTTTCTTTCCGTGTTTCTTCTGTGGCTCTAGTCGCCGCGGAGGGCCACGATCGGATCCACGCGCGTGGCCCGGCGGGCGGGGACGTAGGCGGCCAGGAGCGCCGCGGCCGTCAGCACAGCGGCCACGCGAGCGAAGGTGGCCGGATCGTGTGGGCTCGTCTCGAACAGCAGCTGTGATACGAGCCATTCGGAGAGCAGAAACGCGGCGGCCAGGCCGATGACGACGCCGCCGAGGGTCATCAGCATCGCTTCACGCACGATCAGGCGCAGCACGCTGCCGTGGTGCGCGCCGAGGGCCATGCGGATGCCGATCTCGCGCGTTCGTTGCGCGACCGCGTAGGAGAGGACACCGAAGATCCCGATCGCGGCGAGCACGAGCGCGACCGCGGCGAACAGCGTGAGCAGCATCATGTAGAAGCGGGGTTGAGAGATGGAGCGCGACACGAGCTGCTCGAGCGTCCGCACGTTCGAGACCGGCAGATTCGGGTCGATCGAGTACACCGCGCGGCGCGCCGGTTCGGCGGCGCTGGCCGGCGGAATGGACGTCGGCATCACCACGCTCATGCTCGGCACGGGCCATTGACGGTAGGGCAGATAGATCTGCGGCGGCTCAGGCTCGTTGAGCCCGGCGTCCTTGATGTCTCCGAGGATGCCGACGACTTCTCCACCGGCTCGGACGTTTGAGCCGCCGCGGCCCCAGCCGAGGCGGATCGTCTTGCCGATCGGATCCTCGCCGGGAAAGTATTGCTTTGCGGCCGCCTCGGTGATCATTACCACTTGCGGCGTACCGGATCGATCGTCCCCGGTGAAGGCGCGCCCACGGATCAGCGGGATCCCGACCGCTGCGAAGTAGCCGGGCGTCGCCACCCGTACCTCCATCGCGGGCTGCTGCGATGGTGGAACTGGCGGACGCCCCTCGACCTCGAATGACAGCACGAAGTTCGTTCCGCTGAGCGGCAGCGCCATCACGCCCGCCGCGTTCTGCACGCCGGGGACCGCCTCGAGCTGCGGCAGCAGCTGGTCGAAGAATGCGACCTGTCGGGTCACATCCTCATACCGCGACTCCGGGAGGGAGACATCGAACGTGAGCGCCGGTTTCACGTCGAAGCCGGGGTCCACCGACGCGAGCCGGGCGAAGCTGCGGATCAGCAGCCCGGCTCCGGCAAGCAGCGTCACGGCCAGCGCCACCTCCGCCACGACGAGCGTCGTCCGCATCCTCGCCCCGCCGCGGGTCGTCAGGGCGCCACGTCCTCCCTCCTTGAGGGTGCCCGAGATCTCGCCGCGCGTGGACTGGAACGCGGGGAAGATGCCGAAGAGCAAGCCCGTCATGAGCGCCAGTGCCATCGTGAACTGGACGACCATCGGATCGACGCTGACTTCATCCAGGCGGGGGATGCCCTGCGGTTCCAGCGCGATCAGCGCCTCCACGCCCCAGACGGCGAGCAGGAGGCCGAGTGCACCACCGATCAGGCCGAGGATCACGCTCTCGGTCAGGAGTTGGCGGACCAGTCGTGGTCGACTGGCTCCGAGCGCCGTACGCACGGCGATCTCGCTCTCGCGCGAGGCCGCACGGGCGAGCAGCAGATTGGCGACGTTCACGCACGCGATCAACAGCACGAAGCCAACCGCCCCGAGGAGGATCCAGAACGCGCCGCGCAGGTCGCCCACCATCGCGTCGTGAAGCGGCATCGCGGTAATGTCCACCCCTTCGTTGCTGTCCGGGTACTGCTGTGCGAGCTGGCGTCCAAGCGTCTCGATTTCGGCGCGGACCTGTTCAGGCGTCAGACCCGTCTTCGCTCGACCGACCGCCTGGAGGTACCACGCGCCCCGCTGACTGGTGGTGAATTCCTCCGTGTACTCGAGCGGCGTCCAGACCGCGCGGGCGGCGGGGAACGAGAAGTTCGGCGGCATCACGCCGACGATCTCGTGCGACACGCCGTCGAGCAGCATCCGCCGTCCGATCACCGCGCGATCGCCGCCGTACCGCTGCTGCCAGAGGTCGTGGCTGAGGATCGCCACATGGTTCCGTCCTGGTTGGTTCTCCTCTTCCCGGAAAGTGCGGCCGAGCATGGCAGGCACACGGAGCAGGTCGAAGAGCGAGGCGCTGATCTCGGCGCCGTCGAGACGGATCGGTTCCCCTTGGCCCGTCAGGATCACCCGCCGCCGCGTGTACGCTGCGGCGTCCTGCAGCGTCGTGTTCAACCGCTTCACGTCGGTGAAGTTCGGCCCCGACATCGTCACGCGGCGCCCCTCCGAGAGGTGATAGATCCCGACGATCTGCTCCGGCTGGCTGTACGGCAGCGGCTTCAGGAGCACCCCGTTGACGACGCTGAAGATCGCGGTGTTCGCTCCGATCCCAAGGGCGAGGGTCAATAGCGCGACGAGCGTGAATCCCGGATTCTTGATGAGGCGGCGAACCGCGTAGCGAATGTCCTGGCGGATGGTGTCCATTCAGTTCTCGCGATCGGAAAAGTACCAGCCGAAGAACGGGAGCCAGGATCGTGCCGGGTCCGAATACACAGAAAGATGTTAATTTCGAAGGGGATGCGGGTTGTCGTCTGTCGATCTGTGTTCGACGGTGATCACGCCGAATCCCGGAAACGGACAGCATGACTACCCTTCCAGCCGACCTGCAGATATTCGCTGACGCGCTCAATGCGGCTGACGCCGCCGCGGATGCGATTGCCTCACGAGCGACCGATGAAGAGTTCTTCTGGCAGCCGGACGAGGGCCGGCGCTGGAGCATTGCGCTCTGCCTGGATCACCTCGCGGTCGCCAACACGGTCTACGGGTCGGCGATGCGCGGAGCGATCGAGAAGGCTCGCGCGGCGGGGTGGACCCGGAAGGACCCGGCGGCGCCTGGTTTCTTCGGCCGCAAGTTCGTGGAATCACTGGAGCCGCCCGTCAAACGGCGGACGTCCGCTCCGGGAAAGATCAAGCCGCGGCCGGTCACGAGCCGCGAGGAAATCCTGCGCTCGTATCACCAGGCGCACGATGAGATCCGGCGGCTGCTGGTGGACGCGGCCGGCATCGACGTGAACCGGGCGACGTTCCGGAATCCGTTCATCGGTCTCGTCCGCGTCAAGGTCGCAACCGGGTTCAGTGTGATCGCCGCCCACGATCGACGCCACTTGTGGCAGGCCGAACAGGTCGAGAAGGAACTGCGTGCGCGCCAGCGGCCGGCATGAGTTCCTGGCCGTTTGCGTGATGCAACGAAACGTGTTATATCCAGATCCGTTATAACGGACCTGGATATGAAACGTGAATCGGACCGCGAGGTCGAAGCCTTTCTCCCCCTTGCCCCTGCGTTCTTCCACATCCTGATTGCGCTCGGGGACGGCGAGCGCCACGGCTACAGCATCATGCAGGAGGTCGCCGAACGAACCGGAGGCCGCGTGCGGATGAGTCCCGGAACGTTGTACGGGTCCATCAAGCGGATGCTCGCCGACGGTCTCGTCGAGGAGCTGACCCGCCTGCGCGGTTCGGCGTCTCCCGCCGACGAGCGCCGTCGCTATTACCGGATCACGAAGTTCGGCCGCCGTGTGGCGGCCGCTGAAGCCGATCGATTGACGTCGCTCCTGTCTCAGGCGCGCGCCTCCGGCCTGGTGCCACGAAAGGCATGACATGCCGCACCCCTCCCCGGCAGAACGCGTTTACCGCCTTCTCCTCCGCTGCTACCCGGGCGAGTTCCGGGACGAATACGAGCGCGAGATGCTGGAGATGTTCCGCGAACGCCTCGGCGAGGATCGAAGGATCGGGTGGCGCGCCGTCTTCATACTGTGGCGGCAGGTGCTGGTCGACGCGGCGTTTCGCGCCCCGGGAGAGCACCTCGACGTGCTGCGGCAGGACGTCCGCCACGGCATCCGATCGCTTCGGCGCGCGCCGATCTATGCGCTGACCGCGATCGCCACGCTCGCCCTCGGCGTCGGCGCCAACACCGCCATCTTCAGCGTCGTCCATGCGGTGGCGCTGCGGCCGCTGCCGTACGAAGACCCCGGAGGGCTGATCAGGATCTGGGAAGACAACCGGTCGCTCGCGGTCGACGGGTTCGCCGTGTCGCTGCCCAACTTCGTGTCATGGCGGGAGCGGTCACGCACGCTGGACCTCGCCGCGTGGGCTGAAGGGGCCGTCACGATACGAGGGATCGGCGATCCGGTCCGCGTATCGTCGCTGACGGTCACCCCGGAGTTCTTCTCCATTCTCGGTACCCGGGCGCAGTCGGGCCGGACCTTTTCGACGCAGGACGTCGCGGCGGATGCGCCAGGAGTCGCCTTGATCAGCGAAGGACTGTGGAAGCGGCAGTTCGGCGGAGATGCGTCTGTGCTTGGCCGTGCCGTCTCCACCGACCGGGGCACGGCGACGATCGTGGGAGTCGTCCCCGAGCGCAGCGCGCCGGTCCAGGCTGAGTTCTTCCTGTCGCTGCGGTTCGATGTCGCGAAAGAAGACCGCAGCAACCACATCGTGCAGGTCATGGCTCGAATCAGGCCTGGCGTGACGGTGGAGCAGGCCGAGTCCGAGCTGGCCGCCATCGCCCGCCAGCTCGAATCGGAGTTTCCCGACTCGAACAGGGGATGGGGCGTCACGATCTCCACCTTCCGCGACTGGATCGTACCGGAAGAGACGCGACGCGCGCTCTTCATCGTTCTTGGCGCGGTCTGTTGCGTGCTGTTGATCGCGTGTGCGAACGTCGCAAACCTGATGCTCGCACGGGCCGCCGGCCGCGCGCGTGAGGTTGCGGTACGGATGGCGATCGGAGCCGGACGCCGGCGCCTCGTTCGTCAGGTGTTGACCGAAGGCCTGCTGCTGACGGCCGCCGGAGGCGCCGCCGGCGTGTTCGTCGCCTACTGGACGATGCCGCTGCTGCGCACGTGGCTGCCGCCGGATCTGGCGGGAGCCGAGCAGGTCGATGTCAACGCGTCCGTCCTGCTCTTCTCCCTGCTCATCTGCGCCGCCACGGGGTTGATGTTCGCGGCCCTGCCGGCGGCAGCCGCATCGCGAAGCGATGTCCTTGGAGCGCTGAGGCAGGAGGCACGCAGCCACACAGCGGGATCGCAGCGAACGCGGCTCGCGCTCGCCGCCGCGCAGATCGCCCTGGCGACGATGTTGCTCGCCGCCGCCGGACTGTTCGGCCGGAGTCTGCTGCAACTGCAAGGGGTGCCACTCGGCTTCGATCCGTCAAACGTCACGTCGGCGAGCATCGGGCTGCCCGACGAGCGCTACTCGGGGCCCGGCGCTGCGTGGGGGTTTTACGAGCGTCTGATCGGCCGGCTCGAGACGGCACCGGGCATCGAAGCCGCGGCTCTGACCAGCAGCGCCCCGTTCGACGGGGGCAATACCGGTCAACCGATCGAGGCGGTCGGCCCCTCACGACTCGAGGGCAAATCCCTCCAGGCCGATTGGCGCATGGTGAGCCCGTCCTACTTCAGAGCCTTGCGGATCCCGCTGTTGCGAGGGGACCTGTTCTCCGGGAACCGCCAGGCGGACGATCGAGCGATCGTGCTCTCCGAAGGGATGGCCCGGCGGATCTGGGGAGATGCGGATCCAATCGGCCGGGAGATCGCCGTGCAACCGGTCGGCAACTTCCGCGTGATCGGTGTCGTCGGCGACGTGCGCAACCTTCAACTCGCTCTCGACCCGAATCCGACGATGTACATCTCGACCGCGCGCTATCTCTGGCCGGCGATGACGCTCGTCGTGCGTGGTCGCACGGATGGCATAGGGACCGGATCGATGATCCAGACCATCGTCCGTGACCTCGATCCCGAACTCGCGGTGTATGACGTGAGGACCACCGAAGAACGGATCAGCAACAACGCCGCGCAGCCGCGGCTCAACGCGGTACTCGTCGGGGCATTCGCGCTGATGGCCTGCCTGCTTGCGGGTGTCGGAATCTATGGTGTGCTCGCCTACCTCGTGTCTCAGCGCAGCCAGGAGATCGGGATCCGGATGGCGCTGGGCGCACCGCGCGCAGCGGTGGTGCGATCGGTCCTGGGCCGTGGTCTTTGGCTGACCGGGATCGGTGTCTGCGCCGGGATAGCCGGAGCCCTCGGCGTTTCGCGCTGGGTCCGATCGTTGATGTTCGGTGTGAGCCCGGCCGATCCCTTCATCCTGGCGCTGGCGATGGCGGTGGTCACCAGTGTCGCGCTGCTCGCCAGCTACCTCCCCGCACGGCGCGCCAGCCGAGTGGATCCACTCGTCGCGCTGCGTTCAGAGTGACGGCGCCGTCCAGTTCGCGTTGACCCGCGCGTAGAGCAGTTGGTCGCGCGGCTCACCATACTTCACGCAACTCGATCGCAGGAGCGCTTCCCGCACGTATCCCGCCTTCTCGAGCACGCGGGCGGACGCGAGGTTGTCGGCAAACGGCAGGGCGAACAGCCGCAGCAGGTTGAGCGTGGTGAACGCGTGTTCGGTCAGGAGCACGACCGCCTCGCTGACGATCCCGCGTCCCCAGCAGGCTTCGCCCAGCCAGTAACCGACCTCGGCTGAGAACCGTTCGACGTCCGTGCCAGGAACGTAGCCGATCGCGCCGACCGCGACGCCGTCGACTTCGATCGCCAGGTTGGATGGATCCGGCGACGCCGCGGCGTACCTCAGAAACTCCTGCGCATTCTTGCGCGTGTAGGGATGCGGGAACCGGTCGCGGAGATTCTTCGCAACGTTGATGTTGTTGGCGTGCTCCACGAGCGACGCGGCATCTGTTTCACGCCACGGACGGACGACGCAGACCCTGCCTTCGAGGCGCATGATTTCTCCTTGGCGCCCCTGAAAGGGGGCACCCTACGTACGTAGAAAGGGCCGCTCCGCGGTACGCAGGGCGCGGCTTCAGCAGCGCCGCGCACGTTCAGAACAAGCCCCGCCCCTCGCAGCGAAGCCAGCGCTCGGCCTCCTTGTAAGCAGGAAACGCGCGCTCGACCAGTGCCCAGAACCGGCGTCCGTGGTTTTGCTGCTTCAGGTGCATCAGCTCGTGGATGAGGACGTAATCGCAGACCTCCGGCGGCATCTGCACGAGCCGGAAGTTCAACGCGATGGCGCCAGATCGTGCACAGGAGCCCCATCGGGACCGCTGATTGCGGATGCTCACGCGCGTGAACTGCAGGCCGTAACGGTCGGCAAGCTCCTTCAAACGTTGCGGGAGAAATTCGGCCGCAAGCGTGCGGAGATCCCGCTCGATCTCCGGACGAACGTTCGAGGCCGATTCGACCGGAACGAGGCGTCCGGCGTATCGGGCTACCGGCTCTGCTCCGGTCGATTCGACCTGGATGACGTGCGAGATACCACGCAGAAGGACCGTACTGCCATGCGTCCACACGACCGGCGCGCGCTCCTGCCGCACACGGGAACGCTCGCGTGTGATCCAGCCAACGTGGCGCTCCATGAACGCCACCGCCTCGGCACGGGAACCGCCACGTGGAATCGTGACGCGCAACGTGCCATCAGGCCGCACGCGCATGATGTAGCGGCGCGCCCGCCGCATCCGTACGAATTCGACGCGCTCGGTGTGGACCTCGCCTTCAGGCGGAAGGATGCCCTTCGTGGCGCTTGCCGTTTCAGGCGGGGTCGGTTGCGAAGAAAAGGGCAGCTGGAGTTGCACTGCCCTCAAATTCTAATCGTTCCGCAATGCGACGATCGGATCGACCGCGAGCGCGCGGCGCGCCGGCAGGTAACTCGCGAGCGCGGCGATGAGGATGAGGCACAGTGCCACACCGCCGAAGCTTACCGGATCGGTCGGCGTGACGTTGTAGAGGATCGACTGGATGATCCACGTCACCGCCGCCGCTCCGACGATGCCGGCGAGGATCCCCCATCCGGCGAGTCGCAGCCCCTGCCCGACGATCAGCCGCAGCACGTCGCGCCGTTCGGCGCCGAGCGCCACCCGCACCCCGATCTCCTGGACGCGCTGCGACACGGAGTACGACAGGACGCCGTAGACGCCGATCGACGCGAGAATGAGCGCGATCGCGCCGAAGGTGGCGAACATCGATCCAAAGAGACCGTACTGCCAGTAGCTCAGCTGCCGCAGCTCCTCCACGGTATTGATCGCAAACAGCGGCAGCATCGGATCGGCTGCCCGCAACTGCTCACGAACCGCCGACGTGATGCTCGCGGGCGCCGCCGACGCGACGCGGATCGTAATCCCGGTGTTCAGCGTCGGCTCGAACGGGTAGGGCACGTACGCGGCCGGGCCCTGCGGCTCCGTGTTGTTCCCCTGGCGATGCCGGAAGTCGGCGACGATCCCGACGACGGTGAACCAGTCCTGGTGCTGCCCCTCGACCAAGCGGAAGCGGCGGCCGATCGGATCGGTGTCGGGCCAGAGCCTCCTGGCCATCGCCTGATTGACCAGTGCCACGGGCGTGAGCGTCGATCCTTCCGCGTCCGTCATGTCACGGCCGGCCACGAGCGGCACATCGATGGTCTGCCGCATGTGTGGCGTGACACCCATGAACGCGATGCCAGGCTCCCTGCCCGGATCCACGGCGCGTCCTTCCACCATCACGCGACCACCGCCGCCACCGGCACCCATCGGGATGAAGTTGGAGGCAAAGGCCGCCTCGACGCCAGGTAACGATTCGACGCGACGGACGATGTCATCCACCCGCCGCGCCTTCGCATCGTCTGCCTCGTACGCCGCACCCGGCAGGTAGAAGCGCATCGACATCAGCGGAGTCGTATCGAACCCGACAGTGGCCCCCTGCAGGTTGAGGAAGCTGCGGACGAACAACGACGCACCGACGAGGAGCACGAGCGACAGCGCGACTTCCGCGACGACGAGCGCATTGCGCAGCCGGGCGCGTGAGCCGCCGGCACTGCCCCGCCCGCCCTCTTTGAGGCTGCTCTGCAGGTCCGAGCGGACGGCCTGCAACGCGGGCGCGAGGCCGAACACGATCCCGGTCAGCAGCGAGATCACCACGGTGTAGACGAGCGAGCGCGCATCCAGACTCCAGCGAATGAAGTACGGCACCTGGTCGGGCGGCATGGCCGCGTCGATCAGGCGGATGCCGCCCCATGCGATCGCCATCCCGAGCGGCGCGCTGATCAGCCCGATCAGCACCGCCTCGGTGAGCAGCTGTCTGACGATCCGCCAGCGGCCCGCGCCAAGCGCCGCGCGGATCGAGATCTCACGATGCCGGACCGATGCGCGCGCCAGCAGCAGGTTCGCCACGTTGGCGCACGCAATCAACAGAACGAGCGTGACCGCCCCCATCATCGTCAGCAGGACCAGCTCGACCTGTTGCGGAAGGAACCACTCATCGATGGAGCGGGTGGCGATCGTCCAGTTCTTGTTCTCTTTCGGATAGGTTGCGGCGAGCCGCGCGGCAATCGCAGTCAGTTCGCTCTCGGCCTGCTGACGGGTGGCGCCCGGCTTCAGCCTGGCAAACACGGAGTGGATCGGGCCGCGATCATCGCGCGGAATCGAGTCCTGATATGGTGCGATCGTCACCCAGAGTCGCTCGTTCTCGGGGAACAGGAACTCGGGACGCATGACGCCGATGACCGTGTGCGCCTGACCGTTCACCATGATCGAGCGACCGATGATGTCGGGCTGCTGCTGATAGCGAAGCGTCCACAGTTCGTGGCTGAGGATGACGACCGGTTCGGCACCCGGCCTGTCGTCTTCGGCCATGAAGTCGCGGCCAAGGATCGGCCGCTCGCCGATCACCGAAAACAGGTTCGCGCTGACGGTGAGACCGGAGTAGCGCTCCGGTTCTCCCCCGCCGTCCGAGACGGTCAGGCTGCGGTTCGCGAACGCCGCAATCGAGTCGATCGTCGAGGCGTTGTCGCGGATGTCCTTGAAGTCCTGGTACGACAGTGGCCCCAGATTGACCCGCTGCTCGTGGTTACGCGAGTGGACGACGATCAGACGATCGGGGTCCGGCAGCGGAATCGGACGCAGGATGACGCCGTCGATCACGCTGAAGATCGTCGCATTGACGCCGATGCCGAGCGCCAGACAGGCGACCGCCACCGCCGTGAAGCCGGGGTTCTTGACCAGTGACCGGAACGCGTACCGAAGGTCCTGCGGCAGCATGCCCTACCTATACGTCCGGGACGAGCGGCGTGTTCGGCCCTGCTCGTCAGGTCAGCGACGTTCAACGCGGGTCGCGCACCGAGCTGGCCGAAAGCCGGAAGCCCAGCGCGGCAGCCGGGCTATCTCGTCAGAACCGAAACAGCGGACGGGCGGCGGGCATGCCGGGCCAGGGGATCGAAATCAGGATTGCGAGCAGCGCGAGGCCGTAGAAGATCGCCGCGGTGCGGGCGCGGCGGTGTTCGGGGGCCTTGCGGACCTTGCCGCGGCCGATATGGGCCAGCGCGATCGCGATGATCATGCCGAAAACGTGCTCGACGGCGAAGTAGCGCATCTGCGGAACGCCCATCGCGGCGCCGAAATCCTGCAGCGCCGCAGTCGTCAGCGGGCTCAGCCAGAAATACAGCAGCAGGCCGAGCAGCATCTGGACGTCGAGGAACGTCACGAACAGGCGCCCCGCGTTGTCGTTACGGGAACCCCCGCGCGCGACCGCGACGACACCCGCGATCAGCACGAGCCAGCGCAGCCAGGAGTGGACGATCAGGAAAGTCGTATAGAGCATCGCGAACTATTTCGCCTCCGGCGAGGTGCGGCGCATGATCGCCAGCACTTCATTGATGGTGGACCGCCCCGCGTCCTCGGCGTACCACGTGTCCATGTGCTCGTGCAGATCGCCCAGGCTCATCGTCGGTTTGTGTTCGATGTACCACTTCTGCAGATCCGCCGGCCGTTCTACCCACGCGCCGAGGAACCGGGCGTGCTCGTCGAGGACGACGATCGTCGGCGTGGCGCGACGGCCGTCGGGCGTGAGGTGCTCCGCCTGAATGGCACTTCCCTCGCGCCTGCCGATCACGCGCAGTTCGATCTTGTCGGGAACCGCGGCCGCCAGCTTGGCGAGATACGGCACGGCCCACGCGGAGTCACTGCATCGGTCCTCGGCGATCGCGAGGATCCTGCGGCCTGCAGGCAGCGCCCGCGCCTCGTTGATCGCGTTAGCCTCGATCGCGGCATTGGCGAAGCGGCCGCGCCACTGCTCCTGCCGCGCTCGCACGTGCTCCAGGAAGACGTGAAAAGGTGTAGCCTTCGCCCAGATCGCCGCATAGTCGATCTGCGGAACGGCGGGCAGCCAGGCTGCCAGTGCAAGACCCCCGACGATCAGCGTCCGCATCTGGAGAGTATAGGCGGATCGGAACATTTCACGGAGAAAGGTGTCCTTAACGCCATGCTGGAAGCCCGGAACCTCGGGAAGTTCTACTCAGGCATTCCGGCTGTGAAGGGAGTGACCTTCACCGTCAAGCCTGGCGGGATCCTCGGCCTCCTCGGTCCGAACGGGTCGGGCAAGTCGACGACGGTGTCGATGATCACCAGCCTGCTCGAGCCGACGATCGGGGAGGTCGTGCTGAACGGCGAGCCGGTCAACAAGGCCCCGCTCGAATACAAGGCGAAGATCGGATACGTCCCCGAAGAGGCCTTCCTCTACACCTATCTCACCGGTCCCGAATACCTGGAACTCGTCGGTCAGTTGCGCGGCATCAGCCCGCGCGTGCTGGGAAAGAAGATCGATGCCTTCATGCACATCTTCGGGCTCGAGGACGACCGCTATTCGCAGATGTCCGCGTACTCGAAAGGCATGCGTCAGAAGATCCTGATTTCTGCCGCCCTGCTACACGATCCAGAGATCATCGTTCTCGACGAACCGAACTCCGGGCTGGACGTCACGTCGAGCCTGATCCTCCGCAGTCTCGTCCAGGAGCTTGCTGGCGCCGGCAAGATGATCATCTACAGCTCGCACGTGCTCGAGATCGTCGAGCGAGTGGCGACCGAGGTCCTGATCCTGCACGAGTCGAAGGTGGTCGCGCACGACTCGGTCACGCGGCTGCGCGAACTGATGGCGCTCCCCTCGCTCGAGGACGTCTTCAAGAAGGTCGTCATCGCGTCCGACGTGAACCAGGTCGCCCGCGACATCGTGGGAGTGATGCGGCTGTGATCGACGAACGCCGCCAGACCGCGATCCTCGCCCGGACGTTCTTCTCGCGCATGTTCGAGAGCGACCTGATGCCACCGGGCATGCCCCAGGTGCAGATCATCGTGTCGGTCTTCGCCTTTCTCGCGGCGCCGTCGCTCATCCTGCCGCTGTACCTGATGAAGAAGTACGTCTGGCCGCTGCCGGAGGACGTGCTGCGCGCCTCGCTCGCGGCCGATCGCACGATGGCGATGCTGCTGACGATGACGGCGACGGCGTTCATCACGCTGGCCGTCTGGGAGAACATCTTCCCGGACCGGCGTGACAGTCGAACGCTGGGCGTGCTGCCGTTGCGCACACGCTCGTTCGTCCTCGCACGGCTCTACGCGATCGTGGTGCTGTTTGCCATCCTCTTTCTCGGGACCACGGCGATCTCCTCGTTCGGCTTCGGCATCATCGCGTCGTTGGCGCGTCTGCCGGAAGGCATGTGCAGCGTCCTCATCTCCCACTTTCTCGCCGTTGCCGGAGGCGAGGCGTTCGTGTTCTTCGGCATCGTGGCCATCCAGTGCGCCCTGTTGAACGTGACGGGACCGTCGACCGCGCATCGTGTCGCGGTGGTGCTGCAGGTGCTCCTGATCGTCGCCATACTGCAGATGCCCCTCGTGCTCCCCGCGACGCCCAACTTCGCACTCGATGTGGACGGGACCCCGAAGTGGGCGGGGATGATCTCGGCGTCGCTCCTGCCGCCCCTCTGGTTCCTCTCGCTCTACCAGGCGCTCATCGGGCAGGCGTATGCGGGCGCGGATCACCTCGTCCGGGTCGCGGCCGTCCTCGGCGGGCTGATGCCGCTGGTCGCACTGGCGCTCTACGCCGGCAGCTACCGGCGGTTGACGCGCCTCGCGATTGAGGGACAACCGGTTCCGACGGAGCAGCGGGCGCCCCTCGCGAGCCGGATCGTCGGAGCTGCGGCGCGCGCGTTCACCAGTGTCCCATCGGCTGCTGGTGTGTGCGCCTTCACGATCAGAACACTGGTCCGCAGCCGGCAACATCGGATGCTGATCGCGGTATGGATCGGGGTGGCGCTTGCACTGACGATCTCGGCGGCGCTGCCGATGATCGTGCGCTTCGGCGTGGTCGTCTTCGACCGGCCGCGCAGCGCGCTGCTCGCCGGTCCGCTCATCTTCGCGGCGCTGATCCAGACCGGCATGCGGTCGCTGTTCGCCATACCGGTCGAGATCAAAGCGAACTGGACCTTCCGTCTACGCGAACCGCTCCAGCTCGCGCCGGCGCTATCCGGCGCCGCGGCCGCGCTGATCCTGTGCGGCGTGATCCCGCCGGCGCTGCTCGCGTTTGTGACCGGCGCGGCGCTCTGGGGAGCCGGGCTCGGCGTGAAGCACGCGATCTTCTGCGGCGTGCTCGCCACCGGCTTCTCGCAGTTCCTGATGCGCGGCGTGGATCGCGTCCCCTTCACGTGCACCTACACGCCCGGGACGGCACATATCGGTAAGCTCTGGCCGCTGTACCTGACGATGTTCTCGGTCGCGACCTACGGAATGGCAAGGCTGGAGGAGGAGGTCCTCGGCACGAGCCAGGCATTTCTCGTCACGGTCAGCATCTTCGCCGGCATCACCGCTGCCCTCTGGTGGTTCCGGGCACAGGAAGCGCGCCAGCTGATCAACCTCCGCTTCGAGGAGGAGCCGGGCGGCGGCCTGACGCTCGTCCACTTCTAACGGCTATCGCGGCTCCAGGAACCGTTCGATGGCCGGCCAGTAATCGTCCCGCCGGGCATACATCTCGTTGTGGTCCGCGCCCTTCAGAACGATGAACGTCTTCTGCGGGCTGGACGCGCGCTCGAACACCTTGCGTCCGGCGTCGAACGGGATCACCGAATCCGCGTCACCGTGGATCACCAGCAGCGGGCCGCGATAGCCCTCGAGGTGTTCGGACGCGGCGAAACGGTAGGTGGCGAAGACGCTCAACCCCAGCATCAACGGATTGCCGGCAAACAGCGTGCGGACGTCGGGGAACGGACTCTCGAGGATCAGCGCGTCTGGAGCGCGCCGCGAGGCGGCATACGCCGCAACGGCAGAACCCAGCGACCGCCCCCAGTAGATCGTCGGCAGATCATCGCGGTTCAAATGCTCCGCGAAGTACCGCGTCGTCGCTTCCGCGTCCCGGTAAAGTCCCTTCTCGCTCGGGCTTCCCGTGCTCGCACCGTAGCCGCGATAGTCCACGGCAAGGACACTGAACCCGCGCCGATGAATGTCGGCGAAGACATCCAGCCACAGCGACAGATTCCCGCCGTTGCCGTGGAAGTAGACGACCTGCCCGCGGGCCTCCGGATGCTCCAGCCACCATCCATGCAGCGTCACGCCGTCAGATGTGGTGATCTGAAGATCTTTGTAGGAGAGGCCTGCGGCGTCAGGGGTCCTCTGGACGCCGCGGTAGGGAAAGAACGCCATCCGCGGTTGCGCCCAGAGGACGAGGAGCCACAGAACCAGGACGGATAGCGCTGTAACGACAACGAGGCGCATGTGGGGCTACGGGTGCTTCGCTCGCGTTCCTGTCAATGCTGAATGCTCGCTGACTGACGCTTGTCAATGCTGAATGCTCGCTCACTGACGCTTGTCAATGCTGAATGCTGAATAACCACTTGCCTGGCAGATTTCAGCATTCAGCATTCGTCATTCAGCATTGACAGGAACGCTGCCTACTGCTGGCTGTCGGTCTTTGAGCTACGTGACCGCTTCTGCTTCTCGACCATCGCCGCCACGTCCGCGAGAAGCTGCTTCGCGTCGTACACGATGCCGTCCTTGATCGTGTACTTCACGCCGCCGACACGCTCCACCTGCAGTGTCTCGTCGTTCAGCTTCACGTGGCCGTTGCCGTAGAGCACCTTGAAGTTGGCGAGCGGGTTCTCGTCGACGATGACCATGTCGGCCAGCATGCCGGCGCGAACGACGCCGAACTCCGGGGTCTGCCCTTTCGGCTCCGCCAGCGTGAGCGCGCCGTTCATCGTCGCGGCCTGGATCACCTCGAGCGGATGGAGGCCGGCCTCCTGCAGCATCTCGAGTTCGTTGATGTAGCCGAAGCCGTAGGTCTGATAGATGAAGCCCGAGTCGGATCCGGTCGTGACGCGGCCGCCCATCTTCTTGTAGTCGTTCACCAGCTTGAACCACACCTGGTAGAAGTTGCGCCACGCCACCTCATCGTGCGTCGTCCAGTCGAACCAGTAGGATCCGTGCGCGGAGCGGCTCGGCGTGTAGAAGTCCATCAGCGACGGCAGCGTGTACTTGTCGTGCCAGTCGGCGTTGCGGAACGCGCTGACGTGCCGGCCGGCCGAGTAAATCGTCAGCGTTGGATCGAAGACCGTGCCGAGCTTCTTGTGCTCTTCGAGGTACGCCTTCCATTCGGGGCTGCCTGGCTCGTGGATCTTGTTCCACAGCCGCGCCACCTGCCCGAATCGCCACTGCTCGTCGGCGGCATTCATGTCCACCGGCCAGGGTTGGACGACGTAGTCCTTCAGGAGTGACTCGAAATGACCGTAGAAGTGCGTGACGGTCCCGAGCCCGAGGCGCGCGGCATCGATCGCGTTCATGTGCGCGACGCCGCTTTGCTGAAGGTGGGCGGTAGATCCCAATCCGTTCGCCCTGGCCGCTTCGAGCAGCGCCTTCATGATCTCCGGCTCGGACGCGCCGAGCTTCAGGCCGTCGACCCCGTTCTTCGCCGCCCACTCGACGTAGGCGCGGGCCTTTTCCGGTGAGTCGATGGATCCCTGGTCCCAGCCGCTGCCCGGACGCTGATAGTTGTAGATGCGCGGCGCGACGATCTCGTTCTTCGCGCTGCGCTCCTTTTCGCGAACCGACCACGCATGCGGTCCAAGCGACACCCCGCGCACGGTCGTGACCCCGTGCGCCATCCAGAGCTTGTAGGCGTATTCCGCTTCCGCGTTCTTTGGCGGGCCGCCCGCGTGCACGTGCATGTCGACGAAGCCGGGCATCAGATACATGCCGCTCGCGTCGATCTCGTGGTCTGCCTGCGGTCCGCGGTTCTGCCGCATCGGCAGGCCGGGCGTTCCCGCGCTTCGCACCGACGTGATGCGGTTGCCCGACACGATCACGTCCACGGGGCCGGTCGGCGGCGCTCCGGTTCCGTCGATCAGCATCACACCGCGGATGGCGAGCGTCTTGAATGGGCCGAGCCCCTCCCCTTGACGCCGGTCTGGCGCGGCTCTGAGGCTTTCACGCTGCTGCGGTTGAGCGGCGCGTTGACCGGTTTGCGGCTGCTGGGCCGCCGACAGGCTGAGACCATCGCGGTAGAGCGTCACCGCGGACAACGCGAGCACGACGAAGAAAATGGTCCTGAAACGGCGCATCGTGATCCTCCGTGCGCCGATCTTAGTGCATCCGGCGGCTCAGAGCACGCGATCCGCGGTCCGCGGTGCGCGGTGTGCGGTCCGGCGGTGCGGGGTGCGCGGTCCGGGGTCCGGGGTCCGGGGTCCGGGGTCCGGGGATGCCGATGATGAACTCACAGCGCCAGCCACACCGCCAGCGCGATGGCCCATCCGGCTATCGCGTCCACGGCGAAGTGGTAGCGTCCGAGGACGGCGCCCGCGGTCACCGCGACGGCCGCCACCCAGAAAGCCGCGGCCACGGGAACCGGGGCGGTTGAGACCAGGAGCGCGGCCGCGAGCGCTTCGGCGGCGTGGCCGCTGGGAACGGTATTGACGCCGATGCTCGTCTCTCCGAGGAGCCTCACGTTGAACGCGCGAAACCGTGACGTCCACGGCGGACCCGCTTCGAGCATCCGCGGCGGACGCGTCTGGATCCACGGCAGCATGCCGAAGCAGATGAAGTCGGTGACGAGGATCACGGCCCAGAAGCGATCGGGATCCGGATCGGCGCCGAGCAGCATGTGGACCGCGAACGCGGCCGGGATCAGCGGATAGACGCCCGCGTACGCAAGCTCGAGCAGTTCAGCGAGGACTCCTGGGGTTCGTGCGGCCATCTCGGTGACGCGCAGGGTCCGGTCGCTCTGAACGAAGAACCGCTCGACCCGGTCCATCGGCCCGACCCAGAGGAAGCCGCTGGACCAGTAGGACGCCAGCAGCGTGAGCGGCGGAAGCACGGCCAACTGGAGCCAGAACGCGCCCGCGTACGAACCGAACGCCGCCAGGAGCAGCCCTCCAGCCGCCGCCGCGCACGCCTTCAGCCGTGCCGATGGCGCAAGCCGCTGGAGGAGCAACGCCGTGATCGCGATGTAAACGAAGTACAGAACACTGGCGCGGGCCCACTGAGGCATATAGAGGAAGGCGAAAACCGACCAGCGAGCGGCTCAGAAGAAACGGCGAACTATGAACTCCGAACTATGAACTCCGAACTCAGAACTCCGAACGCAGAACTACGAACGCAGAACTACGAACGATCGCCGTTTGTAGTTCGGAGTTCATAGTTCGCCGTTTCAGCGTTGGCCGGCCCCTGGATGAATCCAGTCTGCCAACGAATGACTGAATTCGGCCGTCTAACCGGCCATGCGTGATGACCTGAGGGCCGCGTTCCGCTCGCTTCGAAAGTCGCCGACTTTTACCGCCGTCGCCCTCGCCGTGCTCGCCCTGGGGATCGGGTCCGGCACGGCCGTCTTCTCCGTGGTCGACGCCGTCGTGCTTCGTGGGCTTCCCTTCGACGAGCACGATCGCCTGGCCGTCGTCCTCGAAGCGGATCCCACAGGGAAGGAGATCTTCGGCGGCGGCTCGACGACCCCACAGACGTATCTCGACTGGCGCCGATTGCAGGAAGGCTTCGAAGGACTCGCGGCAACCACCGCCGACACCTTTCACCTGAAGACCGACACCGGCGAACCGGCCGACGCTCGCGCGTATCGCGTGACATGGGAGTTCTTTCAGGCGCTGCGGGTAGCGCCACTCCACGGACGCACTTTTACGGCTGACGACGAGATCGAAGGACGGCATCGGGTCGCAATCCTGAGCTACGGCTTCTGGCAGCGGCGCTTTGGCGGCGATCCCGCCGCCGTCGGCCGCATCCTCGAACTCGACGACGTGAGCTACGAGGTGGTGGGCGTGATGCCCCAGGGCTTCGAGTATCCGGTCGCCTCGGAGCGGACAACCGAGATCTACGCACCGGTCCTGTTCCGACAGGAGGACAAGGTCCGGGGCGGCAGCCGCAACTACAACTACACCGTCGTCGGACGGCTGAAGGACGGGGTGTCGTTCGAACAGGCACACCAGCAGATGGACCGTGTGGCGGAGTCGCTCGACCAGCAGCACCCGAAATGGAGCCCGGGGATCCGCACGCGGGTCATCTCGATGCACGAGCACCTCGTTGGCCGGGTGCGTGCGTGGATGCTCATGCTGCTCGCCGCGGTCGGTCTCGTGCTGCTCATCGCCTGCGCCAACGTCGCCAACCTCATGCTCGCACGCGCGACGACACGCGTCCGCGAGGTCGGCATCCGCGCGGCGCTCGGCGCCAGCCGTTGGCGGCTCGTGCGCGGGCTGCTGATCGAGGGGCTGCTCCTGTCGACGCTTGGCGCGGCGCTCGGCGTCCTGCTCGCGTACTTCGGCGTCCAGGCGATCCGCGCATGGCTGCCCGCGAACCTGCCGCGCGTCGCCTCGATCGGGCTCGACCTGCGCGTCCTCGTCGCGACAACGGTGGCTGCCGTCGGGAGCGGGGTGGTGTTCGGGATTGCCCCGGCCCTCCAATCGTCGCGGCCAGACCTGTCGAATGCGCTGAAGGACAGCGGCCGCTCGTCGACGGCGAGCGCCGCCAGCGGCCGCCTGCGCAACGCACTGGTCGTCGTCGAAGTCGCGCTCGCCGTGGTGCTCCTCGTCGGGGCGGGACTCTTCGTGGGCAGCTTCGTCCAGTTGATGCGCGTCGATCCGGGGTTCGACTACAGGAACGTGCTGGTCCTGAACGTCGGCCCAAGGGTTCGCGTGACGACCGGCGGTCCGGACCTTCAGAAAGCGTTCGACGAGGCTCGCCAGGTCAGCCGCACGCTCGTGCCGCAACTACGCGAAGCGGCTGCCGGTGTGCCGGGTGTCGTGGCCGTCGGTACGGTCTCGGGAGGACTCCCGCTGTCGGGCAGCTGGAGCCGGAACAGCATCGAACTGCCGGGACGCGGCAAACTGGAGGGTGATTCGTTCTCGCTCGATCGAAGGACGGTGTCGCCCGAGTACCTGCGCGCGTTGAAGGTTCCGCTCCTTCGCGGACGGCATATCGAATCGACCGATACGGAACGCACTGAACCCGTGATCGTGATCAACGAGGCCGCCGCGAAGCTGTACTGGCCCGGCGAGGACGCGATCGGCAAACGCCTAACGATCAACCAGAAAGAACGCGTCGTGGTCGGGATCGTCGGCAACATCCGCCACCTCGGTCCGGAGAAGCCGCTGCGCCAGGAGGGGTACATTCCGTTTCTGCAGGAGACGAGCATCGGCGCAACGCTCGTGATCAAGACCGCGCACGATCCGATGGCCGTGCTGCCAGCCGTGAAATCTGCGATCTGGTCGGTCGACCGGGAGCAGCGGCTGACGAGCGACATCGTGACGCTCGAGGGTTACATGGATCGATTGATCCGTCAGCGCCGCTTCAACATGGCGTTGCTCGCGGTGTTCGGCGCCCTCGGGCTCGTCATCGCCGCTGTCGGCATCTACGGCGTCATGGCCTGCGTCGTCGCCCAGCGCACGAACGAAATCGGCGTTCGGATGGCACTCGGTGCAACGCGCGCCAGGGTGGTGTCGATGGTCCTGAAGCGCGCCGGCATCCTGATGGCGCTCGGCCTCGTCATCGGCGGATTTGCCGCATGGATGCTGAGCAGAAACGTCGAGGCGTTCCTGTTCCAGACGCAGCCCACCGATTCCCGAATCTTCGCGGCCGCGCTCGCGGTGCTCACACTCGCGGGGCTGGCGGCGAGCGCGATCCCGGCGCGTCGAGCGGCGTCCGTCGACCCGCTCGTCGCGCTGAGGCACGAGTAGGGCGGGTGGGCGCCTGCGGCACCGTGCGGCGTGCGACGTGCGGCGTGCACGTGCTGTGTGCGCGGCACTTAGCACGCGCACGTGGCACGGCACCCCGCACGAGCACCTGGCACGTCGCACCCCGCACCCCGCACGTCGCACGCAGCACCTCGCACGTCGCACGTCGCACGTCGCACGTCGCACGTCGCACCGGGCGCGCTAGCGCCCCACCGCGCGAAGCGCGCGCGCGTCCATCGCCCAGATCCCGTGACCGTACGTCGAGATCACGATGACGTTGTCGCGCGCGTGGACGATGAGATCCGAGACCTGCGTGGACGGCAGGCCGCTGCCGAGCACCTCCCACTTCGCGCCGCCGTTCCTCGAGATGAACGCACCGAAGTCGGTGCCAACGTACAGGATGTTCGGATCGGTCGGATCCTCGCGGATCACGTTCACGGGACCCGCCGGGATGTTGCTCACAAGACTGGTGAAGGTCTTGCCGCCGTCGGTGGACTTGTAGATGTACGGCGCGAAGTCATCGTCTTCGCGGCCGCGCTGCGTGACGTAGACCGTGTCGTCGGCGTGCTGTGACGGGATGATTCGCGAGTACCACTTCCGGCTCGGAACGTTCGCCGTCAACTCCGTCCACGTTTTGCCGGCATCCCGGGTCACGTGCAGCTTCCCGTCGTCGGTTCCCGCGTAGATCAAGCCCTTCACCCGCGGCGATTCTTCGAGTGCGGTGATCGTCTGATACGGGATCTCGTTGGAGCTTCTCGGCAGCATCTGGTTCGGATCGTTCGACGTCAGGTCCGGACTGATCCGCTCCCAGTCGTCGCCGCGGTTGGTCGAGCGGAAGACGTACTGGAAGCCGAGATACACCGTCTGTGGATCGTGTGGCGAGAGCGTCACCGGGGCCATCCACTGAGCCCGCAGCCCTTCGTCCTCAGGACGGATATTCGTCACCCGCTGCGGTCCTGCCGCCCGCGGCGGTGCCTGCTGCCGTTCTTCGTCCTCTCCGCCGCCACCACGCCGGCCCCGCGGCGGCGCCGGGATGCTCAGGTCATGGCGCTGGAACCCTCCGTAGAAGGAGTGCGCGTACACGATATTCGGGTTCTTCGGGTCCACCGCGTGATGAGACCCCTCGCCGCCGGGGGCGCGCTCGTACTCGACCGCCTGAATCTGCCGCCGCTCGTTCATGGTGAGGCGGCCGCGACGGCTGCCGATGTCCTGGATCGATCCGTACATCCAGGGCGGCGTGCTCTGGTCCACCACGACGTTGTAGAACTGCGCTCCGCCGGCGGAGACCGCGAACGTCCAGGTCTGGCCGTTGTCCGCCGTCGAATAGAAGCCGCCGTCGTTGACGTTGTAGATCACGTTGGGGCGCTTCGGGTCGATCCAGAGCCCGTGATGGTCTCCGTGCACGCTGCGCGAGTTGGCGAAGGTCGCAAACGTTTTGCCTCCGTCGGTTGAGACATTGAGGCCGAGCCCGAGCGTGAACACGCGATTCTCGTCCGACGGATCGACCCGGATCTGGCCGAACACCCAGCCGTACGTGCCGGAATGGTCGGTCATGAACTCGTTCGACTCGCTGACCTTTCGCCACGTCGTACCGCCATCGTCGGTCCGGTAGACCTCGGCCGCCTTGATCCGCGCTTCGTTGATCGGGCGGCCGTAGGCGTCACGCTCGTTCGGCTGCGGCGGACGTCCGGGCTCGTAGTTGTCGACGAACGCATACAGGACTTTCGCGTTCGTCTGCGCGATGTCGATGCCGATCCGGCCGCGATACTGTGGCGCCGGCAGCCCGGCGCTGGCGTCGGTCCAGGTGTTGCCGCCATCGGTCGTCTTGAAGATGCCCCCTTCGTCATATCCGGGCTCGACGCGCGGATCGCTCCATTTCCGGCGGATCCGCTGCCACATCGACGCGTAGATCACGTCCGGGTTTGTGGGGTCCATCACCAGGTCCCACGCGCCCGTCCGCGGACTCTTGTAGAACACCTTGTTCCAGGTCCTGCCGCCGTCGGTCGTCTTGAAGACACCACGCATCTCGTTATCGGTCCACTCATGACCCGATGCGGCGACGTAGACGATGTCGGGGTTCGTGGGGTGGACGAGGATGCGGCCGATCGTCTGCGTATCGGTCAGGCCCATGTGGGTAAAGGTCTTGCCGCCATCGGTCGACTTGTAGATTCCGACGCCTGCCATCGATGCGCGAAAGAGGTTCGCTTCACCGGTGCCGATCCAGACGTGGTCGGGATTCGACGGAGCGACGGCAATGTCGCCGATGCTCGGCGTCGCCTGATCGTCGAAGATCGACTGCCACGTGGCGCCGTCGTCATCCGTCTTCCACACACCGCTCGTCGCGTACGCCGCGTAGATGCGGCGGGCGCCGTTCCGGTCAGCCACCGCGATATCGGTGGCGCGGCCGCTGATGTTGGCCGGTCCGGTGTACTGCCACGGAATGCTGGCGTATGGCGACGACGACCGCATCGTCCGGTAGGAGTCGTACGCCTTCAGCAGATACTCGGCATCGGCGCGCGCCGGCGTCTGCGCCCTGAGCCCAGCCGCCGCTGCAATCGCGGCGAGCACACCGAACAGATATCTGGCAAGCACGGGCATCCGTTTCATCGATCCTCCTCGCAAACCACAGAAGTCTATCCCCGCCTATACTCCCCTCATGGCTGAGAAACCGAAACCGGGAACGATCGGCTGGACGGACATCACGGTGCGGGACGCCGAAGCACTTCGCGACTTCTACGCGCGGGTCACGGGCTGGAAGGCGCAGCCGCTGAGCATGGGCGATTACTCCGACTACGTCATGCTCTCGAGTGACGGCAACGGTGTCGCTGGCATCTGCCATGCCCGCGGCGCCAACGTCGACATCCCTCCGCAGTGGCTCATTTACGTCATCGTCGAGGACGTCCGCGCCGCGGCCGCCGAGTGCGTCGCACTTGGCGGGTCCGTCGTTTCCGGCCCGCGCGAGGCGGGTGGCGGAACGTTCTGCGTCATTCGTGATCCGGCGGGAGCGGTTTGCGCCTTGTTCACGCCCCAGGCATGACGCGGCTGATCGTTTTCGACCTCGATGGAACGCTCGTCGACTCCCGGCGGGACCTCGCAAATGCGGCGAACGCGCTGCTCACTGAGGTGGGCGGCGCGCCGCTTTCAGAGGAGGCCGTGGGCGCCATGGTGGGCGACGGAGCGGCGATGCTCGTCCGCCGCGCGCTGACGGCGTCCGGGATGGATCCCGAACGTCCGGGCGCGCTTCCGCGGTTTCTCGAGCTGTACGACGAACGGCTGCTGGATCATACGCGGCCGTATGACGGCATCACCGATGTCCTCGAGCGGCTGCACGGCCGGGCGACGCTCGCGGTGCTCACCAATAAGCCGCAGCGCGCGACCGACAAGCTGCTCGCCGGCCTGGACCTTGCCCGCTACTTTCGTGACGTCGTGGGAGGAGACACGCCGCTCGGCCGCAAGCCGGATCCCGGCGGTCTTGCGGAGATCGTCCGGCGCTCCGGCGCCGAGATGACCGCCACCACGCTGATCGGTGATTCGCCGGTTGATCTGAAAACGGGCCGTCGTGCTGGCTGCGATGTGGTCCTGGTCAGCTATGGCTTCGGCTTCCGCGACGTGGAGCTTCGCGAACCCGAGCGCGTCGTCCATCATCCGTCTGAGCTGGCCAACATTTTTTGAGCTTGCGCGTCTAATGCTTACTGCTTCCTGACACCTGGCGTAGCACGCGTCGATCCCGTCCAGTCACTGCGAGTCGAGTGAGCCCGTTTCGGGCCTGATTTCGCATATGGATCTGGAGGCGAATCGTGTCGACGTTCTCATTCCTTTCGATCCTGTCAATTCATCTGCTGTTGTCCGCACCTGTACTGGCGTCCGCACAATCGGCGGACCGGCCCGCCTGGACGTTCGGCGGAACCGTCGGCGGCGGGCAGACCTGGGACGATGAGAGTTCGATCGGACGAGGATGGCTGATCGGCGGCTACGCCGATCGACGAATCAGCAGGAACGTCGACATCGAATTCTCGGTGGACTTCCTCACGCACGAGCGGCATACGGGTCCATCGAGCTTCCAGGCAGAAGGACACACGACGTATCTTTCCGCCGCGCTGATCCGCCGATTCGGTCCGCCGCGCAGCAACCTGTTCCTGCTCGGCGGCGGCACGATCGGCATCCATCGCGGGACGGCAGGTTTGGCTGACGCGCCCCAGGCGGATACCGACGGCACGCACCCGGGCTTTCTCGCAGGCGGAGGATTGTCGTTCCGAACCGCGCGCAACGTCGAAATCGCACCGATCTTCCGCTTCACGATGCTGTCAATCGACGTCGACTCAGATTCCGCGATGTCGTACACGCTCGGCGTCCGCGTAGGGTTCTAGTAGCCCACCGCGCCCTTCGACTCACTCAGGGCAGGCACGCCGCACGTCGCACGTCGCACCGCACGTCGCACCGCACGTCGCACCGCACGTCGCACAGCACGTCGCACAGCACGTCGCACGTCGCACCGCACGTCGCACGCACGTCGCACGTCGCACGTCGCACGCCGCACGTCTTCAGCGTTCATACGACTCCCGCCGCGCCGACGCAGACTGCTTGATCAGAAACCGGCCCGGATCCTCCCAGAACGCGCGGCGCATGCCCGAGAGGCTCTCGGCGCCACTGTAGCTGATCGACGAACAGAGGTGCTTGATCATGTCGCGGACGATCGTCCGCGCCGATCCGCGCGCCGGCACGCTCACCTCCATGCCCTCGGCGCCGATCGCTTCGAGTTCGACGCGGTCCGCATCTTCCACGTCGAGCCGGTCGCGGATCGCTTCGAGCGACGCCATTCCGCGCAGCACCTTGAACGGCACCTTCACCGTCTTCTGCGACTCCGGGATGACGACCGGCTTGTGGATGACCTCACCCGGAGCTTCCTGCGTGCCCGCGAAGGCGCTCCCCAGCATGGCGCAATCGCCACCGAAAAGCAGCGCCTGAGCCAGCGCCCCGTGACGCTTGATTCCGCCGTCGGCGATGATCGCGACGCCGGAGTCGCCGACGGCTGTGCGGCACTCGACGAGCGCCTGCACCTGCGGCACGCCGAAGCTGGTCGTGATCCGCGTCGTGCAGCCGCCGCCGGGACCAATCCCGACCTTGATACCGTCTGCCCCGAGGTCCATGAGGAACTTCGCGCCTTCAGCCGTGGCCACGTTCCCCGCAATCAGCTCGACATCGTCGAACCGCTTGCGGAACTCTTTCATGGCGCGCTCCATCACGACCGAGTGGCCGTGTGCGATGTCGATCACGAGCACGTCGACGCCGGTACGAATCAGTTCCGCCGCACGCTCCAGGTAGTCGCCCGTGGCGCCGATGGCGGCGCCGACCATCAATCGCCCCTGCGCATCACGCGTGGCGAACGGGAGCTGTTGATGGCGGACGATGTCGCGCGAGGTAATCAAACCGATGAGCTTGCCCTCGTCATCGACCAGGGGGAGCTTCTTGACCTTCCGCTCGACCATCAGCCGTGCCGCCTCGTCCAGCGAGAGCGGTCCGCGGTGAAGGACGAGCGATTCGACCGGTGTCATCCGGCTGCTGACGCGAAAGCTCCCGCTGCGGTCGACGAAGCGCAGGTCGCGTTCGGTGAGCAGGCCTCTCAACTTCCCGCTGCCGTCGACCACGACGAGGGTGCCGACCTTCGAGCGATCCATCACCGCTGCCGCATGGTCGAGCGACGCGTCGGGCGCGATCGAGTACGGGTCCCGGATGGTGCCGTGCTGGGCACGTTTGACCTTCTCGACCTCTCGCACCTGCGGCTCGATCTCCCCCGGACGGAAGCCGCGGTCGATGATGCCGATCCCGCCCTCTTCGGCCTGGACGATGGCCATCGGCGCGCGGGTGACCGTGTCCATGTTGGCGGAGACGATGGGCCGGTTCAGCGTGATCCGCCGCGACAGACGGCACGAGAGGTCGATCACCGCCGGATCGCGCCGAACGACGACGCTTCGCTGCGGCGCCAGGATGAAGTCGTCGAACGTGCAGCCGTGGGTCAGGTCGAGCAGGGTGCGGACGTTGGCGTCGCTGAGCGAGGGATAGCTGGAAACGTCGGTGGCCATTGCCACATTCTCGCACCACGGCCGCGGTGCGCAGTCCGCGGTCCGCGGTGCGCGGTGCGCGGTGCGCGGTGCGCGGTGCGCGGTGCGCAGTCCGCGGGGCGCGGTGCGCGGTGC
>DASWVN010000069.1:0-8517 GCA_036401215.1 Vicinamibacterales bacterium | reverse complement strand
CAACTGGCTGAAAATGCTGCAGAATCTCGTCACGGGGTCGCCCTCCTCGTTGATGCGGTGAACTGTGGAAAGTCCGCCACATCTTACGTCGGAGCCAGCGACCCCTTCATTAATCACCAAACGCTAATTTGGACAAGAGTGTGTCCAACCCTGACATTCGCACGTCACGGGCCACTCCTACGATCTCCCAACCCGCAGTGTTCACCATTGTGTTCTTAAGTGTCTGTGCCATGGCTGGAGGAACATCCCGAAGATCCAAGGGTTCGTGCACAAATTGGATCGCTTCTCCCAATGGAGTTCTATCAGGAAAAACGGCTTTCGCGAGCGACTCATTGATAACGATAACCGGCTTGCTGTTCGTTGTGTCGGCTTCCCCAAACTCTCTGCCCTGAACCAAGGCAATTCCGAGACTCCGAAAGTATCCAGGGCTCACGCGAAACTCGGCGATGTTGGCGTCTGAACCAATGGTGCGCCCCCGAACCGAGATGGAGATGCCACGCCGAAAAGTACCGTGCCGGATAGGAACGCTGTACCCCATTCCTACAGCTTCGACCTCTGGCAATTGCTGAATTGCGGACACGGCCGCTTCTGTGATTTCGATCTGCGGCTGCAGCTGGCGTTCGAGGGCACTCGGGAGCTCGAGGTCGACAAGCGTTGCGCCAACAGCCCGAAACCCCCAATCCGTGTGGACTACCCGAAGAAAGTTGGTGAAGAATAAAGCGGCCGCGAGCAGTAAGGGCGGAGCCAACGTTAACTCCAGAAGCACAAGACCGCGCAGCACCGGAAGTCTGGCACCATTCGAACCAATCAGGCTGCTGGGCTTCAACAAGGCGGCAGGTGCGGAATAACGAATTGTGCGGCCAGCGACCGCGGACGTGATGGGTAAGATCGCAATTGCAAGCAGCAGGAGGACCGCGTATGTGTGAAAACCGATCCTTGCGTGATCAAAGCGTGAAGCAGTTCCGGACCCAAAAGCATGAAGCACCGCGAGGCATATGTGCGCGACGGCGACACCAAGAACTCCGGCGGTAGCGACGACGGCCAGGTGTTCCCCCAACAGTTGCCTGTAAAGTCGTCCGGCAGGAGCTCCGAGGCAGGTCCGTATGGCGATTTCATGTCGACGGGCATCCGCTTGGATCGACAGGAGAATGCACACGTTCGTCCAGACAATCAGTAGCAAGAAACCACCAGATCCGAACAGACTCCACACGACACCGTGAGAGTCATTGAGCGTGACATCTCTCAAAGGAAACAGTCCGATCGTCGGCACGGTACCAGTTGTCAACGATCCACTCCTATTGATGGCCAACTCCGCCGCGGCGGTTTCAATGGTCTGGCGTGAAGCCAACCGCGCTAGAGCAAGAAAGGACATCTCGCCCGGTGATCTCCTGAGCTGATCGGCTGTCAGCGGCAGCCAGAACTCGACGTCTGGTTCAGGAAAGAAAAAGTCCCTTGGCATAACGCCGACCACTGTCCAGCTGACATCGTCCAGTCGAATGGTTGCTCCCAGAGGACGCGGCGTTTCGCCGAAATATTTCCGCCAGGCATTGAACGATATCAAGATCGCTCGTGACTGGACATTCTGATCGCTCTGGTGGAGCTCACGTCCCATGAAGGGCGCTACTCCAAGGACCTGTAAGAAATTGACCTGAACGGCCATCGTGACCGCCTGGTTGCTGGGAACTCCCTCGACGGAAGCCCTGACGGAGGGCAAAAACAGCGCTACCTGTTCAAGTGACCTCGAGGAGGACAACGATTCTCGAGCGTCAGACGTCAAACCCTTCCGCATCGTCAGACTGTGGGAACCCCAGGCATAAACGAGACGTTCTGGTGTCCGGTAGGGAAAGGGGCGAAGAATCACAGCATCGAGCACGCTGTATCCACCGGCAACAATCCCCATAGCGATGGCAAGCGACAAGACAACTGCGGCCACTCCCGCTGGCTTGCGTCGCCAGACGCGTGCAGCGAATCCGAGGTCACTGAGCAAATGGGTTCTCCAGTCTCTCTGCATTCATGATCATTCAGGATAATCGGAACTGAGAATGGCCTCGGACGCCATTTCGCAACTCGCCGGCCTGGGTTGTCCTTTCCGGCCGGTCCTCTCTTACTGGACGACGCCTATTGGATCGAGACGCGCGTCGCGGGCGTGACCGCAAAGTCGTACGCAGCGTCTTTTCGACGTCCTAGCGGAGTTCTTGAAGTGCCCGTGCAGCAAACGGCGATCAATAGGCGGTGCGCTGCGGTGGCCCTCCGCACCGCGGCTATTCGCTCCGCAGCGTTTCGGCGGGATCGACCCGGCTGATGCGCCGCGCCGGCACACCAGCCGCCGCCGTCGCGACCAGGAGCACGCCAACCAGCGCCGATGCGAGCATCGCCGGATCGGTGGTCGTTACGCCGTAGAGGAGTCCGCTGTGCTCGCCGGGGACGAGGTACAGCGCGTTGCCGAGCAGCCGGGCGATCGCCAGTGTGGCGGCGAGGCCGATGATCGCGCCGATCGCGGCGAGGCGTCCCGACCGCAGAACGGCGCTGCGTATCAGCGCGGCGGACCGGGCGCCGAGCGCCAGTCGAATCCCGAACTCGCGCGAACGCGCCTGAATGTTGTACGCCGCCACGCCATACACGCCGATCGCGGACAGCGCGATCGCCAGCAGTGCGAAGCTGCCGACGAGAAGGAGATTCAGGCGATCTTCCTGGAGAACGGTCCACACACGCTGATCGAAGGTGGTGACCCTCGTGACGGGGACCGCGGGATCGATCTCTGCCGCCGCCGCGCGGAGCGGCATGGCGAGCCCGGCTGCCGGCGTTTCGGTGCGCACGATCAACTCGAAGCTCGACGCCGGCATCTGTGCGAACGGCACGTAGACACCGGCGAAGTCGACCTCGTTGATCCCCACCTCTTTCGCGTTGGCGGCGATGCCGACGATCTGTAGCTGGCCAGGGCGCCTGGTCCATGGCGCCCGGCCTGGCAGCAGTTCGATGAACTGCCCGATGGGATCGTCCGGCCCGAACACGCGTTGCGCGAGCGTTGCGTTGACGATCGCCACGCGTGGTGCGCCAATGCCGTCGAGGTGCGTGAACGCGCGTCCTCTCAGCAGCGTTATTCCCGTCGTCTGAAAGTAGTCCCCATCGACCGCGCGAAGAATGCCCCGGGGCTCTTCGCCAGCGGGAGGACGCTGGCGGTCGGGGCGGACGAAAAAGATCAAGGGACCGCTGTTCAGCGGTGAGCTAGTGCCGATGGTCGCGATTCGGACGCCCGCGACCGCCCGTGCGCTCTCGCGCAGCCGTTCGGCATACTGCGCGAGGGTCGCGTCGGTGGCGTAGCGGGATTCGGGGGCGGTCACACGAAGCGCGGCGAGGTTGGTTGGATCGAAGCCGAGCGGCGCCTGTGTGAGAGCCAGGAAACTCTTCGTCAAGATTCCCGCACCCGCGAGCAGGATGACGGTGAGCGCGATCTGGGCGGTCAGCAGCACGCTGCGCGCGTAGCCTTCACCGGACGACTGACCCGACCGGCCGCCGTCGCGCAGCGTCGCGGACGCCGTCATCCGGCGCGCCACCGGCAGCGGCACCAGCGCGAAGACGAGTGTCGAGAGCCCGCTGGCGGCGAGCGTGAAGGCGCCCACGCGAAGGTCGAGCGCAATGTGGCTTCCGCGTCCGAGAAAGTCAGCCGGGAGCGCTGGAAGGAGAAGACCAAGCATCCAGAACGCCAGCAGGATCCCCAGCGCGCCGCCGGGGATCGCCAGAAGCAGCCCTTCCATCAGTAACTGTCCCGCCAGTGCACTCTGACCGCCGCCGAGCGCACCGCGAAGCGCGAACTCCCGTCGCCGGCGGATCGCGCGCGACACGAGCAGCATCGCGACGTTGATGGTGCTGAGCACCAGGACGACGAGCGACGCGCCGAGGAAGAAGTAGAGGGGACGCCAGTTGTAGCCGCTGTACATCGTCCGCAGGTCGGCGACCTCGATCCGATGCTTCTCGCGTCCGGTGCCATGCGCTTCGGCCAGTCGCGTGGCCGCCGTCTGGAGTTGCGCGCGCGCGGCCTCTGCCTCGAGGCCGGGCCGCAGGCGTCCGAGCACTGCATAGGAGACCGGTCGTGTTCGGTCGAGAAAGGCGGGTGAGGCCTCGTCGTATGACAGGAAGAGATCCCTGGCCGATCCCATCCAGTCGTCGGCAGCGACGACGCCCACGAGCATGGCCGGCTCGCCATCGAGCTGGAGCGGACGACCGATGACCGCGGGATCGCCGTTGAACAGCCGCTGCCATGCGCGTTCAGTGACGACGGCGAGCCGCGGTCCGCGCGCGTCACTCTGGTCGAACGTGCGGCCGAGCACCGCGCTGCGGCCCAGCATGGTGAAGTAGTTGGCGGTGACCTCCGAAACCAGGACCGATTCAGCGGTTTGCAGCTGCAGGACCTGTCGGGACGGCGTGTCGAAGGCCAGATGCGAGAACGAGGTCGCCGCTTCTCGCCAGTCGAGCAGGTCGGCGCCGGATATGCCGTCGGAGGGTGCGCGCTCTCCCGCGTGCGACGTGATGCCGACCAGTTGTTCGGGGTTGGGGTACGGGAGCGGCTTCCAGAGTTCGGCGTCGGCGATGCTGAACACCGAGGTCGTCGCTCCCACACCCAGTGCCAGGGTCAGGATCGAGGCCAGCGCGAACGTGGGTTCGCGCCGCAAGCCCCGAACACCGTACTTCGCGTCACGCCAGGCGCGATCGGCCCAGGCGATCAGCCATGCGTCGCGGGCGTTCTCATGGCTCATGAGGTATGTCCCATCAACAGTCGATGGACTCTATGTCCGCCATGCGGACTCGTCAACTCCCCTCATGGGCTGAGGCGGGGCCACGAGCGCGGACCAGGAACTACAGGAGCAGCAGGTTGGACGGCGGCAGCCGGTCGAGCATCCGTTCGTCGACGGTGGCGAGCTTCCAGCCGCGCATGATCGCGTGCGCGGCAAGCAGCCGGTCGAACGGATCCCGCGTCCAGCCGAGCGCGCAGGCCTCGCTGAACCACCGGGCCGGCGGCGGCTCGTCGAGACTCCAGCGCTCGTCGGCCGCGAGCGCCTCCGGTGAGACGCCGGGCTTCAGGGTGATCTTGCCGACCTCCACGAGAAACTGCAGCTCCAGCAGATTGGCAGGGGACGCGTACAGGCGTGGATACTGCCCGAGCCGGCGTGCGCGGCGGTCACCCGCCGCGAGCCAGATCATCGCGTGCGTGTCGAGCAGGATCACCGCTTCTTCCGCCGCGGCGAGAACCGGAGGCCGCTGGCGGCGGCCGTCCACGTCCACTGACCAGCCATCACGTCGTCGTCGATCTTCGCGAACGGCGATGCGGCCGGCGTCGTGGACCGCGCGGGGGAGGGCTCGGCCACCAGCCGGAAGAGCATGCCCCGCCGTTCGATGACCACCGCGTTTCCCATCTCCGCTTCATCCAGGATCTCGCCGAACCGTGCCCGGGCCTCGGCCACCTTCAAGTGCTTCATAGTTTGTACATTGTACATCATTGCTGCCTCCTCACGCGCTGGGGTCCGGGTACCCGGGCTGCACAGCGCATGCCACGACAGAAGCGGCCGTTTCCCGCACGTCGTCGGGCGTGGAGGGTGATGTGATGCAGATTCTGCGATCGGATTCGCCGTGCGTTCAGGCGAAATCTGCGATGCGTATGGCACCGAAAGCCGAATGCTGGATGTCGAGTGCATCCAGCATTCGGCAGGCGTGACGAGAATTTATCGGCTCATTCCGTCGATCGAGCAGATCGGCTCGAGTCGACGCAGCCAGTCCATGGCGGGTTCGCCGATCGGCGCCCCCGGTGGTGCGGACGGGAGCGGCGTGGCGCTTGCGGGCGCGGCCGGACGCTCGAGGAAGCGCTTGATGTCGGCCGCGAGCAGCGAGCGGTGCGCGGCCGACGGCGCCGTGCCCGTCGCGGGGAGTGTCTCGGCGCGGGCGCGCAGTTTCGCGGTCGCGATCGCGCGCACCTGCGACATGTCGGCATTGGCCGCAAGGCGCATGAGGTGATCCACGACCACGCGCTGGACGGCGCGCTGGATCTCGGCCTCGTACGGATCGGCCGGCGCCGGCGCGAACGTCGCCGCCAGGATGCGGTCGATGACCCCGTCGAGCCCCGGCATGCTCGCATCCAGCGCCTTCTGCTCGACCAGCCGGGCCGCGCGCGCTTCGTTCACCAGGAATCCGATCGCCAGATCCGCCGCGGTGACCGCCGGCGTGATCGCATCGAACATCTGGCCGGTATAGCGCGGGAACAACTCACGCGATTGCCGGTACCCGCTCGGCCGCGGCGGAATGCTCTTCAGCAGCGGCTTCGGCAGCGCGAGGGCCGAGGGCGCGAGCGTTTCCAGGATCGCGTCGAGCGCCCGCATCTGCTCGGCCGCCGGCGCGAAGCGAACCGGTTCCGTGTTCCCGCCGCGGAGCGCGTAGGTGTAGTAGAGCCCGCCCACGACTGCTGCGGCTGCCTCCACCTGGTAGCGATGGTGCAGGTAGAGCGGCACGAGCACCTCTTCGATCGTCGCGAGCGGCTCTCCCTTCTTGATCGCCTGCTCGCCGAATCGCGACAGCGCCGCGGCCCGGACCTTCATCATGCGGTCGAGTTCCTCGGCGGCGTTCGTTCCGTTCGACCACTGGTTCACGTTCGCGTGCGCGCCGAGATCCTGGTTCGTGAGGTAGAACAGGTCCTGCTTGTGCCCTTCGTCGATGATGGCGTCGAGCGCGACCTTCTCGTTGGTCCCCTCGGGGAAGTCGGAGTAGCCCCAGCGGATCGCGATCTTGTCCCACTCGCCGATCTTGTCGTCGTAGACATCCGAGTAATCGAGCGAGCCGTCCGGCTTCAGCGTGACGAGCGGGTGCGGGTAGTCCATGACCGAGATGCGTCCCGCCTTGCTGTCGTAGTAGTTGTGGCCGATGCCCAGCGTGTGTCCGACCTCGTGCGCCGAGAGCTGACGGATCCTGGCGAGTGCCCACTCGAGCAGTTCCGGCGGTGTTTCCGTACCGGACGCGTAGGGGCTGAGCAGGCCTTCCGCGATCATGTAGTCCTGCCGGATCCGCAGCGAGCCGAGCGTGACGTTCCCCTTGATGATCTCGCCGGTGCGAGGATCCGTGACGGAGGCGCCGTAGCTCCAGCCGCGCGTCGAACGGTGCACCCAGTTGATGACGTTGTAGCGGACGTCGAGCGAACTGGCCCCCTCGGGCAGCAGTTCGACGCGGAAGGCATCGCGATACCCGGCCGCTTCGAACGCCTGGTTCCACCAGCGCGCGCCGTCGAGCAGCGCCGACCGGATCGGTTCCGGCGTGCCCGGATCCAGGTAGTAGACGATCGGTTCGACCGGCTCGCTCACTGCGGCATTTGGATCCTTCTTCTGCAGGCGATGGCGGTTGGCGAAGCGCAGCGTCATCGGCTGCCCGGGCAACGCGGAGTAGTTCTCGTACGTGAGGCCGAAGAATCCGGCGCGCGGATCGTAGACACGCGGCTCGTAGCCCGGGCCTGGCAGTTCGACGATCGAGTGGTGCACGCGCATGCTGGCGGCTTCCGCGCTTGCCGCGGCGCTCCCGACGCCCTCGAAGAAGCGTCCGCCGCCTCCGCCGCCACGTCCGCCGCCGCCTCCGGGCGTGCGGATGAACGTCAGTTCCGCTTCCATCTCGGTGTTCTTCGGGAACGCCGCGAGCCCGGGTGCGTAAACGCTGCTCCGGCTCGCCTCGAACCGGTAGGTGCCAGGCGAGAGGCGGTTCGCGATTTCGGTCCAGTCGCGCACGAGGAAGTCGGTGTAATCCACCAGATACCGGCCGTCGCTGGTTGCCGCGATCGGGAAGCTCCAGAGCACGGACCGCGCGAAGGCATCACGCACCGTTTTGGCTTCCGCCGGATCGTTCGTCAAGGCGCGGAACTGATAGTTCGGCTGCACCATGAGGATTCGCGGGCCGGAGCGTTCGAAGGTCACGATCCGGGAACCGGTGGTCTGGCCGCGATCGATGCCGATGTCGTTCGAGCCGAGACCGGTGGCCATGCCCGTGGAGTAGAGCACTTCCGTGTCGAGCTTCGGGATTTCGACAAACAGCTTGCCGGCCTGCTCGTCCCAGTAGAGCGGAAAGAAGCCGTCGATCTTCTTCAGATTTTTCGTGCGTTCGGCGATGGGGGGCGGCGGCGCACCACCTTCCGGCTGCCGGCGTTCCTGTGCGGATGCCGGCACCGCGATGCACACCGCGGCCGCGGCAACAACGAGCCGGCGCACGCGGCGCCGGCGATCCTGGCCACTGAGCATTCGTCCTCCTCGAGGAATCGTCGATTCGGGATTGGTCGATCGACTGGGTAAGTCTATATCGCGGTGCGCGGTGCGCGGTGCGACGTGCGACGTGCGACGTGCGATGTGCGACGTGCTGGGTGCGAGGTGCTGGGTGCGAGGTGCTGGGTGCGAGGTGCTGGGTGCGAGGTGCTGGGTGCGGCGTGCGGGTGCGACGTGCTGGGTGCTGGTGCCCAGGGCGCGAGCCCGGACCGCAGACCCCGGACCGCGCACAGCG
>DASWVN010000068.1:0-13153 GCA_036401215.1 Vicinamibacterales bacterium | reverse complement strand
CAGGAACCCGAAGCGCGACGCCACGTTTTACCTCGAGAGTGACGCCCGGACCGACCTCTTCACCCCGCCGCAACAGGTGACGATCACGCTTGGCGGCCAGCAGATCGGCTCGTTCGCCGCCGATAGCAAGGACCCGATGCTGCGGACGTTTCCGATTGCGGCTGAGCAGTTCGGCGACGGGGACATGTCGGAGATCGTCATCCAGGTGGATCGCACCTTCACCGGTCCCGGCGATCCCCGCGAACTCGGCATCCGCGTCTACCACGCCTTCATCGAGCCGAAGTAAGTTCCGTGGCCCGGCATAAAGCCGGGCCCTACGTACAGCGCGGCTTCACGCCGTGGCCCGATCGTAGGGCGCGGCTTTATGCCGCGCCATTCCCGACAGCCGCATCAGTCATCGACCGATACACCTGTACAGACCCGAGGGAAAAGCTCGACTGTAGGGTTTCTGGACACATCAATTCGGGCGATGGTAGGATGGCGGCTCCGCATGATGCTTAGAAAACTCCTCATCCTGGCGGCGTCGGCGTGTGTCGTCGCGGGAGCGGCCAGGCCTGCTTCCGCGGAAATCGTTTATCTCACGTCAAAGAAGACTCTTTCGATCGACTCCCACCGGTTCGACGGCGACTTCATCATCCTCAAGCTGCGAGGAGGCGGGGAACTGACCTGCGACCGGACGCTGGTGGAGAGGATCGTCCCAGACGAGGTCCCCTACGTATCTGTATCTCCCGAGGCGGCCGAGCCAAAGCCCCTGGGCACCTCGGGCAAGGACGATGCGCCGGTCGAGGCGGAGATTCTCGAAAAAACCCCGTACGGCGAGGTCATCGCAGCGGTATCGGAGGCCCATGGGGTCAATCCGATGCTCGTCCGGGCGGTAATCCAGGTCGAATCGAACTATCGTCCGCGCGCCCGGTCGAGCAAGGGGGCCATGGGATTGATGCAGTTGATGCCCGCGACCGCCCGGGCCTACAACGTCCGCAATCCGTACGATCCCAAGGCCAACATCGCCGCCGGTGTGAAGCACCTCAAGACGCTGATCGACAAATGGGGCGTTGAACTCGCGCTCGCTGCCTATAACGCTGGAGAAGGGGCGGTGAAGAAGTTCAACGGGGTCCCGCCGTACCGCGAAACCCGCAGCTACGTCTCGAAGATCCTCTCGCTCGCCGGGATCCGCTAGCGCGGATGGTAAATGGCAGATGGTAGATGGTAAAGGGCTCGGGTTCGAGCCCTTTGCTGCTTTCAGGGCGTTTTCAGCGCACAGGTTTCCGCGCGTGTAGCCCCGAACGGCGGAGGGAAAGCTGCGTGAATTGAGGCCTGTTGCCCGTCAAAAGGCGTTTTCCCATTTACCATTCACCATTTACCATCCCGCTGGCGTCCTCGAGTGTCTAACCTCTAGCGGCGCCGCGACTTGGGGCAGGCGACTGCTATAATCGCGGATTGCTGCGCCGATAATGTCAATGATCCCAATGTGTTGCGAGGGGCGTCGGGGCCCGGTACGGTAGGCGGATGGAGTTTCGCTGCAGGCTTGGCACTCCGGGCGGGGAGGTCATCGAGGGCATCTACGTTTCCGACAGCGAGGCGCGTCTTCGTCGCGAGCTGGAGGAAAAGGGCCTGTACGTGCTCGGCATCCAGCGCGCCGGCGCGTTCGGCCTGGGGTCGCTCGCGTTGCCTCATCGGCGCAAGGTGCCGACCCGTGAGTTCCTCGTGTTCAACCAGGAACTCGCGACGCTGCTGAAGGCCGGCATGCCGCTGGTGCAGTCGCTGGAGATCCTGCGGCGGCGGGTGACCAACCCCGTCTTCAAATCCGTTCTGGACGATGTGTACGACCGGGTCCGCGCCGGGAGTTCGCTCTCGGAGGCGTTCGAATCGCACGGCAGCATGTTTCCGGGGGTTTACACCGCGTCGCTGCTGGCCGGCGAGAAGAGCGGCAGCCTGGAACAGGTCATCCGCCGCTACGTCGCGTACGTCAAGGTCGTCTCCGGGGTCAGGCGCAAGACGATCTCCGCGCTGGTCTATCCGGCGATCCTGCTGGCGCTCTCGATCGTTGTCGTCGCCATCATCGTGCTCAGGGTCGTGCCGGAGTTCGGCTCCTTTTATGAGCAGTTCGGCGCCGAGCTGCCGCTCGCGACGCGGATCATCGTTGCGATCTCGAATTTCGCCGGGTCGTACTTCTTCCTCCTTCTCTTAACGATCGCGGCAGCGGGCCTGGCGTTCTGGTTCTGGCTGAAGCGTCCGGGCAGCCGCCTCCTTTTCGACAGGTGGATTCTCGGGATCCCGTCGCTCGGCTCGATTGCGCGGAAGTTCGGCACGTCACAGGCGGCGCGGACCCTGGCGACGCTGCTCGGCGGCGGCATCCCGCTCGTGAACGCGATCGACGTGGCGTCGAGGTCGATCCAGAACAAATACCTGGCCCACGAACTCCAGACCGCAGGCCAGCAGGTACGTGAGGGGCGGGCGCTGGCGTCGGCCATGGCCGACACCGGGGCGTTCCCCGACGTGGCGATCAAGATGGTCGAGGTCGGCGAACAGACCGGCGCGCTGCAGGAGATGCTCAACAGCCTCGCGGACTTCTACGATGAGGAGATCGACACGAACCTCGGGCGTTTCATCACCATCGTCGAGCCGGCGCTGCTGGTGATCATGGGTATCGTGATCGCGGGGTTGCTGCTGTCGCTGTACATGCCGCTGTTCCAGCTCTCGAACGCCATCGGGTAAGACGGACATCAATATGGCTGATCTCAGAACGACGACTGCGAATGGCGCCGACGAGGAGCTGTACGTCGGGACCGCGGAAACATCGGTGGCCGAGCAGGTCGCCGAATCGGGCCGCGCCCGCCGCCTCGCCGAGCGGTATCGCCTGCCGTTCATCGACCTTTCCCAGGCCAACCTCGATCACGAGCTGTTTCGATCGATCCCGGCGGACCTGATGCTTCGTTACGGGTTCGTCCCGTATCGCCGCGAAGGGCACGCGCTCGTCATCGCCGTGTCGGATCCGACCGACCTGCCGATGATCGACGAGCTGGCCGTGCTGCTCAACACGCCGATCAAGGTTACCGTCGGCACCGCCTCGGCCATCCAGGCGATGCTGAAGAAGAGCGAAAGCTCGACCCGCGTGCTCGAAGAGGCGACCGAGAGCTTTCAGCTCCAGATCCTTCGCGAGGACGACGCCGGCGACGATCAGCTCACGGTCGAGCGGCTGACCGCGGACCAGAGCCCGGTCATCCGCCTGGTCGACACGACCATCTACAGCGCGATCCAGCGGCGTGCGAGCGACATCCACATCGAGACGCAGGACGACGCCGTCTACGTGAAGTACCGCATCGACGGCGTGCTCCAGCCCGCGATGCGGCCGATCGACAAGCGCTTCCACAGCACGATCATCTCGCGCATCAAGGTCATGGCGGAGCTGGACATCGCCGAGAAGCGCGTCCCCCAGGACGGGCGCTTCAAGCTGCGTCTGCCCGGCAAGACCATCGACTTCCGCGTCTCCGTGATGCCGAGCGTGCACGGCGAAGACGCCGTCATCCGCATCCTCGACAAGGAGTCGATCAGCGAGCAGTTCCGCGAGCTGCGCCTCGACATCCTCGGCTTTCCCGACGACGAGCTGCGGCGCTTCCGGAAGTACATCGCCGAACCCTACGGGATGGTGCTCGTCACCGGACCCACGGGCTCCGGGAAGACCACGACGCTCTACGGCGCGCTCTCCGAGATCAAGTCGATCGAGGACAAGATCATCACGATCGAGGACCCGGTCGAGTACCAGCTGAAGGGCATCACGCAGATCCCGATCAACGAGAAGAAGGGGTTGACGTTCGCGCGCGGGCTGCGGTCCATTCTTCGGCACGACCCCGACAAGATCATGGTCGGCGAAATCCGCGACCCGGAGACGGCGCAGATCGCGATCCAGTCGGCGCTCACCGGCCACCTCGTCTTCACGACCGTTCACGCCAACAACGTGCTCGACGTGCTCGGCCGGTTCCTCAACATGGGCGTCGAGGAATATCAGTTCGTCTCGGCGCTCAACTGCGTGCTGGCTCAGCGGCTGGTCCGCAAGATCTGCGAGCACTGCAAGCGCCGGGCGGCGATCACGCGCGCGCAACTGGTCGAGTCGGCGCTCGATCCGGGTCTCGAGAACAGCGGGCTGTTCTTCGAAGGCGGAGGCTGCATCGAGTGCGGAGGCACCGGCTACAAGGGGCGCATTGCGATCTGCGAACTGCTGGATCTGAGCGACAATATCCGTGAGTTGATCCTTGCCCGGCGGCCGGCGACGGAGATCAAGAAAGCGGCACGCGACGAGGGGATGCGCTTCCTTCGCGAGTCGGCCGTCGAACAGTTGCTGAAAGGCGTCACGACGCTGCGCGAGATCAACAAGGTGACGTTCGTCGAATGAGTCACGCCGCTGCTTCCGGCCTGTTCGCGACCCCGCCGCCCCCTGTCGCCGTCGAGATCTCGAGCGTGCGCGTCAATGCGGTTGCGCTCGCGACGCACGGGCCGCCGACGATCACCGGACACTCGATCGAGCCGCTTCCTGCCGGGCTCGTCACGCCCGCGCTGAACGCGGTCAACATCCACGATCACGCGGCGCTCGCCGGCGCCATCACGACGGCGCTCGACCGGCTGACGCCACGCCCGAAACGGATCGCGCTGATCCTGCCCGACATCGTCGGCAAGGTCTCGCTGCTGCGATTCGAGAAGGTTCCGCCGAAGGCGCAGGACCTGGAGCAGCTCGTGCGCTGGCAGATGCGGAAGGCGGTCCCGTTCCGCATCGAAGACGCCCAGGTGTCGTGGGTGGAAGGCGCAGGGGTCGACGGGGGCGGGCGTGAATTCGTCGTTCTCGCGTCACGGCGCGACATCGTCGAGAGCTACGAGCGCGCCTGCGATGACGCCGGCGTGCACGCCGGGATCGTCGACATCACATCGTTCAACCTGGTGAATGCGGTGCTCGGAACCGTTGCCGGGGCCGACGCAGGGGACTGGCTTCTCGTCCACGTCGCGCTCGATTCGGCCACGCTGATCGTCGTGCGCGACGGACGCGTGATCTTCTATCGGAACCGTCCGGCCGAGGGGGCGGCGCACGACATGGGCGACCTGGTCCATCAGACCGCGATGTACTTCGAAGATCGCCTCGGCGGCGCGACGTTCAATCGTGTGGTACTTGCGGGGGCCTCGGCCTACGGTGCGGCTGCGGATGGCATCCGTGCGCAGATCGAGGAGCGGCTCGGCACGCGCGTGGAGGCGCTCGACGTCCGCGGCGCGGTCGCCATGCGCGATCGGATCGCTGTGGGGCCTGACCTGCTGGACGCCATCGCCCCGGCGGTCGGCGTCCTGCTGCGCGACCGGCAGCCGGTGTCGAAGGCCCGCGCAGGAGAGCGGGTGGCCTAGTGCTGCGCACCAATCTCTCCACCCGTCCGTTCTACAACGAGCGCGGTGTCCACATCGCGATCGGTGTCGCGGCGGTGCTCATCGCCGCGCTGACGCTCTGGAACATCGTCCAGATCGTGTCGCTCTCGAGCCGGAACACCGAGCTGGCGACGCGCGTGAACGCCGATCATGCCGAGGCCCAGCAACTGACGAAGGCGGCGGCCGAGATCCGCGGCAGGATCGACCAGCGGGAACTGCAGCTCGTCGTCGACTCCGCGCGGGAAGCAAACGCGCTCATCGACCAGCGGACGTTCTCCTGGACGGCGTTCTTCAACAGGCTGGAAGCAACCATGCCGCCCGACGTGATGCTGACCTCGGTCCGCCCGGCGGTGAAGGACGGAGTCATCCAGGTGACGATGACCGTTCTCGGCCGGCGCGCCGTCGACGTCGACGAGTTCATCGAGAAGCTGGAAGCCACCGGGGCATTCGAGGACGTCGTCCCCACGACGCAGGACCGCACCGACGAAGGGTTCTATCGCGTCGTGCTCGAGAGCGTCTACACGGGAGTCGAGGAACCACCGGCCGTCGAACCGGCCGAGAAAAAGAGTGTCGCCGCGGCGACACCGCCGGGAGGGACGCGATGACGACCTTCACGCGCGTCCTGACCGAGAAGCGGCGGCTGATCTGGCCGCTCGCGATCGTGCTGATTGCCAACATCGCCGTGTTCGCGCTCGTGGTCTATCCACTGTCGCAGAAGGTCGCGATGGGACAGCAGGAGGCCGACGCCGCCAATCTCGCGCTCCTGAATGCGCGGCGGGACCACGAGAACGCGCGCGCGACCGTCGCGGGTAAATCGCAGGCGGACACGGAGCTGAAGAAATTCTACGAAGAGGTGCTGCCTCCGGATTTGAGCGGCGCACGGCGGATCACGTACCTGCCGATCGTGCAGCTTGCGGAAGAGGCAAACCTGCGGAGCGTGCGTCTGTCGACCGACATCACGCCGATCCGCGAGAGCAGCCTCACGAAGCTGACGCAAACCGCGGTGTTGACGGGCCAGTACGGCGATATCAGGCGCTTCATCTACGAACTCGAGACGAGGCCGGAGTTCATCGCGATCGAGAATCTCCAGCTGGCGCAGAGCGAGACCGAGGGCACGCGCGGGATCACGGTAACGCTCCAGATCGCGACCTATTTCCGGACAGGTGTCGATGGCAACTGAGACACCCCGGGGATCGTCGGGACGGCCGCGTTCCTGGTTGCTCGTCCTCCTCGGCCTCGCGATCGTGGCGTACCTCGCGACGCAGATGTTTTCCGGCCCGTCGGTTCCGGCCGGCGTCTCAACAACGGCACCCCGCGGAGGAGCCGTCCAGGCCGAGAAGCGCGTGGATCCAGCCGAGCTGGATGTGAAGCTGGAAACGCTGGACAGTGAACCGGCAGGACCTGTGAAGGAGAACCGGAATCCGTTTCGGTTTGGGCCGAAAACACCGGTCGCGCCGCCGGCCTCGCAATCGCCGCCCCAGTTCGAGCGGCCGCCGTCGTACGTCCCGCCGCCCCCGGCGCCGACCGGACCCAGGCCCATCGGGGAGCTGATCAAGTTCATCGGCATCGTCGACACGGGCTCGGAAAGGATCGGCGCGTTCAGTGATTGCCGGTATACCTTCTCTGGACGGGAAGGGGAGATCATCGAAGGTCGGTTCCGCGTCGTGCGGATCGGCATCGAATCCGCCGTCGTGGAATATCTCGATGGCACCGGACGGACGACCTTGCCTCTGAATGGCCAGGCGTGCGTCGGCAGGTAGGACGCGAGACGCGTGAGACTCACTCCATGAATCAGAAGCTGATCGCAATACTGATGTTGGCGGTCCTGGTGTCAGGTTGCGCGGCGAGCCGTGCGTTCCGTCGCGGACAGGATGCGGCCCGGAACGGCGACTGGGACCTCGCGGTCACCGAGTACACGGCTGCCGTTCAGGCGAACCCCGATAAGCCGGAATACAAGATCCAGCTCGAACGCGCGATGCAGGCGGCCGCGCAGGCGCACATCAGCCGCGCCCGCGAGTTCGAGGCGAAGGACAACCTCGACGCCGCCCTGTTCGAATATCGCCGTGCGGCGGAACTCGACGTCACCAACACGCTTGCCGCGTCGATGGTGACGGAGCTGGAGAAGAAGATCCGCGACCGCATCGAGGCGACACGGCCGAAGCCGAGGATCGAGACGCTGCGTGAGCAGGCGCGCGGGATGGGGCAGCCGGTCATCGATCTCACGACCACGCTGCCAAGCCTGAAGTTCAGCGGCAGTCTGCGCGACCTGTTGAACTTCATCGCGACGCAGAGCGGGATCAACATCACCTTCGACCAGCAGTACCGCGACCGGCCCTATTCGATCTCGCTCGAGAACGTGACCGTCGAGCAGGCGCTGCAGCAGATCATGACGGCCAATCAGCTCTTCTACAAGGTGCTGAACCCGAAGACGATTCTGGTCATCGAGGATACGCCGCAGAACCACGCCAAGTACGACGAGTTGGTCGTGCGTGTCTTCTACATCTCGCACGGCGACATCGCCGAGATCGCGCAGATCGTGAACTCGATGACGCGGATCGCGACGATGGCCGTGCAGCCGACCGTGCTCCCGAACAAGACCGCGAACACGATCACGGTGCGCGCCACGGCGCCGGTCGTCGAGATCATCGAGAAGATCATCCGCGCCAACGACCGGCCGCGGGCGGAAGTGCTGATCGACGTCCAGATCCTCGAAGTGAACCGCCAGCGCGTCAAGCGGCTGGGACTGAACCTGAGCGAGTATGCGATCGGTGGCACATTCTCGCCCGAGGTCGCGCCGCCCAACACGTCCGGCACGTTCCCGCCCGGCAATCCGCCGCCGTTCAACCTGAACACGATCAGCCAGGGCGTGAACACCGCGGACTTCTACCTGACGGTGCCGACCGCAGTCCTGCGCTTTCTCGCGACCGACTCGCAGACCAAGCTGATCGCCAAGCCACAGCTGCGCGGCGCGGAGGGCTCGAAGCTCACGTTGAACCTCGGTGACGACATCCCGGTCGTCCAGACGGTCTTCGGTGCCGCGGTCGCGGGCGGGTTCGCGAACATTCCGCAGTCCTCGTTCACCTACCGCACGGTCGGCATCATCGTCGAGATGACGCCGCGCGTGACCTACGATGGCGACATCAGGCTCGAGCTTTCGGTCGAGAGCAGTGCGCTCGGGCCGAACATCAGCGTTGCCGGACAGGACGTGCCGTCCTTCAGCTCGCGGAAGGTGACGACCACCCTGCGCCTGCGAGAAGGAGAGTCGAACCTGCTGGCGGGCCTGTTGCGCGACGAGCAGCGGAAGCTGCTCACGGGGTTCCCAGGATTGATGAAGGTCCCTGTCCTGCGGTCGCTTTTCGGTCAGTCGCAGGACGAAGTCAACCAGTCAGATATCGTGATGCTGCTCACGCCGCGGATCATCCGGACGCACGAGCTGACGGCCGAGGACCTCGCGCCGATTTACATCGGCACCCAGGCCAACGTGGGTCTTGGTGGTCCGCCGCCGCTCATCGCGCCGCCGACGGGCGGAGCCGAGCCGCCGCCGGCTCCGACGACGCCGGAGGTGCCGACGGTCGCCGGCCGTCCGGGCGAGCAGTTGCCGCCGGTCGCCGCCCCCGCGGGTGCGCAGAAGCCGAATCCGACGCCGCCGGCAGGCGCCGCCACGCGTCCGGGCGTCCAGCCGCCGCCGCCGGTGACGCCGCTGCCCCCGGCTGGGACGACGCCGCCAGGCACCGTTCCGCCCACCGAGCCACCGCGCGATCCGGTAACCGGACTGCCGGCCGCTCCGCCCGCAGGCGTGACCGGGGGGACGCCGGCCCAGGTCATCGTGACGCCGCCGGGGACGGAGTTCAGGGTAGCGGGCGGTCCGTACCTGACGCCGCTGTCGATCAACAACGCGTCGCGGGTTTCGACGTTGTCGCTGACCGTGACCTACAACCCCGCGGTCGTGCGCGTCCGGAACGTCCAGGAAGGCACGTTCATGCGGCAGGGCAATGCGACCGTGACGTTCACGCCGAAGATCGACAACGCGACCGGCCGAATCGATATCACGGTCGCGCGCACCGGCGACCAGATCGGCGCCTCGGGCGCGGGCCTGATCGCATCGCTGTCGTTCGATGCGGTGGCGCCGGGCCAGTCGAACATCCAGGTGAACGGCATCGGCACGGGGCCGGACGGCGCCCCGGTGCAGATCCAGTTCAGCCCTGTGACCGTGACGGTACGCTAGCGCGTATCGATGCTGAATGACGAATGACGAATGCTGAATGAACGGCGTGCGTTGATGTTCGCGGGGCGGCTGAAGAACGCCAGGGGGTTCACGTTCGTGGAACTCCTTGTGGTGTCGACGCTGCTCATCATCCTGGCTGCCGCGATCGCGCCGATGGCGAAGGTGACGATCCAGCGGCAGAAGGAGGCGGAGCTGCGGCGTGCGCTGCGCGAAATGCGGACCGCTATCGACAAGTTCAAGGACGCCGCCGATGCCGGCCTGATCGGCGCGTTCGATCTGAAGGCGGGAGCCGAAGGCTACCCGGCCGATCTCGACCTCCTCGTGGAAGGGGTCAGCGTCGTCAACGACCAGAGCGGACGCAAGCTGAAGTTCCTTCGCCGGATCCCGATCGATCCCATGACGAATTCGACGGACTGGGGAAAGCGCTCCTACCAGGACCGGCCCGACGCGACATCGTGGGGCGGGCAGAACGTCTTCGACGTCTACACGAAGTCGCAGGGCACCGCGCTCGACGGTACGAAGTATAGAGACTGGTAACTCCTCGATGATTCGCCCTTTTCTTCGGCGTCGCGATCAGTCAGGTTTCACGCTGATCGAACTGCTCGTCGTCATTGCCCTGATCTCGATCCTGGCGGCGATGGCCGTCGTGCAGTACCGCAACTCGATCCAGCGGACCGAGGAAGCGGTGCTGAAGACGAACCTGGTCCGCATGCGCGACGCGATCGACCAGTACTACGCCGACAAGGGCAAGTATCCGTCGTCGCTCGACGCGCTCGTGTCGGAGCAGTACCTCCGCAAGATCCCTGAGGATCCGTTCACCAAGTCTGCCGACACGTGGCAGACCGTTCCCGCCGAACCCGATCCCGGCAATCCTTCAGCCGAGCCCGGCATCTACGACATCAAGAGCGGCGCGCAGGGCCAGGCCCTCGACGGCAGCAACTATTCCGACTGGTAGCCGCTGAAGCCTCTTTGAGGACCTGCGTCGGCTGATTCTTACCCCTCCTGTGTCTTGACTCTTTTTCGGGACGATGGCATCGTCGTCTCGAGATCGGGAAGGACCATGCAATGGAGATCGATGCCGTGCCCGCGGCGCTGCGCCAGCGGCTTGGCCCCGATGCGACGGTGGACCTGGTCGAGTTGTTCGACCGCTTTCACTCCGAAACGAAAGAGTCGATGATCGCCGCCTGTACGGAACGCTTCGAACGCCGGCTGGTCGAGGAGGTTGCCGGAGTGCGATTCCAACTCGCGAAGACGGAAAGCGGTCTCCGGCAGGAGCTGACCAAACTTGGAGCCGAACTCCGGCAGGAGATGACCCAACTCGGCGCCGAGCTCCGGCAGGACATGACTCAGCTCGGCGCCGACCTGCGGCAGGAGAACGCGCAAGCGATGGCCGGCCTTCGTCAGGAGATCGCGACGGGCCGCGTCGAGCTGTTCAAGTGGTGCTTTCTCTTCTGGATCGGTCAGGTGCTCGCCATCGGCGGGATGATGGCCGTCATGCTTCGGCTGATTCGCTGAAGCGCCGACACGATTGGCGGGGCGTAAAGCCCCACCCTATGTCGTAAAGCTCCGCCCTACGCACCGACGTCCGTCGCACCATCTGCTGACAGACAAAAAGCCCGCCGCGGATCACCGCGGCGGGCTTTCTGCATTCTGGCGCTGTGGCCGTTGGTTACTGCCGGACGTCGACCGTCGTCTGGCCCTGGCCCGACGGTCCGACCGCCTGGACGACGGTCACCCGAATGACCTTGGTGCCGACCTGCGAGTAGGCCTTCGTGATCTGCGGTCCGGTGGTCGTGGCCGTCGTGCCATCGCCGAAGTCCCACTGATACTCGAGGATCGTCGACGTCGCCCCGCTGACCGTCGCCGTGATCGTAATGATCTGGTTCACGGTCGGCGACGTGTTCGACGGCGTGATGACGACCCCTGGCGGCTGGCCAGGGAGGATCGTGACGGACGTGGCCACCTGCTCCGTGAAGCCGCTGGCCTCCGTCGCGGTCGCCCGGACCGTGTATGTTCCCGGCGCCGTGTAGGTGTGCTGAACGTTGGTGGAACCGCTCAGCGCGCCGAACGACTGGACCCGCCCGTCGCCGAAGTCCACCGTCACATCGCGCACGTTGGTCTCGCTGCCGACCGACACCGTGAACGAGGCCGGCAGGCCGGCCGAGATCGAGTTGGTGGGGCCGGTGATCGAGATACCCGTTCTGGGATTGAGGCCGACGGTAATTTCGGCCGTCTTTCCTGCGACGTTTGCCGTGACAGTGGCTTCGCGGGTGGTGTTCAGCGACGTTCGCGCGACACCCCCTTCATCGGTGGCCACCGACGTTGCCGAGAGCTGGCCGGCATCCGTCGAGAAGGTCACCGGCACGCCGACGAGGCCGGATCCGGCGGTGTCTTCGACGCGCGCGCTGATCTGTGCCGTGCCGCCGGCAGGGCCCAGAGTCTGCGGGCTCGCGCTGACGAGCACGCGCTCGGCGGCCGCGCTCCCGACCAGCAGGTTCTCGAACTTTCCGGACGCCCCGCCCGAGAACGCGGTGATCGTCGCGGTGCCGCTTTGTCCGTTCCCGAAGAACTTGACCCGCACCTGGCCGTTCTCAGTACGCGCCTCGGTCGGTTCGATGCGGCCGATGTTGGTCGTGAAGGAGACCCGGGTCCCGTTCTGCACGGGCGTTCCCGCTCCCGGTGAACTGGTGCTCCCCGGCGTCGGCGTCGTGCCGTTGCCGCCGTTGGACGGCGGCGGCGTTGGCGTCTGCGTCGTCCCGTTCTCGATGACCGTGGCGATGATGTCCACCGATCCGTTGGCGGGGATCGTCGTCGCGGTGGGGAAGATCGTGATCACGCTCCCGGAAGGAGCGAGCAGGGGAACCTTGTCGCAGGCTGCGGCCAACGAAACGAGCGCGACGGCCGTCAGAAGGGCAGAACCCGCGGCAAAGCGCCCGTTTCGACGCTGGTGCTGTGGTACCATAAATTGCGCTAAGGATAATACTCTCATGCATTTAGAGGGTCAAGGCCGCGAGAGCGGTTACACGCTCGCGGCGGTGTTGATAAGCGTGGCGATCATGTCGATCCTCATGACGGCCCTGCTGCCGGTATGGCGTCAGCAGATGCAGCGAGAGAAGGAAGCCGAGCTGATCTTTCGCGGCGAGCAGTACGCGCGCGCGATCTACCTGTTCCAGACGAAGAATGGCGGCCAATATCCGCCGAGCATCGACGTGCTCGTGCAGGGACGCTACCTCCGCAAGAAATACAAGGATCCGATGACAGAGGACGGCGAGTTCCTGACGCTGTCGATTGGCGCGAACCAGCCGGGTCCACAGGGTGGGCCGGCGGGACAGCGCGGCGGCGGGCCTGGCGGGCTCGGCGGCCGCAGCAACCAGCCGAGCCCGGGGCTGGGTGGCGGGCAGCAACTTGGCGGGGCTCGCGGCGGCGGCGGGATCATGACGGTCCGCAGCAAGAGCCAGGAAGCCTCGATCCGCATCTACAACGGCGCCGCCCACTACAACGAGTGGCACTTCCAGTACAACGCGCAAG
>DASWVN010000067.1:0-7258 GCA_036401215.1 Vicinamibacterales bacterium | reverse complement strand
ACATGGACGAGGGCGTCTATGAGCGCGACGTCCTGCCACAGCTCCGGTCTGCGATCCCGAAGAACGTTGGTTCCGATCACCGGCAGGCACTAAACAAACGATTGGGATTCGGCAACGAGGTGTCGTTCGGAAGGCGTCTACGAACCCTCGTTAAAGAGCATGAAACGGCGCTATCGGCCGCCGTTCCTGACCCTTGTGGCTGGGTCCAGACGATCGTCGATTATCGCAACGGTTTCACGCATCATCCTGTTGCTGACGAGACGCTACCCGACCGGGACAAGATAGAGCTAATCCAGTGCAACTACGTTCTACAGATCCTGCTCGAGCTTTGCTTTCTGAAATCAATGGCGCTGGAGGAGGAAGCAATCGCGGCGCTCGCAAGACCGTGCGATCGCTATCGAAAGATCAAGGAACGGTTCTTTCGTGACGAAGCGGCGAAAAATTTGGGGTGAACGCGCAAGGTGCTGCGACGGCGCATGGGGGACGGCAGAGCGAATGCGCCGGTCCTTCAGAAGTCGCGTCCGCCACCGAAGCGCCGGCCAAGCGGGGCGCATCGCTCAGATAGCGATGCGATTGCATCGCCAGGCGCGCGTTACTTTCGGCCCTCAAGCTCGCAAGCCTAGGAGCGACTCCTGGATGTACTGACAATCGGCTGTTGTACCGCCAGCAATGAGTCAGGCAATTCTCTCAGTGCATCCCTGCATGCTCCATTGATGGCCTAGAGCTGATTCACAGCCTGCCGACCCTGGCTGTCATCACAGCCGGCCTGCTGTAGCCAATTCACAGCCTGCCTAGCCGTAGCTCGCGCGAAGCGCGAGCGAAGGCTGGCTCCTCGGGCTGGACTCGAACCAGCAACCCTCCGGTTAACAGCCGGATGCTCTGCCATTGAGCTACCGAGGATCACAGGGTAGGAAAACGAAATTCTATCACGGCAGCGCCGGCCTCCGGTAGGACCGGACGGCCGGCGACTTCGCAGAAGTGCGCCCTCCGCTACTTCACCTGGACGTCCAGCTCGATCACGAGATTGCCGCGGAGCGCGTTCGAGATCGGGCACTTCGATTCGGCTTCCTTCGCCGCCTGCTCGAAGCCGGCGTGGTCGAGCCCCTGCACGCCTTCGGCCACGACTTTCAGGCGGGAGGTCGTCACCTTGATGCCCGCGTCACCTTTGTCAGCCACGACCTCGGCCGAGACCACCGTGCGAGCGGCGGACGCGTTCTTGCGCCCGAGCGTCGCGTTCAGTGCCATCGCGTAGCACGCCGCGTGCGAGGCGGCCATCAGCTCCTCGGGGCTGGTCGTGCCGGCCGGCTCTCCCACGCGCGACGGGAAAGTCACCGGCAGATTGAACGCACCGGTCCCGGCCTTCGCGACCCCCTTGCCTTCCATGATCGGGCCGGACCAGTCCACGGTCACGGTTCTCGAGAACGTAGCCATGTCGAAACGCTCCTATTTCTTGCCTTTGGCAGTAACGAACAGTTGCACCAGAATGCCGATCGCGCCAAGCACGATCGTGGCCGCTTGATCGAGTGCCGTGCCGGGCACCGGGTTCAAGGGATAGACGCTGTAGACGGTACGCGCCGCGGCATCCGCGGCCGCGCGCTCCCCCATCAGCGCGGCTGCACCGACGACCACGGTCTGCGCGCCGCCGAACGCGGTCGCGATGATGATGACGTACCGCTGAAGCGCCAGCGCCGCCAGCGCGCCAAGGATGGCCAGCACGACCACCACCAGCACGTGCGGTTCGCCGCCGATCCACGCCCAGATCAGATTGGCGAGCATCGCCCCCAGCGCCGCGCCGATGAGCGCGACGCCGATGAAGTACGCGCCGATCAGGACGAGCGCGCCCAGCCCGCCGCCGATGAGCGCGGCGAGGATGGTCCACAGCGTGTTCTCGGTCCCCACGATGCTCGTCGCGATCAGCGCGCCGAGGATGAAGCCATAGATGCCGAGGACGATGCGGAAGATCCGGTACCCGGCGAAACAGGCCAGCAGCCCGCCCAGCAGCAGGATCACTGCCGCCGGCGTCTGCAGAAACGCGGGGAGCATGCTCAGCGATTATATGATGGCGCAGTGAGCGAGCAGCGGCCGCGCGGATGGATGACCCCGTCCCGCGCGGCGAGCATCGCCGCGGGAATCATCGTTTTCGCGGCCTTCATCTGGAGACTCGGCCCTGCCCAGATCTGGCAGGGCGTGATCAACGTCGGGTGGATGTTTCCGGTCGTCATCGCGCTGGGAGGCCTGCGCTTCTTCGTGCGAGCGGTCGCCTGGAACCTCTGCACTGACGCCCCGCACCGGCTTCCGGTCGGCGCGGCATTTCGGGCCGTGCTTGCCGGCGATGCCGTCGGCAACGTCACCCCGCTCGGTCCGCTCGTGGGGGAGCCCGCCAAGGCGGCGTACGTTCGCCACGCCGTTCCCCTGCAGCCCGCGCTGACGGCGCTGGCGATTGAGAACATCTTCTACTCGCTGTCCTCAGCAACCATCATCGTCGCCGGGACGATCGCGCTGCTGTTTGCGTTCGACCTTCCGTCAGGGTTGCGGGAGTTCAGCGAGGTCGCGGCCGGTGGCATGCTGCTGCTGCTGGCCGTGTGCGGCTGGCTGCTCTGGAAACGCCCTGCAGTCCTCAGCCGCGTGCTCGCCGCCGCGCGGCCCGGGTCCCGGCTGCACGCCGGCGCCACGCGCCTCCAGTCGGTCGAGGAGGAGATCTACACGTTCGCCAGCCGGCGCCGGGCGGCGGTGTTGCCCGTGATGCTGCTCGAGGGAACATTCCACGCCCTCGGTGTGCTCGAAGCCCACGTCGTGATGTGGACCATCCTCGGGGGTCCGCCGCCGCTGATGTCGTCGTTCATCCTCGAAGCGGTGAACCGGCTCATCACGGTCGCGTTCAAGTTCATCCCGATGCAGTTCGGCATCGGCGAAGTCGGCACCGGCGCCACGACGACGGTGCTCGGACTGGGCGCCAATCCCGGCGCCATCCTGTCCATCGTCCGCAAGGCCCGGATGGGCGTCTGGGCGCTGATCGGCGGTGCACTGCTGATGCGGATCCGCTGAAGGCCTTCACCTTCAGCATTCGTCATTCAGCATTCGCCATTGACACGCGTCAGACCTCTCGCCGTCCTTCCATCGCCCGCTGCATCGTCACATCGTCGGCATACTCGAGATCGCTGCCGACCGGCACGCCCATGGCGATGCGGGTCACCTTCACGCCGAGCGGCTTCAGCAGCTTGGCGAGATAGATCGCCGTCGCTTCCCCTTCGACGTTGGGATTGGTGGCGAGGATCACTTCCTCGACGCTGCCGCTGGCGACCCGCCCGAGCAGCTCCTTGATCTTCAGATCGTCGGGGCCGACCCCGTGCAGCGGCGACAGCGCGCCCATCAGGACGTGATAGAGCCCGTTGAACTGGCGCGTCTTCTCCACGCCGTTCACGTTCTCGGGCTCCTCGACGACGCAGATGACACGGCCGTCGCGTGCAGGACTCGTGCAGAAGAAGCAGGGATCGACGTCGGTGATGTTGCTGCACACCGAGCAGTAGGTGATCCGCTCCTTCACCTCGCGCATCGCGTCGGCCAGCCGGTCGACCTCTTCACGCGGGGTCTTGAGGATGTGATACGCCAGGCGTCCGGCGCTCTTGACGCCGATGCCCGGCAGCCGCTGAAGCTGCTCGATCAGCTTCGCGAGCGGGTCGGGTCGTGTCATCAGAACATGCCGGGGATCTTCAGCCCGCCCATCATGCCGCTCATCTGCTGCGACATCTGCTCGTCGGCCTTGCGGTGCGCGTCGTTCATCGCCGCGAGGATCAGGTCCTGCAGCATCTCGACGTCGTCTTTCGACACGGCTTCGGGATCGATCTTGATCGACTGCAGCTGCTTGGCGCCGTTGATGACGACGGTCACCATCCCGCCCCCGGCGGTGGCCTCGATCCGCATCTCGGCCATCTGCTTCTGAAGGCGCTCCTGCATCTGCTGCGCCTGCTTCATCATCTGTTGGATGTTCATGGATGCCTCTTGAAGGACTTCGAAACTCCGAACTATGAACTCCGAACTCCGAACTATGAACTATGAACTCAAAACCAGTTCTGAGTTCTTCGTTCTGAGTTCGGAGTTTTAGCGCTCCTCCACGTCCTTGATCTCCGCGGCGAAGACGTCGAGCATCGCCTGGACTCCCGAATCCTCGAGCGCCTGCTGTTTCAGTTCCTCCTGCCGCTGCGTCAGGGGCGCGGCGGAGTTCGCGGCTCCGGGAGGGGGAGCGGCGGTCGCACCCTCGACCGACACGACGGCCACGCGCCGCCCCGCGAGCTTCGAGGCCAGGTCCTCCAGGAACGGCCGGTTCTGATCGAGCTGCGCACGCAGCGCGCGGTGATGTGGACCGAACGTGAACACGAACCGGTCGTCGTCGAGCTCGATCTTCTGCGCCATCGCGACGACCGCGCCGTGGAAGAACTTCTTCACCTTCCTGATCTCGTCGAGGAAGGCTTGCTTCAGCTGCTCGGGCTTGACCGGTTCGGGTGAAGATCCGGCGGCCGCGGCTGGCGGCGGGCTCGCCGCGGAGCGGGTGACCTGCTCGCGCTTCGCTTCGACGGCGCGAACCGTTGCGGGACTGGAACCCGCCGGCCGCTGCACCGGCGCCGAACGCGCCGGCGCGGATGCCTGGAACGCGGAACGTGAAGGGCCCGAACCGCCGCCCGGGCGGATGGCCGGCGCTCCCCGCTCCATCTGCTGGATCAGGTCCGACAGTGGCACCAGCTTCCGAAGATGGATCCAGCGCAGCAGCGCCATCTCGAGGTGGTATCGCGGCTGCGCGGCGCCGCGAAGGTCGAACTCCGCCCTGGAGAGGACGTCGAAGGCGCGCATCAGATCTTCGCTGGAGAACCGCGCCGCAAGCGCCGTCATCCGCTCGCGCTCGGCTTCGGCGGCGATTTCCGGATCCTGCACTCGCGTCGGATCGATCTTCACCACCATCAGGTCGCGCGCCAGCCGCGCCAGCTCGCGCACGACCGACCGCAACTCGTATCCCGACTCCACCGCGCGCCCGGCGAGCCCGAACACCGCCGCCGCATCTTCCGCGGCAACCGCCTCGGCAATCTCGAACAGCAGATCGCGCTGCACGAGCCCGAGCACCGTCGTCACATCGTCTGCCGAAATACGCGTTCCGGCAAACGCGATCACCTGATCGAACGCGCTCTGCGCGTCCCGCATGCTGCCATCGCCGGCGCGCGCGACCAGCATCAGCGCCGCATCGTCGATCTCGATCCCCTCGGCCGTCGCGATGGCGCGGAGCTGGTCGGCGATCTGCTTCACCCCGATCGTCTTCAGCTCGAACACCTGCGAGCGCGACTGGATCGTCTGCGGCACCTTGTCGATCTCGGTCGTCGCCATCATGAACACGACGTGAGGCGGAGGTTCTTCGATCGACTTCAGCAGCGCGTCGAACGCCTGCTGCGACAGGCGGTGCACTTCGTCGATGATGAAGATCTTGTAGCGGTTCCGCACCGGAGCCATGCCGAGGCCGGCGATGATGACCTCACGGACCTTGTCGACCTGCGTGTTGGTGGCCGCGTCGATCTCGAGCACGTCCATGTCGCGCCCCTGCGCGATCTCGACGCAGGCATCGCAGACGCCGCAGGGATCGGCGGTCGGACCGTTCACGCAGTTCAGGCCGCGGGCCAGGATGCGTGCCGTCGTCGTCTTGCCGACGCCGCGCGGACCGGAGAAGACGAACGACTGGGCAATGCGCCCGGCCGCGATCGCGTTGCGCAGCGTCTGCGTGACGCCGCGCTGCCCGATGACGTCATCGAACCGCTGAGGCCGCCACTTCCGTGCAAGAACTTGGTACGACACGTCTCAGTGTTGAATGCTGATGCTGAATGCCCAACGTGGTGAGGGGGGCCGGCGGATCCCACCGCGGCCCGGGTGGCCTGCGGCACATGTCAGTGACTACTTAGCGCTGCTGCCTTCCGGCCCTGACGCGGTTCGCAGGCTGAGATTGCACAGGTTCCGGACCGCGGTGCGAGCCGCCGGTCAAAGACACGATTGTATCAAGTGGGCGGGCCACAGGGGAAACACGCAGCGGGGGCCACAGGGGAAACACAGAAGAAACACCGAACGGGGGGCCACAGGGGAAACACGGAAGAAACACGGCGCGGGGGCCACAGGGGGAACACGGAAGAAACACGGCGCGGGGGGCCACAGGGGAAACACGGAAGAAACACGGGCGGGGGCCCCGGGGAAACAACGAAGAAACAACGAGGGGAGATCGCGGGATTTGTGAGGGTTTGGGTCTGGCGGCAGGGCAGAAACCGCAACCTTTTCCAGCCGCGGTCGGGATTTTCGTGGATTTTCGGGGATGTTCAGCTGGGATCGATTTTGCGGTTGGTCCTTCCATGCATGGAACAAATCTCCCGCATGGTGAGACGACCGGTGCGATCATCCAGGCGTTTCACGAAACGTACGAGGAACTCGGGTCCGGGTTCAGCGAGAAGGTCTCCCGGAACGCGCTCGCGATCGTGCTCCGGTCGAAGGGCCTGAAGGTGGGCATCGAAGTGCCGCTGCAGGTCAGCTTCCGCGGTCAGATCATCGGCGAATTTTCCGCCGACATGGTGGTGAACGAGACCGTCCTTGTCGAGATCAAGGGAACCACCGGTATAGAGCCGTATGCGGAAGCACAGCTTCTCAACTACCTGAAAGCTGCGGGCGGAGGGGTTGGCCTGATTCTGAACTTCGGCCGCGCTCCCAAGCACAAGCGGCTGGTCATGGGCGACCCGCTCAACAGCCTGCCCTCGCTGCGCAACGCGATCCGCGGTCCCGCCGGGCAACAGGCCAATCAGGGGTCACCCCAGCCGCTGGAACGATCGCCGAACAAATCGTGAGGCTGGTTGTAATTTCGTTAATCGCCACGGCGGCCCCGCGTGGCCGAAGCCCGGCGCGACTGCTGGATGTCGCCAAGACCAGCCGCGGCGAGCGGATCTGCGCGCCCCCCGTGTTCCCCTGTGTTTCTTCTGTGGCTCGCCCTCTCGGGCGTCCCCCGTGTTTCTTCTGTGTTTCTTCTGTGGCCCGCCCTCTCGGGCGTCTCAGTGTTTCCCCTGTGTTTCCTCTGTGGCTCGCCCTCTCGGGCGTCCCCCGTGTTTCTTCTGTGTTTCTTCTGTGGCTCGCCCTCTCGGGCGTCCCCCGTGTTTCCCCTGTATTTCTTCCGTGGCCCGCCCCCGACGTCCTCCGTGTTTCCCCTGTGTTTCTTCTGTGGCTCGCCCTCTCAGCGTCCCCCGTGTTT
>DASWVN010000066.1:0-24040 GCA_036401215.1 Vicinamibacterales bacterium | reverse complement strand
CCATTCCTGCACGCGCGCAGCGCAACCTGGTCCCTACCTTGCAGCCGAGCCGGTTGAATGCTGGATGTTGCGGGGCTCCACATCTCCACGCGGCTGGCAGGGGTTGGTGAGTACGCCACGTTTGCCGGGCGGGCGGCGATTCAGTCGCTCGGGCCGCCGTTCGAGTTCCGCGAGACCGTCCGCCAGCTCTACGAACTGGGGCTGCGCTCCGTCCCACTGATCGCGGCATCGGGCGTAGCGGTCGGCGTCGTGCTCTCGATGCACACCCGCGCCTCGCTCGAACGCTTCGGCGCCGAGTCGATGATTCCGGCCGGCCTCGCGATGGCGCTCGTGCGCGAAACCGGTCCCCTCGTGACAGGGCTCCTGCTCGCGGGGCGCATCGGCGCGGGCATCGGCGCCGAACTCGGCGCGATGCGGGTGACCGAGCAGATCGACGCGCTCGAAGCGACCGCCGTCGATTCGTTCCGCTACCTCGTGGTCACGCGCGTCGTCGCCTGCGTGATCGCCCTTCCGATCCTCACGACGGTCATGAACTTCGCCGGGATCTTCGGGGGATACCTCGCGGAAACCGCCGCCACGGGGATGTCGTTCAGTCTTTATCTGGATCGGTCGTTCTCGCTGATCGACATGCTCGACTACGTGCCGCCGACCGTGAAGACCACCGTGTTCGGGTTCATCATCGCGACCGTGTCGGCCTTTCTCGGCTATACGACGACCTCAGGCACCGAAGGTGTGGGACGGGCGTCGACGCGTGCCGTCGTGCTGTCCTCGATCGTCATCATTGCGGTAAACGTGCTGCTGGTGCGGTTGATCTTCTTCATCTTTCCCCAGGCCGCCATATGAGAGAAGCCGCTGTCGCCGACGCCCCGCGACACCGACACACAGAGGAGACCGAGCCGGCGATCAAGCTGGACCACGTCACGAAATCGTTCGGCGACCTGCGGGTGCTCGACGACGTGTCGCTGGAGATCCCCGAAGGGTGCGCGTTCGTGATTCTCGGGCGGTCGGGAACGGGCAAGAGCGTGACGCTGCGCCACATCATCGGCCTGATGCGTCCGGACTCGGGGCGCGTGTTCGTCCGCGGCGAAGAGATCAGCGCGCTGAGCGGCGCTGAGCTGGCTCGCGTGCGCCGGGAGATCGGATTCCTGTTCCAGGGGGCGGCGCTGTTCGACTCGATCTCGGTTGGGGAGAACGTCGCGTTCCCGCTGCGCCGGCACACGAAACTCACGGATGCCGAGATCCGCGAGCGCGCGCGTCAGAAGCTCGCGTCCGTCGGTCTCGAGGCCGACTACGACAAGATGCCGGGGGACCTCTCCGGCGGGATGCGGAAGCGGGCAGGGCTCGCGCGGGCGATGGCGCTGGATCCCGCGATTCTCCTCGTGGATGAGCCGAGCGCCGGCCTCGATCCGATCACCTCCGAAGAAATCGACCAGCTGCTGCTCGACACCAAGGAGCGGGAGGGGACGACGCTGGTCGTGGTGACGCACAACATCCCGAGCGCGCGCAAGCTCGGGGATCAACTCGTGATGCTCCACGACGGGCGCATCATCGCGCGTGGAACCGTCGCGGACCTGGAAGCCAGCGACGAGCCGATGGTCCGTGCGTTCATGGCCTCCACGCACGCCGGATGAAGGTCGATCCGTATGCAGCAGACCAGGTTCGTTGCCGTCGGCGCGTTTCTCACCCTGGGGCTGGCCCTGTTCGCGCTCGGGCTGTTCTTCATCGGCGACCGCCGCATGCTCTTCGACGACTCCTTCCGTGTGTTCGCGGAGTTCAGCGACATCGGTGGCCTTCAGAACGGCGCCACGGTCCGGGTCGGCGGCATGGACGCCGGAGAGGTGGACCAGATCAACGTGCCATCAGGGCCTTCGGCCAAGTTCCGCGTCCGCATGCGGGTGCGCGAGGCGGTGTGGCCGCTGATGCGGCTCGATTCGGTGGCGTCGATCCAGAACGACGGTCTCGTCGGCAACAAGTTCGTCCAGGTGGACTCGGGCACCGATGCCTCGCCGCAGGTTGCCGAGGGGGGAACGATCAGAAGCCGCGAACCGTTCGACCTGGCCGACATGTTCGATCGTTTGAGCGACACGATCGACCTGATCACCGAGACGATCACCGACGTGAAGACCGGCGTCGACGAAGCGCTCGAGGCGGTCTCGCTGACCGCCAGCGATGCCCGGGCGCTCATCAGCGACGTCGGCACGGAGTTGCGCGGGGTGACCAACTCGTCGCGGGCGGTCGCGGCGGACCTGCAGGTCATCCTTCAGGGCGTCCGCGAAGGTAAGGGCACGGTCGGCAAGTTCGTCAATGACGATGAGTTCTACGAACGTGTGAAGGCAATCGCCACCGAAGCCGAGGCGGCGGTGACCAACCTGCGTGAGGCCAGCGAGAGCGCGAAGAGCGCGATCGAGGATTTCCGGGGCGATGATGGACCGGCGCGCGGGATGGTCACCAGCTTCCAGCAGACACTGGCGGCCGCGAACGAGACGCTGACGGATCTGGCCGCCAACTCCGAGGCGCTCAAACGCAACTTCTTCTTCCGGGGCTTCTTCAACCGGCGCGGCTTCTACGACATCGACGACATCACCGTCGAGGAGTACCGGCGCGGGGCCCTGGAGACGAACGATCGGCGCGTCCTGCGCGTATGGGCAAATGCAGGGGTGTTGTTCGCGACCGACGAATCCGGCGTCGAGCGGCTCACCGACGATGGACGTCTGAGGCTCGACTCGGCCATGGCGGCGTTTCTCGGGTATCCACGGGATACACCATTCGTCGTTGAAGGCTATGCTGACGGGGTCACGCGTGACGTGCAGTTCGTTCTGAGTCGTAGGCGTGCCGAACTCGTCCGTGACTATGTCGTCGGCAAGTTCGGCCTCGACTCAGGCTATGTGACGACCATGGCCATGGGGCCGGAAGCGCCAGGAAGCCCGTCTGACGGGCGATGGGAAGGTGTGGCGCTCGCGGCGTTCGTGCAGAAGCCGCGTGAATAGATGAGTGGCATGACGTTTGATTGTTCGGGTTGAGGGCTGGTGTTCATGGCATCGGTCCAAGGCTCCAAGGAGGCGGGTGTGGACGAACGGTCTCGGGTATTGATGGCGACGTTTCTCGGCGCGGTGGCCGGCGGCGTGCTTGGATGGCTCTACCTGACGGAGAGCGGCCGGCACGTGCGGGATCAGATCGAACCGCGGCTCGACGACTTCATGAACGAACTCACGCGTATGCGTGGGACCGTCGAGAAGGCGCGGACCGCGGCGAATGAAGGCTGGCGCTCGCTGAACGAAGTCGCCGGCGGCGGGCAGACCCGCTGGTCGGCATGACGCAGCGGAACACACGGGGCGGCCACGCCATGGTGATCCGTGAGGAGTGCGCATGACGAATGATCTCGGCACGACCAACATGTGGCTGGCAATCATGGCGATTGTCAGCGTGCTCGAAGCGCTCCTGCTGATCGGCATGGGTGTCGGCGGGTTTCTCATCTATCGCCGGGTGATGCGGCTCGTCAACGAGCTGGAAGCGAGACAGATCGCGCCGCTGCGTGAAAAGGTGGATTCGATCCTCGTCGACGTCAAGGCGGTGACCGCGCAGGTGAACCAGCAGACCGAGCGCGTCAACCACGCCATCTCCGGCACGATGAACCGGGTGGATGAAACCGCCGGGCGTGTGACGGGATCCCTCCGCGACAAGGTCAACCAGGCGGTCGGCGTCGCCCGCGGTATCCGCGCCGTCATCATGTCGGTCCTGGGCGCCGACGCGAAACACGAACCGCCGCGTCCCGCCCAATCAGCAACCTAGAGGAGGCATACATGGCTTACGAATACGATCGATTCGAACGTGAGGATGGTGGCGGTTCGTTCCTGATGGGACTGCTCGCCGGAACCGTCCTCGGTGCCGGTCTGGGAATGCTCTTCGCGCCGCGCGCCGGCTCCGAGCTGCGCAACACGTTGAGCGAACAGGCCGGCAAGCTCCGTCACACTGCCGGTGACGCCTACTCGCAGGCCTCGGGCAAGGTGGGGCAGATCGTGGATCGCGGCCGTGAAGCGTACGACCGCGCACGGTCCGGCAACTCCGGCACGATGGGCGGTGACATGGGGACCGGAACGAGCGGCAGCACCGGGAGCGCCGGCAGTACCACGGGAACCGGCTCCACGGTCGGCTCGAACTACCAGACGACCGGCGACCGCAGCAGCAGCTAGCGCCTGCGTGTGAAGGAAGACACTGCGCGAACGGTCGCGAACGTCCTGATGGGGGCCGCCGCCATAGGCGCGGCGGTCGTCATCCTGCGGACGCCTTCGCTGCGCCGCCTCGCGTTCGGCCTCGCACGCGCCGCCATCTTCACCGGCATTCCGGCCTGGCTCTCGCGCGAGATCAGGCAGGCCTGGGAGGAGAGCAAGCCAGCGGAGGGCGTGCAGCGCGCGAGCTGACGCCCTTGCTATCATTCCCGGGTGTCCGCGCAGGCAGCGGTGTCGTCTTTCGGTCGGCGGTTGGCCGCGCGGGCACGCGCGGAGCTTCGGCTCACCGGCCTCGCCATCTGGCGCGGGGCCCTCGGCATCTACAACAGCGACGACCTCACGTTCGCCTCATCGATCGCCTACTACGCCCTGTTGTCGCTGTTCCCGTTCTTCCTGCTGGCCTTCTCGCTTCTGGCCGGCGTGGCGGGGACGGAAGATGACCGCTCCAGGATCCTCGGTTTCGTCCTGACGTATTTTCCCCAGCAGTTCGACTTCGTCACGACCCAGCTGGACGCGATGCTCCAGGCGCGGGTGCGGCTGGGCGTTCTCGGCAGCCTCGTCATGATCTGGGCGGCCATGGGGGTGTTCGGGGCGGTGACGTCCGCGGTGAACCACGCGTGGGGAGTCGAACGGCAGCCCAGCTACGTCAAGCACAAGCTCATTTCGTTCCTGATGCTGACGATGGCGAGCCTGTTGATGCTCGCAGGCCTGCTGCTCGCGAGCGCGATCAACCTGGTCGAGTCGACATGGTTCGTGGTGGTGCTGGAGCATGTGCCGGCGCTCTCGGTCCTCCAGAGCTACGCGGTCAAGTCGGCGACCACCCTCCTCTTCATCTTCGTCGTCGGGCTCGTCTTCTATTTCGTCCCGAACGCGAAGGTCCGGTTTCGCGATGTGTGGGTGGGCGCCGTCCTGACCGGGCTGTTGTGGCGCGTTGCCCTCGCCGGCTTCTCACAGTACGTGCGCGACCAGTCCCGGTTCAGCGTCCACGGCTCGATCGGCGGTGTCGTCGTCTTTCTGCTGTGGGTCTATATCTCGGCTGTCATTTTCCTCTTCGGGACCGAGGTGACCGCCGCCTACGCCCGGCTCCGGCGCCATCGTCCCGAAGAAATCCCTGCTGCCCCGACACCCCGCGTCTAGCAGGGGGCCCTTTTTTCAACCCAAAGTCTCGGTGGCCTCTGCGTTCTCGGCGGGGAGGTATTGGGACTGGACGCCACGAATCAGCCAGCCGCCACTCCAGCAACGCTGTGGCTGTCGGTGAATCAGCCCGCAGTCGTCTCACCACCGAGCTGTGTCAGGACCTCGCCGGTAATGAAGCTCGAATCGGCCTCCGAGGCGAAGAAGACGTACGCGGGCGCGATCTCTTCTGGTTGTGCGGGGCGTTCCATCGGCGTGCCCTGCCCGAACTTCGACACCTCGTCAGGGGTCTTGTTGTCGGACGGGTTGAGCGGGGTCCAGACCGGACCGGGAGCGACGCAGTTCACGCGGATCCCTTTCTCGACGAGGTTTTGGGCCAGTGACTTCGTGAAGGCGTGGATGGCCCCTTTCGTTGCCGAGTAGTCGAGCAGCTTCTTGCTGCCTTCGAGACCGGTGATGGAACCGGTGTTGATGATCGTGCCGCCGCGGGGCAGGTGGGCGAGCGCCGCCCTGGCCATTCGAAAGTAGCCGTAGATGTTCGTCTTGAACGTATGGTCCCACTGCTCGTCGCTGATGTCTTCGAGCGACTCCTGCTGGTTCTGATACGCCGCGTTGTTGACGAGGATGTCGAGCTTTCCGAATTCCTGTACGGTCTTCTCGACCGCGGATCGGCAGAACTCCGGCTCGGAAACATCTCCGGGCAGGAGGAACGCCCGCCGGCCGGCCTTCTCCACGGCGGCCTTCGTCTCTTCCGCGTCTGATTGTTCCTCGGGCAGGTAGACGATTGCGACGTCGGCCCCCTCGCGCGCGTAGATCGTCGCCACGGCGCGTCCGATGCCCGAATCGCCGCCGGTAATGAGCGCGACCTTGTCTTTCAGCTTGCCGGCAGGCTTGTATTCCGGCGCGTGGTAACGCGGCTTCGGCTCCAAATCCGACTCGATGCCGGGCTTCTCCTGGTGTTGTTTCGGGAACGGTGGTTTGGGTTGCTCGGTGGTGGTGGCCATGATGTCTGGTCTGGCAAAGCAATCGAGAGGCCGTGAATCCGTGGGCTTAGTTCACTCGGATTTCTGTGTGTTCTGACTTTCGTACAGGGCGGGTCAGGGAGGATGTTCTCTCCCTGCGCCGTAGGGTAGGGTTGTTAGCGGATTTGTTGCTCCAGCGGAACACCAGAGCGGCCGGTTGCGCTTCCGCGCGTTTGCCTGCTACTGGAGCAACGTGGATGCCAGCTCTGTGAGTGATCGATTCACGCGTAAAACGCGCTGAAGGGCCTCGCGGGCTCCACTCGATGAAGTAGAAGGGCTAGGGGTGTGTAGTGAACGTTGTACTTCGGTGTATGGCAGAGGCTACACTGCGGGCTTGAGCCCCGCGATGCGGCGCGCCTCCTCGTCAACCGGTGGCGCATGCTGCAATTCAGGGGGGGTTCGGCAGTTGTCGCAGGCGCCGCAGCGTTCGACGGCATCGGGCTCGTCGAAATAGTCGAGCAGCAGCTTCCAGCGGCACATCGCGCTCTGGGCGTATCCGGCCATCTTCTCGAGCTTCGTCCGGTCGGCATCCTTGCGGCGCGCGTAGGCGGCGGCCACGTCTTCGAGCCGGGCCGTATCACCGGCCTCGGCGACGAGCCGGAACCGTGCGCCTCGGAGTTCGCGCACCAGTCCGGCATCTTTCATCACGGTCAGCACCGACCTCAGCTTGCTCTTCGCCGTCGTCGCGGCATGCGCCTGGATGTCGGCCATCCTCACGGCTTCCTGCGACCCCCCGAGCCCCACGAGCGCATCGCGAACCGCGATGATGTCGTCGGCGTTCGGATACCTGCCGCCCATGAAGTACTGATGGGTGCGGCGGTCTTCGACGCGATAGAGCAGGACGCACGCGGCAGGTTCGCCATCGCGGCCGGCCCGGCCCTACTCCTGGTAGTACGACTCGAGCGATCCGGGCATGTCGTAGTGAACGACGAAGCGGATGTCCGGCTTGTCGATTCCCATCCCGAACGCGTTGGTCGCGACAATGGCGTGGAGGTCGCCGGTCCTGAATCGATCCTGCGTCTCACGGCGCCGCGACGCCGCCATTCGGCCGTGATACATGCCGCCGGAAATGCCTTCCGCTTCCAGGACTCGCGTTACCGCCTCGCAGTTCTTGACGGTGGCGCAATAGACGATGCCGGAGCCGTCCATCTCGCGAAGGATCCTGATCAGGTGCTGCTGCTTGGCTGTGTCATTCGCGGTGTGCCGCACCTCGTACTGCAGGTTGGATCGATAGATGCCGAGGTTGAACGTCGCCGGATCCTTCAGGCCGAGTCCGCGGACGATGTCCTGAAGCACGCGCACGGTTGCGGTGGCGGTCAGGGCGAGGACGGGCGGCGAACCGACTTCCTTGATCGCCGTGCCGAGACCGAGAAAGGCCGGCCTGAAGTCGTGGCCCCACTCCGACAGACAGTGCGCCTCGTCGACGACGAAGAGGTCGACGTGATGCTGCTTGAACAGCGCGATGAAGTCCGGATCCTCGAGCCGTTCCGGCGTGGCGAAGACGAACTCGACCTCTCCCTTGTCGATCGCGCTCAACGCATCCTTCAGCTCTGCCGCATCGATCGCGGAGTTCACCTGCCGCGCGCGGACCCCGAGCGCCTGGAGCTTGTCGGTCTGGTCTTTCATCAGCGCGATCAGCGGCGAGACGACGACGGTGATCCCTGGCAGGTGAAGGGCGGGCAGTTGATAACAGAGCGACTTGCCGGCGCCGGTAGGCATCACGGCAATCGTGTCGTGCCCATCGACGATCGAGTCGATGACGGCTTCCTGTCCGGGCCGGAAGTCCTCGAGCCCGAACGTACCGCGCATGAGCTGTCGCAGGGGTTTGGAAGAACGGCGTGCCATCGCGGAGAACAAGGCAAGCAGCGTGCCCTGTCTGGCGGGGCATAAGGCCGCCCTACTCCTATCTCACCATGGCGAGGTTCTCGCGCCGGGTCGCGAACACGCGGCGGGCGGCCGCGAACAACAGGCGCCCTGCGATGTAGGCGACGAGACACCAGCCGGCGACCAGCAGCGGGGCCGCCGACGGCCGTTCGAGTACGCGGAGCGCGAGGAACGTCAGAACCGCGGGGACCGCTCCGGCCACGACGAAGGCGACCATGCCGATGAATCCCGCCGCGCCATGCGCGTTGCTGCCGCGGCCGATGCTGTTGAGGTCCACGGCCCGGGGAAAGACCGCGGAACAGATGGCTGCGACCGGCGCCACGAGCAGGTAGACCGACAGCAGGCCGAGGACGAGCGAGAGCCAGAGGGCCGCCGAGTCTCCGCCGAACAGGATCAATGCCGCGCCGATACTCAGGAGCGTTGGTCCCGCGACGACGAGGGCGTTGCCCGCCGCCTTGCCCGACAGGATCTCGTCGTCGCGCAGCGGGGACAGCAGCGTCATCGTCAGTCCGGCCTTGTCGACCGCGAACTGGTTCATCGCGATCGGCAGGATCGAGAGCAGGCAGACGAAGGATGCGAACGTCGCCAGCCCGAGACCGCTCCCGAACTGGAACGGACCGAACTCCATCTGGCCCGACCCTCGATACATCAGGACGGCAAAGATCCCGAACATCGCCAGAGGGGAGAGCAGGATCGAGCGTCCGCGCGGCGTTCTCATGGCCAGGCGCAGTTGAGCGAGGGCGACCGCCGACGCGCCGGACGACAACCCGGGAAGCCGTGCCCCCCAGACGGCGCTCGTCCCCCCGCCTCGTCGCGCGCCCGTCGTCGCGGGCGAGGCGAGCACCCGCCGGAAGGCGAACACGCTCAGCGTGTGCACGAGCAACGCTGCGAGTGCCAGTCCCGAAACGGCAGCGCCTGCCAGTTCGAGGTCGCCGTTGACCGTGCCGGTGGCGGCGCTGACGAACAGCTCGCTGGGGTACAGCGATTTGGCACGTGCGCCAAGGTCGATCGCCCATTCCGGGACGACCGGAGGACGGTCAGCCCCGCGGCCGCGGCGAGGCCCACTCTCGAGCAGCCCGGGGAGCATCGCCACGACGGGAATGATGACGATGAAGATCAGGGCCGCGAGTTCGCCGCGCCGCCGATCGCGGACGATCAGATGCAACAGGCTCGTCGACAGCGCGGAGAGGCCGATCACGAGAATCAAAAAGCAGACGGCGGCGATCAGGGTGAGAACCGCGCTCGTCAGGTGTCCCGCGGCCAGGATCCCCACCGGCACCATGAAGATCAGCGGGATCATCAAGACGTTCCACGGATCGCCGAACGCCGACGATGACTGCGCGATGTACAGGGTGGATCGCGGGATCGGCAGCAGCAGCAGTCGCACCGGGTTCGTCCGGTCGGCAGCCGGCAGGAAGAACGGACCGACGATGGCCAGCAGCGGCGCCGCAATCAGGATGAACCGCACGGCCGTGATCGCCATCAGGCTCCCGCCTGTGGCAAGGAGGTACCCCGCCGCGAGGCCCAGGGCCGCCATCGCGATCGCGGACGGGATCAGCAGGATCGCGGCGAGGATCGGTCCCAGCTTCTCGATCGCGAGCGAGAAGCGCTCGAGCGTGTCGCGCGAGCCCGTGCGCTCGAACGAGTTCACGAGCATCCGCCACCGCATCCAGGCGAACGCCTTGAGGGTCCGTAATGTTCCCATCAGATCCAGTCGAGGGAGCTGCGGGCCGGTTCTTCGCCGCCCACGAGTCGAATGAACAACTCCTCGAGCGTGGCGCCGGCCGCCGCTCCGCTCCGCAGCTCGCTGATCGTTCCCTGGGCGACGAGCTTGCCGTTGGCGATCACGCCAATGTGGGTGGAGAGACGCTCGACGATCTCGAGGATGTGCGAGGTGAGAAAGATCGTCCCGCCGCGCGCCACGAACGACTGCAGCAGGTCCTTGATCTGCCGCGAGGCGACGGCGTCGATCCCCTCGAACGGCTCGTCGAGAAAGAGCAGGCGCGGCGCCGGCAGCAGCGCGGCCGCGAGCGACAGCTTCTTCCGCATCCCGTGGGAGAAATCCGTCACGAGGGTGTTGCGGGCCCCTTCGAGGTCCATCAGGCGCAGAAGGTCCGCCGAGCGCGTCTTCGCGGTGGCGGCGTCGATCCCGTGGATCTGCGAGACGAACATCAGCGTCTCTTCCGCGGTCAGCCGGTCGAACAGCGCGAGGTCCTCGGGAACCACGCCGATGCGGCGCTTCACCCCGACCGGATCGGCGAGCAGATCGATCCCCAGGATGCGGATCGAGCCGCTGCTCGGCCGCAAGAGGCCGGTCAGGCACTTGATCGTCGTCGATTTGCCGGCCCCGTTCGGGCCGAGAAAGCCATAGAAGCTTCCGGCGGGGACGGCGAGGTCGATCCCGTCCACCGCGCGGAAGCTGCCGAAGTCGCGCGTCAACCCGCGGGTCTCGACCGCCAGTTCCATGCCGCAGATTCTATCGTGACGTATTACGATGACTTCAATGAGAACCGTCATCGTCCGCGGTCGCGCCCCGGTCCCTCCGGCGTTGCGTGACGTCATCGAACGGGGCAGCACGTCTGTTCAGGAGTGCCGGGTTCCCGGACCGACGCCGCTGCCACGGGACGTGGACCGGGTCGTGTACTTCCTGTCCGGCCCCGACGGCGACGTGATCGCGTCGGCGCGACAGGCGGTCTCGGCCGAGCGCCGTGACGGCGTCGAGAAGCTGGTATACGTGATGGCCGGCGATGCGCCGAGCGTCGAGGGGCTCGAACCCGCCGAATGCTTCCGCTGGCCCGCAGACGAAGACCGTTTGAGGATGGCCTTCATGACGAGCGCCTGAAAGATGGAAGATGGAACATGGAAAATGAAAATGGGAAACGGTAGTAGCTTCAGGGCGCGTGTCCCCGAGTCACTTTTCCATCTACCATCTACCATTTACCATCCGTCTGCGGACCAATGAACCGCCTCGCGCGTGAGCGCAGCCCCTACCTGCTCCAGCACGCGACCAATCCAGTCGACTGGCACGCCTGGAACGACGAAGCGATCGAACGGGCACGCGCCGAAGAGAAGCCGATCTTTCTGTCGATCGGCTATTCCACCTGCCACTGGTGCCACGTGATGGAGCGCGAATCGTTCGAGAACGAGCAGATCGCCGCGCTCCTCAACGAAAATTTCGTCTCCATCAAGGTGGACCGCGAGGAACGGCCGGACGTCGATCGCGTGTACATGTCGTTTGTCCAGGCGACGACGGGGCAGGGCGGCTGGCCGATGACGGTGTTCCTGACGCCCGAGCTGAAGCCGTTTTACGGCGGGACGTACTTTCCGCCGGCTTCGCGGTGGGGACGACCGGGATTCGCGGATCTCGTCACCGAGATCGCGCGGGTCTGGAAGGAAGACCGCGCCCGCGTGAACGAAGCGGCCGCGGAGTTGACCGAACGGCTGAAGGCGGTCACGCACGGCGGCCGCCCTGAAGCGGAGATCGCCGATCCCGACTCCCTCGACGTGGCGCTCGTGCAGTTCCAGTCGGTGTTCGATCACCGGCGCGGCGGCTTCGGCGAGTCGCCGAAGTTCCCGCGTCCGTCCGAACTGCTGTTCCTTCTCCGTGAATACGCGCGCACCGGCACGCAGTCGGCGCTGCAGATGGCCACCGCCACCCTGCGCGCGATGGCGGTCGGCGGGATGCGCGACCACATCGGCGGCGGCTTCCATCGCTACTCGGTCGATGCCGAGTGGCGCGTGCCGCACTTCGAGAAGATGCTGTACGACCAGGCGCAGCTCGTGCTCGCGTATCTCGAAGCGGCGCAGGCGACGGGAGAGCCATTCCATGCCGCGGTCGCGGAGGACACGCTTCAGTACGTGCTCCGCGACATGACCAGCCCGGAAGGGGCGTTCTACTCGGCCGAAGACGCCGACAGCGTGCCCCCAGAGGATCAAGGCCTCGAGAACCCGCACAAGAAGGAAGGGGCGTTCTACGTCTGGTCCGACGCGGAGCTGGTGGACCTCCTCGGCGCTGACGTCGACATCGCCCGCCGTCGCTTCGGGATCGAACCCGGCGGCAATGCGCCGAGCGATCCGCAGGGCGAGTTCACCGGGAAGAACCTGCTCTACATCGCGCAACCGATCGCCGATCTCGCCGTGAGGAGCGGCCAGTCTGAGGCGGACGTCACCGCGGCGCTCGAGCGGATCCGTCAAAACATGTTCGACGCCCGGTCGAAGCGCCCGCGGCCGCACCTCGACGACAAGGTGCTGACGGCCTGGAACGGTTTGATGATCGCCGCCTTTGCGCGTGCGGCCCGCGTGCTGCCCGCAAGCGCGCACCGCGACGACTACCGTCAGGCCGCGGTCCGCGCGGCCCGCTTCATCCGCGCAACGTTGTGGCGTGAAGATGACCGCCGGTTGCTGCGGCGCTATCGCGACGGCGAAGCGGCCATCGAAGCGTACGCGGAAGACTACGCCTACCAGATATGGGGACTCCTGGAAGTCCTGCAGGCGACCGGTGAAGCCGAGTGGCTCGAGTGGGCCATCGAGCTTCAGCGCCGCCAGGACGAGCTGTTCTGGGACGCCGCAGACGGCGGCTGGTTCAGCACGACAGGCGAGGACCCGACGGTGCTGCTGCGCCTCAAGGAGGACTACGACGGCGCCGAACCGTCGGCGAGTTCGGTCGCGACGCTCAATGCGCTGACGCTGGCCCACTTGACCGGCGACGATGCGTATCGGGAGAAGGCGGGACGCACGCTGGCCCGGTACGGCAAGCGCGCCGGCGCCGCCGCACGTGTCATCCCCATGATGTTGTGCGCGCTCTCGCAATGGCATTCGCCGTCGCTGCAGATCGTGCTCGTTGGCGCACGCACCGCGGATCCGGTCCGCGAACTGGAACGTGAGATCGCCGCACACTACCTGCCGTTCGCGGTGCACGTGCCGGTTGACCCGGACCGCACACAGGAGGCGCTGCAGGCGATGCTGCCGTTCATCGCGGGGATGAAGGCCGACGGCGGGGGCGCCGTCTATGTGTGCCAGGATTTCACCTGTCATCAACCGGTCTCGTCGGTCGACGCGTTGAGGCGCGAACTCGCGTGATGCAGCCGGTCAGCGTGGCCTTCAATCCCGGGCAGACGAGGGCCGCCTTCACCCTCTTCCACGAAAAGGGGAACATCGTCACGGCCGACATGGTCGGCGCGCTTCGCTCCGCGCTCGAAGCGGTAGCCGAGAACCCCCATCTGAAACTGATCACGATCGAAGGGGCGGGCAGCGATTTCAGCTTCGGCGCGAGCGTTCCGGAGCACACGGCCGATCAGATCGGACGCGTGCTCCCGGAGATGCACGCGCTGATCTACGATCTGCTCGACGCGCCGGCGCCGACGGCGGCGCTCGTCCGCGGCCGGTGCCTCGGGGGCGGCTTCGAGCTGGCGCTCGCCTGCGATTTCATCTTCGCGGAGGAGGGAGCGACGTTTGGCCTGCCGGAGATCGCCCTCGGCGTGTTTCCGCCGGCCGCGGCCGCGCTGCTGCCCATGCGAGTGGGCGGCGCGCGCGCGACTCGGGCGATCCTCACCGGCGAAGCGGCGACGGCCGCTGCGTGGCAGGCACAGGGACTCCTCGAACTCGTCGCGCCTTCCGGCGGGCTCCAGGCAGCGGCGGACGAGTGGTTCGCGACGCACCTCGCGCCGCGGTCCGCAGCGGCGCTGAGGCATGCGGCCGCGGCCGCGCGGACCGGCCTCGTCGGGCATGTACGCGAGGTCCTCCCGCGGCTCGAACAGCTATACTTGGAAGACCTGATGCGGACGCACGACGCCAGCGAAGGCGTCGCCGCATTCCTCGAAAAACGCAGCCCCTCCTGGATGGACCGGTGATGACTTTCGACGTCGAGATCGTGCTTCGTGAACAGAACTTTGCCGTGACCGAGCACGTTCAGCATGAAAACGAACCGCAGGCGTGGACCGACGGGGACGTCGAAACCGTGCTCAAGGAAATCCTGCTCGCGATCGACCGGGTGAAGAACCCGGACGCGCTCGAGCGCTACGTCGCGCTTCGCGGCTTCAGCTGGATCGTCGAGCCGACCGACGAGGGGGTCGTCATCGCGATCGAGATCCCGATGGGGGCCGCCGTCGCCGGACCGTTCGACATCGACCAACCGCGTCTTGACGGGATGATCACCCGGGTCCTGGCGTCCGCCCGTCCCAAACCCGTCGTCCACTAACCGCGGCACCCGCTATCCGCACCGGGCACAAAATTCTTCCTGCACCTTTCAGGAATGAAACCCCGGTGCGCCGACACTTTCGTACTTGCACGAATTGGCGTGGAGTTTCGACACGCGCTGGCACGGCATGGCACTTGCGGGCGGCGAGTTCTGGCATGATCTCGTCGTTGTCCCTCGATCCCTCATGAAGCTGCCGTATCGCATTCTCGTCCTCGAAGACGAACCACACACCCTGTCGGGGATGGTGGAGATGCTCCGCGAGGTGGACTACCAGGTGACGGGCGCCCCGTCGTACGAGGCCGCCAAACGCCTGCTCGGGATCGGCTCCTACGACCTGTTCATCACCGACGTCCGTCTGCGCGGCTTCAACGGTCTGCACCTGGTTCGTCAATGCATCACGGACCATCCGGACATGTCGATCATCATCATGACCGGCTATGACGAATCGCTGATGGAGATCGAGGCGGGGCGCTACGGCGCAACCTTCGTCCGCAAGCCGGTGACTCCGGCCGTCCTGCTCGACACGGTCGCGCGCTGCCTCGAGAAGGTCCGCCGTCAGCGGCGCTGGATGCGCAAGCGCGTGGTCGGCGGCTTCCGCGTGACCGCGAATGGCCAGCCGGCGGCCGTGATGGACGTGTCCTACGGCGGCCTTCGCCTCGAGATCCCCAACGCCGGGAGCCTGCCTTCGTCGTTCGACGTCGAGGTCGCCGGCATCGGCCTGAATCTCGCAGTCGATACGGTCTGGACGAAACCCTCGCGCGACGGGTCTGCTGTCGAATGCGGCGCGGCGCTCGCGGCCGATGCCACACCGGCCGCCCGAACTTGGCGCGCCATCGTCGATCGGCTGAGCGCCTGAGACCGCTCGTCGCGGCGCCGCAAGAGAGCCGTTGTATGCTTGCGGCGTGACACGCCGCACCCTGCTTTGCCTCCTGGTCCTGCTCACCGGCGGGATCGGGCTGTCCGTGCCGCAGGCGCAGCCGTCCACAAGCTTTCCCCTCGAGGAGTTGACGATCGCGCAACTGCAGGACGCAATGTCGCGCGGCCAGTACACCTCGCGTCAGCTCGTCGAACTCTACTCGCAGCGGATCGAGGCGCTGGACCGGCAGGGGCCCACACTCCGATCCATCATCGAGATGAACCCGGATGCTCTCTCGATCGCCGATGCGCTCGACGCCGAGCGCAAGGCCGGGAAAGTCCGCGGACCGCTGCACGGGATCCCGATCGTCATCAAGGACAACATCGACACCGCCGACCGGATGATGACGACCGCCGGATCGCTGGCCCTCGAAGGATCCATCGCGCCGCGTGACGCCTTCGTCGTCGAACGGCTGCGCGCCGCCGGCGCTGTGATCCTCGGAAAGACGAACCTGAGCGAGTGGGCGAACTTCCGCTCGACGAAGTCCACGAGCGGGTGGAGCGGGCGCGGCGGCCAGGTGAGAAATCCCTACGTGCTCGACCGGAACCCCTGCGGATCGAGTTCCGGCAGCGGCACGGCCGTCGCGACGAACCTCGCGGCCGCTGCCGTCGGCACCGAAACCGATGGCTCGATCGTCTGTCCGTCCTCGGCGAACGGCATCGTCGGACTGAAGCCGACGGTTGGCCTCGTCAGCCGCAGCGGCATCATCCCGATCTCGAAAACACAGGACACGGCCGGCCCGATGACGCGGACGGTCGCCGACGCGGCCGCGCTGCTGACGGCCATGACCGGCGTCGATGCCCGCGATCCGGCGACCACCGCGAGTGGCGGCAAGGGCGAGGACTACACGAAGGCGCTCGACGCGGGTGCGCTGAAAGGCGCGCGCATCGGCGTCGCGCGCCGCCAGTATTTCGGTTACAGCCCGAAGACCGATGCGGTGATCGAGACGGCAATCGGCGTCTTGAAGGCGCAGGGGGCCACCATCGTCGATCCGGCAGACATCCCGACGGCCTCGCAGCTCGACGACTGCGAGTTCGACGTACTGCTCTACGAGTTCAAGGATGGGCTCAACACCTACTTCGCGTCGCTGGGCAGCCGTGCGAAGGTGCAGTCACTCGAGGATCTGATCGCCTTCAACAAGCGGGAGGCGGAGCGCGAGATGCCGTTCTTCGGGCAGGAGATTCTCGAGATGGCCCAGAAGAAGGGGAGTCTCCAATCGGCGGAGTACAGGAAGGCGCTGAGCACCTGCCGGACGAGAGCGCGGAGCGGCGGCATCGACGCGGTCATCAAGAAGCACAAGCTGGATGCCCTCATCGCCCCCACCGGCAGCCCCGCGTGGCCCATCGACCTGGTGAACGGAGACCACTTCCTGGGTGCGAGTTCCACGCCTGCCGCCGTTGCGGGTTATCCCAACATCACGGTGCCGGCCGGCTTCGTTCAGGACCTTCCAGTCGGCCTGTCCTTCATCGGTCCCGCGTGGAGCGAAGCCCGCCTCATCGCCCTCGCTTACGCGTACGAACAGGCCACGAAGCACCGCCGTCCACCGAAGTTCCTTCCGACCCTGCCGCACTGATCCGAGTCCGGCGACAGCCACAGCACTCGGATCGGCGACAGCCACAGCACAAGGACCGGCGACAGCCACAGCGGGTTCAACCTCGCAGAGCTCGCGGAGTTCACGGAGCACCACACGGTCGCAACGGTAGGAGCTGCGGGGCCGCGCTTCGCGCGGTGTGGGAGCCGGGCACACGGTCCCCACAAGCAGCTTCTCGATTCTGGGCGCTGCTTGTGGAGACCGTGTGCCCGGCTCCCACTACGCCGACCGAAGGTCGGCGCCCCGCAGCGCGTACCCGGTTCAATTGGGGTCTGCTCTGTGGGCTCTGCGGGCTCTGTGAGATCAAGGCGGCAGTGGCTGTCGTTCGACCAGCGAACCGTTGATCGAATTACCCGCAGTTAGTGGCTGTCGTTCGACCAGTGCTCACTCACGCAGTGCCGTCAGGGGATCTACACGCATCGCGCGGTAGGCGGGCAGGGCGCTGGCGAGGAGGGTGACCGCGAGTTCGATGAGTGCGGTCGCAACGAAGGTGAGCGGGTCGGCCGGGGAGACGCCGAAGAGCATGCGCGACAGCAGGCGGCCGGCGATGTAGCCGCCGATCGCGCCGAGCAGGACGCCGGGGACGGTCAGGCGCAGGCCTTCGTTGAGCACCAGCGTCACGACACGCCGCCGGGTGGCGCCGAGCGCCGAGCGGATGCCGAACTCGCGCGTGCGTTGCGATACCGCGAAGTACATGACGCCGAACAGGCCGATCGATCCGAGCAGGACGGCGAGCGCGGCGCAGATCGTCAGGAAGCCGGCGAGTGTACGGGACGGCCATAGGGGCATCCGCATCCGCTCCTCCATCGTCGCGACCGCCGCGGACGGCAGATTCGGGTCGAGGGCGCGCACCTGCTCGCGGATCGACGCCATCATCGCGCCGGGATCGCCACTCGTGCGGACGATCACCGACAGGCCGCGTGCGTAGTTGCGGGGTTGAAGCGGACGATAGATGTAGGCGGCCGGTACTTCCGCCATGTTGCGGTGCTTGATGTCGGCCGCGACACCGATCACGGTTGCGGATTCACCGTTCGGTCCCATCCTCAGCGAACGGCCGATCGCGCCTTCCGGCCACAGCTGGTCCGCGAGGTGGCGGCTGATGACGATCCTCGAGCCCATGGCGAGGTCCTGCTCGGAGAAGTCGCGTCCGGCGACGATCGGGATCCCCAGTGCGTCGAAGTGATGCGCGCCTGCGGCGTAGACGGTCGCACGGCGGCAGTCTGCAGTCGAGCAATCAGTGCCATCGTGCGAATACTCGATTACGTTTGGAAAACCGACGTAGAACGGCACTCGATCCGCAAGCGACGCCCGCCGAACGCCGGGAAGCGCATTCAACCGTTGACCGAGATCGGTGAAGAGCATCCGTGCACGGTCGGCGTCGTATCCGTACGCACCAGGCGACAGCTGCAGGATGACCGTGTGCTCCGTGTCGAAGCCGGTATCGGTCGTGGCGGCGTTGACGAAGCTCCTGACGAAGAGAAGGGCGGCGACCATGAACAGCGTCGAGCCGGCAACCTGCGTCACGACGAACGCGTTCCGCGTGCGCGATCGTCGTGTGCCTCCGGCCGATTCGCTCTGCATCGATCCCGCGAGGTTCGTGCGGGTTGCCTGAAGGGCCGGCAGAAGAGCCGGCAGGATGCCCGCGACGATGACGAGCCCGGCCGTGTAGGCGATGACCATGCCGTCCACCGAGAGGTGCAACCGTTGCGGGATCGGGGAGGGAAGGCTGAACGTGGCAAGAAGCTGCTCGCTCCACGACGCTGCGACGAGCGCCGCGGCGCCGCTCACGGCGGCGAGCAGAAGCCCCTCGGTGATCAGCTGCCGAAGGATCCGTCCACGGCTCGCGCCGACCGCGCAGCGTATCCCAAGCTCCTTCTGCCGCTCGTTCACGCGCGCCATCAGCAGCGCCGCGACGTTGAAGCAGGCGATCACGAGCACGATGCCCACCGCCGCGAGCGCGAGCCAGGCGAGCGGACGGATCTGCCGGAGATCGGGGTGGCCATCTTCCATCGGGTAGAAGGTCGCGGTGCGGGCGTGCTGCCCTTCGACGCCGGCCGACAACTCGCGGGCGACGCTGGCGAGTTCCACGTCGGCCCGGGCCCGCGTGGCCCCGTCCTTCAGCCGCGCGAACAGGGTCAGCCACGGATGGGACGTCTGCTCCGTCGGCAGGTTGAGCACCTCCATTCGCGCGAGCGGGAGCCAGAGATCAGGCGCGTACAAGCCGCCGGGCCCTTCGTGATCGTCCGGCAGAACGCCAAGGACCGCGAAGGTGCGGCCGTTGACGATCAGCTGCTGTCCGCCGAGGGATTCGGGTGCGCCGAGCTGTTCCTTCCAGTAACGATGCGAAACGATGACCGGGAGGTCGGTTCCGGTGAGGTCGGTTTCGGTGAACAGACGTCCGAGTGCGGGCTTCACGCGGAGTGTGCGCAGATAGTTGGTCGTGACGAGGAGCGACCATCCCTGTGCAGCGCCCTGCTCCGTTCGGATACTGACCGGGATCCGGGCTTCGGCCGCGATCCCTTCGAAGGACGGAACACCGCGTTCGAGCGCCTCGAATTCCGCGAGCGTGACGTCGCCATGGGGATTGCCTGGACCGGCGAGCATGACCCATCCGATCCGATCCGAGTCCGGAATCCGGAACGATCGCAGCAGCAGCGCGTTGATGCCGTTGAAGGCGACGGTATTGACGCCGATGCCGAGCGCCAGTGTTATCACCGCGATCGCGGAGAATGCCGGACGACGAAGTAGCGAACGCAGCGCGTACCGAAGATCGAGGCGGAGAGCGTCCATTGCCGGGTGTAGACGGCCCAGGTCGGCCGTTCGTTCCCGGTTTCAGCGCCAGGCGCGTGCGTCCAGGGCCGCCGCGACTTGCTCCAGCCCGGCTTCGAGCGCTGCCGTCTCTCCGCTGAATCCCATGCGAATGTGCGAGGGGGCCTGGAAGAAGTGTCCGGGCACGACCGCGGTCTGCCGTTCCTTCAGTAACCGTTCCGCAAAGGTCCGCGTGTCGGGAACGTCACGAAGCCGGGGGAACACGACGGTCCCGCCGTCCGGTGCGACAGACTCGAGTTCGTTGCGGGACTCGAGGAAGCGCTCGACGACCGGTCCGTTTCGCGTGAGGATGGCTCGCGCACGGGCCAGCAGCGTGTCGAGATGTGTGAACGCGACGACGCTCAGACGCTCGGTGATGATCGAACCGCTGCCGTCGACCACGTCGCGTGCGCGTCGAATCCGCTCCGCGATTTCGGGAGAGGAGAGGATCCATCCGGAGCGCAGACCGGCGAGTCCGTACGACTTCGTCAGGCTGCTGGTCACGATGAAGCGGTCCCCGAAGTGGACCGCCGGACGAATGTCGCGGCCGGCCGAATCGAGATACACCTCGTCCACGAGGACGTGCGCGTCGTTCGTCTCAGCGATCCTGCCGATCTCGCGCAACGCGTCGGCATCCGCGATCACCCCGCTCGGATTGTGGGGCGTCGTTACCACGATGAGCCGTGTCTTCGGCGTGAGGGCGGCCTTCACGCGGCCGGGATCGAGGGCGTACTTGTCGTCGAACGTTCGATCGAACTGCGTCACGTTCGCGCCAAGCAGTCGCGGCGCGGCGAGCAGGGGGTCGTACCCGGGCCGCTCCACGAGCACATCGTCTCCCGGGGCGAGCAGAGCCGCGTAGACGAGAAAGTTGGCGCCCGACGCCCCTTGCGCGGTCGTCACCTGCGAGATGTCGACGCCGTATCGCGTCGCGATCGCCTCGAGCAGCGGCTCGTAGCCGTTGTCGTTGCGCCCGGCAAACGAGAGAGCCTCGGCGGCCCCGGGAAGGTCGTCGATCGAACAGCCGAGCACGTTGCTGATCCCGAGATCGAAGCTGGCGGCTGGCCGGGCTTTCGCCCAGTGCATGTATGCGGCGTGATATCTGAGAGTCATTGGTGAGGACATTCACTCGTCACGGGTTTGGCACGAAGGGACACGAAGGGCCACTAGCGTTCCTGGTGTTCTTCGTGCGTCCTGCCGCCGGCCCGTTCAGCGGTGAGTGAAAGACGCTGAATCGAGCGCGAGCGGAACCAGAAGAACAGCGGGATCCCCAGCGCGAGGAGCAGCGCCCCGCGAAGCGCGCTCGACGGGTCGCTGCGCACGACGCTCAGGACGACCGCCGCCGATATGAGCACGAAGAGAATCTGCACCACTGGATAGCCGGGGGCGCGGTAACTGTCTGCCGCACGCGATGCCAGGGGGAGCCGGCGGCGGAAGATGAGCACGGTCCCCACGGTCAGGCCGAAGAAGATCCAGTCGGCAAAGACGACGTAGTTGAGCAGACGTTCGTAGCTGCCGGTGGCGGCGAGAATGCAGGACCACGTGGACTGGATCAGGATCGCGAGCCAGGGCGTGCTGTACTTCGGATGGAGCTTCGCCAGTGCCGGGAGGAAGACGCCGTCGGCGGCCATCGCGTAATACACCCGCGTGGGCGCGAGGATCGCGAGGTCGAGGAAGCCGAACGTCGAGATCGCGATCGCCGCGGTGACGAAGGTGTCCCCCCAGGCGCCGAACATCCGTGATGCGGCGCTGGCCGCCGGCGTGGTCGTCGCCGCGAGGCCTTCGAGCCCGAGCGCCCGCAGGTACACGGCATTGACCAGCGCGTAGATCACGACGACCGTGATCGTGCCCACCATCAGGCTCAGCGGCAGGTTGCGCCGGGGATTGTCGATTTCCTCGGCGACGTAGTTGGCGTTCTGCCACCCGCCGTAAGAGAAGAGGATGGGGATCAGGGCCGCCCCGAACGCGACCGCCGTGCCGCTGGTGGTCGTCGTGGATTCGCGCGCGGCTTCCCACCATCCAGGGAAGGACGGCGCGAGCCAGCCGGCGCCGATCAGCACGGCCAGCGCGGCGACCTTCAACACGACGAAGACGTTGAGGACGCGGCTGCCGGGCTTCACGCCCATGAAGTTGACGACCGAGAGGAGGACGATCGCGGCCAGGGCCAGCGGCACCGGCGCAACGTCCGTCCGTCCGGCGAGGCGCAGCGCGTAGTTGGCGAAGGTGATGGCCACCGCGGCGATCGCGCCGCTTTCGATGAGCGCCAGCAGCGCCCATCCGTACAGGAATCCCGCCAGCGGATGGTAGGCGTCCCGCAGGTAGACGTACTGTCCACCGGCGCGCGGGAAGAGCGCCCCCAGCTCGGCGTACGAGTAGGCCCCCGCGAGCGCGATGGCGCCCCCGGCGATCCACGCCGCCAGCACCAGCGCCGACGAGTCGAGCCGCTGCGCGACGATGTAGGGGTTGATGAAGATCCCGGAACCGATGATCCCGCCGATGACGACCATCGTCGCGTCGAACGGGCCGAGCGCGCGCTTGAAAGACAAGTGGGGGAAATCTATCAAAGATCGGGGTGCTTCGGGGTGCTTCGGGGTGCTTCAGGGTGCGGCGGGGTGCGTCGGGGTGCGTCGGGGTGCTTCGGGGTGCGTCGGGGTGCGTCGGGGTGCTTCAAGGTGCTTCAAGGTGCTGCAGGGTGCTTCGAGGTGCTTCCCCGCACCCTGCCGCACCCCGACGCACCTTGAAGCACCCCGATGCACCCCTATGGATAGAGCCGCTCGATCTTCCACCCTTCGCCGTCCCGGACATACAGGACGCGATCGTGCAGGCGGTCGGGGCGGCCGTACCAGAACTCGATGCGGTGGGGGACGATTCGGTAGCCGCCCCAGAACGGCGGCCGGGAAACCGGCTGCCCTTCGAAGCGCCGCTCGATCTCGCGGTACTTCTCCTCGAGCGTTTCGCGCGACGGGAGCACCGCGCTTTGTTCCGACGCCCAGGCCCCGAGCTGGCTGCCGCGGGGACGGCTGCTGAAATAGGCGTCGGATTCGGCGTCGGTCAGGCGCTCGACGTCCCCTTCGATGCGGATCTGCTCGTCGAGCGCGATCCAGTGGATGCACAGCGCCGCCTTCGGATTCGCGTCGAGTTCGCGCCCCTTCCGGCTGGTGTAGTTGGTGAAGAACGCGAACCCGCGTGAATCGACGCCGCGCAGCAGCACCATCCGCGCCGATGGCTGGCCGTTGACATCGGCCGTCGCCAGCATCACCGGCGCCGTATCGATCTGGTGGGCTTCCGCCCGTTCTTTGGCATTCAGAAATTCAGTGATCGGGTCCGCACTCGCCATCCGTCATCCTTCGCTGTCTGCTGTCCGCGGTCCGCTGTGCGCGGTCCGCGGTCCGCTGTGCGCGGTCCGCTGTGCGCGGTCCGCGGTCCGCTGTCCGCCGTGAACTCTGCCCCCCGCCCTTCGACTCGCGCCTTCGGCGCTCGCTCAGGGCAGGCACCCCGGACCCCGCACTCCGGACCCCGGACCACGCACCCCGGACCGCGCACCGCGCACCGCGCACCGCGGACAGCAGACCACGCTATCTGCGCGCCTCGCCGACCCGGTAGCGCATCGGGATCCCGAGGATATGCATGCAGAGCGGCGCGATGTCGACCGAGCGCATCGCCCGCGGCAGCCGCATCGGCGATCCACCGCCCGCGACGATCACCGGACTGAAGGAGTCGAGCGCGTGCAGCGCGCCGTGCGACGCGCCGCCGACGTGCGCCTTGCCGCCCGGCACTTCGAACTCGCACCCCGGCTTCGCCGTGACCCAGATCTCACCGCTCTGGTCCAGATCGAGCACGCCCGCGATGCGCTCGAACGCGTTCGGATACTGGTCGAAGTACAGCGACCCGCCATCCTGCGAGAGGCCGAGGGCCGTGCCTTCGCCGCTCCAGCTCCATTCGCCGCCGAACTCGTCGGTGGCGCCGCTCGACGAGGCCTCCCGCGAGAACGTCAGGCGTCCCCGGCTGCTCAACACCGTGTAGTGCCCGTTGCCCCCGGTCAGCCGGCTGTGCCAGATCACCTGGTCGACATCCGGGTGCGTGAGCAGCGTCGACGCGAGAAGCTCGATGATCTCGGGCCGTGGCTGCCGCACGTAAATCTGCGCCGCACGCATGTTCGGGCAGATCATGATCTCGTCCTTCGCCTTCCACGCCGCTCCGAGCGCCGCCTGCTTGAAGTCGGCAAGCACCTGGTCCAGCCGGATCACCGCGGCGGGGCTGTCCAGA
>DASWVN010000065.1:0-9013 GCA_036401215.1 Vicinamibacterales bacterium | reverse complement strand
CGTTGTGCGTCGAGTTCCACGAGACCTTCGCCCGCGACCATGCGCGCTGTCTCAGCCAGTCGCTCACCAAACGCGATGTCGTACTCCGCCATGACGGCTCCTATGACGCCCAACGTGTTTTGTATCGCGGCCGTTCCGACGATTGCCCGCCCGTCGCCACGTAACCTGTTCGTCCTGTGTCCACCCAAAGACTTCTGACGATTGAGAAATTGCCTGTCGTCGCTATCCAAAGAACCGCGTAACGGACGACGCAATCGCAGTTCCCTGACGGCGCCTTGGTCCTTGCATCGACGTAACGCGGTTCATGCCGAATAAACAAGAGATCCAAAGTCCGGGAGAACCGAACGTCGATGCAGCGTCTACGCCGGGCAGCGACCAGCAACTACCACAAATAACGGCAGAACAACGACGGCAAATCGAGGGGACCGCGACATTCTCCTTAGACCAAAGGCACGCGTCCAGTCTCCTTTTGCACTATGGCCACATACGCCATGCTGTATGAAGATATAGACATGCACTCGCCGCCCGGCCACCCCGTTGAACCAGATCGCCTGCCTATCATCCATGGCACGAGGTCGCCCGGTCTGCTTTCACGACTCCGGGAACGTATTCGTTATCTCCACTACAGCCTTCGCACCGAACAGGCATACGTGTACTGGACGCGCTCCTTCGTTCGATACTGCGGGATGCGGCATCCGCGCGACCTCGGCCAGCACGACGTCGAACGCTTCCTGGCGCATCTCGCGAACGAGCGTCGCGTCTCTGTATCGACACACAAGCAGGCTTTGTGCGCTCTGCTGTTTCTCTATCGGGAGGTTCTTGGCGCGGAGCTTCCGTGGATGCAGGAACTTGGCCGTCCGAAGTCTCGGGTTCGCGTTCCGGTGGTCTTGTCGCGCGAGGAGGTAGCGCGGCTGCTCGGTGCATTTTCGGCATCGAGCCTACAGGGCTTGATTGCCCGGACCCTCTATGGCACGGGAATGCGACTCACGGAATGCCTTAAGCTGCGCACCAAGGACGTTGACTTCGATCGTTCGGTGGTCGTCGTCCGTGAAGGAAAGGGCGGCAAGGATCGGGTCGTGATGCTCCCCGAAGCGCTTCGCGAGCCGCTTCGAGCCCAGCTCGAGCGCGCTCGTGAGATGTGGGCACGAGACCGCGCCTCCGGCGTGCCGGGCGTGGAGCTGCCCGACGCGCTCGCGGTCAAGCTGCCGCGTGCGGGAGAGTCGTGGAACTGGTTCTGGGCATGGCCCGGGAACTCGCTATCGGTCGATCCACGTACTGGTATTCGACGCAGGCATCACCTCTATCACGAGACGATCGGCCGGGCGATCGCCCGGGCGGCGGCAGTTGCGCGGATCGGCAAGCGGGTGACTGCACATACGCTGCGGCATTCGTTTGCGACGCATCTGCTCGAGTCCGGCGTCGACATACGACGGGTGCAGGAACTGCTCGGCCACAGCGACGTGAGCACGACGATGATCTACACCCACGTGCTGAAATCGAGCGCGGCAGGAACGCCGAGCCCGCTCGACGGCCTGCTGATTGACGCATCCACCGCCGCGGTGCAAGGCAATGCGAGTCCCGATCATCGAGAGCTGTCGGTCTAGCCGATGCGCCCGATGGATGCCAGCGCTCGATCGCCAGGGCAGAAGTTTCAGCGAGCGGGCTTGGTCGCTCGAACGAACGCGCTGAGGAACCTGCCGTCGACTTCCTCCGCGATCCGCGATGCGTCGAGTCCGCTCGCGCCGAGGAACTCGCGTGCATCGTCCGCCCGATAGATGCGCGTCGGCTCGATTTCGATGCCTGTGAATCCCGCGGCGGCGAGCTTCGATCGATAATCGCGTTCGTCGAGGGCGCCGGCCACGCATCCCACCCAGGCAAGCATGCTCTGGCGCACTTCCGGATGGATCTCCCCGCGCGTGACGACATCGGAGACGGCGAAGCGCCCGCCGGGCTTCAGTACACGAAACGCTTCGCGCAGCACCTGGTCCTTGTCCACCGACAGGTTGATCACGCAGTTGGAGATGATCACGTCGACTGCGGCGTCGGGTAGCGGGATGTGCTCGATCTCGCCCTTCAGGAACTCGACGTTCGTCGCCTGCGCCTGCCGCTTGTTCTCGTTGGCGAGGGCGAGCATCTCGTCGGTCATGTCCAGGCCATAGGCCTTGCCCGTGGGGCCGACGCGGCGCGCCGACAACAGGACGTCGATGCCGCCTCCGGAGCCGAGGTCGAGCACGACTTCTCCTGGCCGCAGCTCGGCGAGTGCGGTCGGATTGCCGCAGCCGAGTGACGCGAGCACGGCCGCTTCCGGCAGGCTGTCGGTCTGGACCGCGTCGTAGAGATCGCGGGTGATCGGGTCGGCGCCGGGCAGCGCCTTGCTGGAGCAGCACGACGAGGCCTGGACGGCGGGAGCGCTCACGCTGCCGCAGCACGAGGCCGAAGCGCCCTGCCCTCGGACGCTGCGGGCCACCTCGCCGTATTTCTGCTTCACTACCTGCTTGAGATCGACGTCATCCATGGCGGTTCTCCCTGGCACTTGCTGGGTGCCGTCGCTTGCCGGCACAGCATTATTTCGAGTATATTGGAATCATGGAAGAAATCAAGGTGGTTCGTGCACTGGCAGCGCTGGGGCAACCGCATCGTCTGAAGGTATTCCGCGCGCTCGTCGTCGCCGGCAACGCGGGCCTGACCCCCGGAACGATCAGCGAGGCACTCGCGCTGCCGGCGGCTACGCTGTCGTTCCACCTGAAGGAACTCGCCATCGCGGGCCTCGTCACGCAGGAGCGTGCAAGCCGGCACGTGATCTATCGCGCGGACTACGCGTTCATGAACGCGCTGCTGGGGTACCTGACCGACCACTGTTGCGAGGGGAGCCCCTGCATCGACTCGCCGACCACGTTCTGCGACACCGGAGCGAACGCGTGACGACCCGCATCCTCGTGCTGTGCACGCACAACTCGGCGCGAAGCATCCTCGCCGAGGCGATGCTGAACCATCTGGCGCGCGCGCTCGACACCGACGTGCGTGCCTTCAGCGCGGGCAGCGCGCCCAGCGGCGTGGTCCATCCGATCGCGCTCGAAGTGCTGTCCGACGCCGGCATCGAAACGGGGGATCTGCGCAGCAAGAGCTGGGACGAGTTCGCCGGCGGCGACGCGACACCGTTTCGCGTCGTGATCACGGTGTGCGATCGCGCAGCCGCCGAACCCTGCCCGTGGTGGCCCGGCAGTCCGGTCCAGGTGCACTGGGGCTACCCCGATCCATCCAGTGCCGGTGCGGACGCCGATTCCCGGCGCGCTGCTTTCGAACTGACGCGGCAGGCGCTGGGCTACCGGCTGCTGCAGCTGCTGCGCCTGCCGCTCGCACGGATGGGTGACGACGAGCTGAAGTCCGCGCTCTCGACGATCGCGCGAAGCTGAACGACGATACCGGATATACGAACCATGGGAATCTTCGAGCGTTACCTCAGCGTCTGGGTGGGACTGGGCATCGTCGCGGGGGTCGGTCTCGGCCTGGCCGCGCCGGGTCTGTTCGAGGCGGTCGCGCGTCTGGAATGGGCGCACGTCAACCTCGTCGTCGCGGTGTTCATCTGGGTGATGATCTTCCCGATGATGGTCCAGATCGACTTCGCCGCGGTGAAGGACGTCGGCAAGCGCCCGCGGGGCCTGGTCCTCACGCTGGTCGTCAACTGGCTCGTCAAGCCGTTCACGATGGCCGCGCTGGCGGTGCTCTTCTTCGAGCACGTGTTCGCGCCCTGGGTCGACCCGGCGTCGGCCTCCGAGTACATCGCCGGAATGATCCTGCTCGGTGTCGCGCCGTGCACGGCGATGGTGTTCGTCTGGAGCCAGATGACGCGGGGCGACCCGAATTACACGCTGGTCCAGGTGTCGGTCAACGACCTCGTGATGGTGTTCGCGTTCGCGCCGATCGCCGCATTCCTGCTGGGCGTCACCGACGTGCACGTTCCGTGGGAGACGCTGCTGCTGAGCGTCGTCCTGTACGTCGTACTGCCGCTGGTCGCCGGGGTGCTCGCGCGTCGCGCGCTGCTGCAGAACGGCCCCGACCGGCTCGCGCGAGGCATCCGGGCGCTGAAGCCGTGGTCGATGGTCGGCCTGGTCGCCACCGTCGTGCTGCTGTTCGGCTTCCAGGCCGGCACGCTGATCGCGCAACCGCTGGTGATCGTGATGATCGCCGTGCCGCTCGTGCTGCAGTCCTACGGAATCTTCCTCGTCAGCGCGGTCGGCGCTCGCTGGCTCGGCTTGCCGCATGAGATCGCCGCGCCCGCCTGCCTGATCGGAACCTCCAACTTCTTCGAGCTCGCCGTCGCAGTGGCGATCTCGCTGTTCGGCCTCGGTTCCGGTGCGGCGCTCGCCACCGTGGTGGGCGTGCTCGTCGAGGTGCCGGTGATGCTGTCGCTGGTCGCGATCGCGAATCGCACCCGGCACTGGTTTCCCTCGGAGGGTGCCGGCAAGTCAGACGGCGCAACGAAGATCATCGGCCGACAACCGCAATCCTGAGACGGTGTGCACCTCACCGAAAGCGGGGAGCATCACGCACCCCGCCTGCAGGAGCAGCGCACAGGGCAACAGGAGCGCGATCGATCGCATGCGAATCCGGCGTCACGGGCAACCGCACATTCTTGACGCGCTGCGCGGCCGCACCGCCTGACGAGAAGCGAGGAAACGGCTCGAGCGTCAGCGTCAAAGCGCGATGGAATGCGCCGGGATCAAGGAACGCCCGCGAGCGCGGGCGCATGTGTCTTTGGCGGAGAGAGGGGGATTCGAACCCCCGAGGGGCTTTGGACCCCTACACGCTTTCCAGGCGTGCTCCTTAAACCACTCGGACACCTCTCCGTTCAGATCGACGACCAGCGGGCGCTGGTGCTGTCTCCGTGAGCGCTCTTGACGAATCGCCACAAGGGGACGCGGCCCGGGTCCATCCGCCAGTATAGCTGCCGCAAAGAGCGGATTGCCGAGGCGATGCCCAGGTGTCGGGGCCTGCACGTGGGGGCGCTATGCTACGCGAACATGCGGGTACGGGCCGCACTCCAGAGGAACGGACGACCGGCTCACCGTGGTGAAGTCGCTCGCCCGCGTCGTACGGCGCCCGATGTCGAGCCGGCACAGCGATCGAGGTCGTATGGCGAATGCGGGACGGACCGAGGCTGCCGAGTCGCTGTTTGCTGGCCGCAGTGACATTGCGTCGCGATGTCGCGCAATCGACTGGAGCGCCACGCCGCTGGGGCCCGTCGATCGCTGGCCCGAGGACATTCGCGCCGTCATCCGCGCCTGCCTCGGTGCTCCGACCATCCCGATGGCGATCTGGGTGGGTTCCGAGCGCGTTCTCCTCTACAACGAGGGTTGCGTGCCCCTGCTCGGTTCGACTCGTCATCCGTGGGCGCTGGGACAGCCGGCTCGCGGAGTGTGGCCCGAGTCGTGGGAACGCCTCGGTCCGATGCTCGAGCGCGTGATCGAGCACGGCGAGTCGATCCAGTGCACCGACGAGACTTTCTGGCTCGCTCGACGCTGCGGCGACGACGCGTTCTACGCATGCTCGCTCGCGCCCATCCGCAACGCCCGTGGCGAGGTCGTCGGCGCGCTCGGCGTCCTGCAGGAGACGACGGAACGAGTTCGATCCACGTCACAGCAGAAGGCCCTTCTGGACTACGCGCTGGTGACGCTCCGAGCCGGCGCCTGGGCCTTCGATCTGGACACCGGCCATGTGTTCCGCTCAGCCGAACACGACCGGATCTTCGGTCATGAAGGACTCCTTCCGACCTGGACCTACCGCACATTCGCCGAGCATGTGTTGCCCGAAGATCGGGAACACGTCGATCGGACGTTCCGGCGGGCATTTCAAGCCGGTAAGGACTGGAGCGTCGAGTGCCGCATCAGGCGGGCAGACGGCGAGCTTCGCCGGATCTGGGTCTCGGGCCGATGGGTCGACGAGGCAATGCAACGGCGGCGCCGCATGTCCGGCATCGTCCAGGACATCACCGAGCGAAAGCGCACCGAGGAGGCGTTGCGGATCAGTGAAGCCCGCTTGAAGTTCGCGCAGGACGCTGCCGGAGCGGGCATCTGGCACTGGGATCTGGCGACCGACCAGTGGCACTGGTCCGACCAGCTGTATCACCTCTTCGGATGGGATCCGAAGACTGCACCGCCCGTGACGGTCGACCGATGGAGAGCGGCGCTGCATCCCGAGGACCGCGAACGGGCGGAAGCGAACCTCATGCGCGCGCTGACGCACGGCACCCCCGTAGCCAACGAGGATCGCATCGTGCTGCCCACCGGCGAAATTCGTTGGGTGAACGCACTCGGACGGACGGCGTACGACACCGAAGGAAAACCGCTGTCCGTGTCCGGCATCTGCATCGACATCACCGAGCGCAAGCGCGCGGAGCAGTCGCTGCGCATCTCCGAGGAGAAGTTCGCCAAGGCTTTCCACGGCAGTACCGCCGCGATGACCTTGACGACCGTCGAGGACGGGCGCCTGCTCGAGGTCAACGACCGCTTCGCCGAGATGACCGGGTTCCGTCGCGAGGAAGCGCTCGGAAAGACGACCGCGGAGCTCGGGATCTGGAAGGATCCCGCGGATCAGGCGCAGTTCGTCGGCGCACTTCGACGCGACGGCAGCGTGCGGGGCGAGTACGCCTTCGTGCGCCCGGACGGCCGGGCATGGACGGGCGTCGTCTCCGCGCAGTTGCTGCAGCTGGCGGGCAAGCCGACAGGCATCAGCTCGATCATCGACATCACGGCGCGCAAGGAGGCGGAAGAAGCCTTGCGAGCGAGCGAAGCGGTCGCGCGCCAGCGTCTCGTGGAACTGGAAGCGATCTACGAGACAGCGCCGGTGGGGCTGTGCGTTTTCGACGAGAAACTGCGCTGGGTCCGGTTGAACCAGGTCATCGCCGACATCAATGGCCGGGCGATCGAAGATCACATCGGCCGCACGCCGAGCGAGATCGTTCCCGACGTCGGCGGCCAGGCGGAGGACGCGCTTCGCACCGTGCTGCGCACCGGCGAACGGCTGGACTTCGAGATGCGGGGAACCACTGCGGCCCAGCCGGGTGTCGAGCGAGTCTGGAGCGAGCGCTGGGCCCCGATGAAGGACCCCGAGGGCCGCATCGTCGGCATCAGCGTGGCCGCGGAGGAGATCACCGAACGCAAACGGGCGGCGGAAGCCCTCGCGGCCAGCGAAGAACGCTATCGCACGCTGGCCGAGAACGCACCCGAGGCGATCGCACGTTTCGATGGGGAGACGCGCTACACGTACATCAACGAGTACGGTGCTCGCATGCTGAGCCTGCGTCCGCAGGACGTCATCGGCCGAACGCTTCCGGAGATCGTCACGGACGCTGCCTCGGCGGCGTTCTGGCAGAAGCACTTCGACGAAGTCACTGCGAGTGCAGAGCACCGGACCGTGGACAGCGAATTCGAGAGCCCGGTCTTCGGTCATCAATTCCTCTCCACCCTCCTCGTTCCCGAGCGCTCGACGCCGTCGAGTCTGTTGGTGATCACGCGCGACATCACGCCGCTGAAGCAGATCGAAGACGCCCTCCGGAAGAGCGAGGCGGCTCTGCGGGAAGCGAACCGCCACAAGAACGAGTTCCTTGCGTGGTTGTCGCACGAGCTTCGCAACCCCTTGAACGTGATCAGCGTCAACCTCTCGCTGATCCAGCAGGCGGGCCTCGAGAGCGAACAGGCCGCGCGTGCGCTGCCGCGACTCGTCCGACAGGTCAGGCTCATCGGCCGTCTTCTCGACGATCTTCTCGACGTGACGAGGATCTCGAAAGGCAAGATCCGCCTGCAGCCGGAACGCGTTGCGCTGGGTGAGCTGGTGCAGGCGATCGGCGAAGACCACCGCGAGACCTTCGACCACCACGGGATTCGCTTCGAGATACGCGTTCCGAAGGAACCGGTTCACGCGGAGGTGGATTCGGCGAGAATCGCCCAGATCGTCGGAAATCTGTTGCAGAACGCGGCGAAGTTCACGCCGTCCAAGGGGCACGTATCCCTGATGCTGATCCGGGCAGCGGAGGACCAGGCGATCATCGAAGTACGCGACGACGGCGCAGGCATCCGCCCGGAGTTGCTCGGCAGGCTGTTCGAGCCGCTCGTCCAGGACGAGCGGATGATCGCCAGGAGCCAGGGGGGACTGGGACTCGGGCTGGCGCTCGTCAAGGGCCTGGTGGAACTACACGGCGGAACCGTCCGTGCAGCGAGCGACGGCCCCGATCGCGGTTCGGTCTTCAGGGTCTGCCTGCCGACGTTCGCCTGAACGTCTCCGGGAGCCCGCAACAGCCTGCGTGCCCCCGGGGAGCCGTGTTCAGGTCGTCTCTTTCAACTGCTCGAGGATCGCGGGATTCTCCAGCGTGGAGACGTCCTGCGTGATCTCCTCGCCACGCGCGAGCGAGCGCAGCAGGCGGCGCATGATCTTGCCCGAACGCGTCTTCGGCAGGTTGTCGCCGAAACGGATCTCCTTCGGCTTGGCGATCGGGCCGATCTCCTTGCCGACCCAGTCGCGCAGCTCCTTCGCGACCTTCGCTGCGTCTGCGCCGGTGGGTCGCGCCTGCTTGAGCACGACGAAGGCGGAGATCGCCTCGCCGGTCAGTTCGTCGGGGCGGCCGACGACCGCCGCTTCCGCGACCATCGGGTGCGCGACGAGCGCCGACTCGACTTCCATCGTGCCGAGGCGATGGCCCGATACGTTGAGCACGTCGTCGATGCGGCCGATCACGCGGTAGTAGCCGTCGTCTTCACGCGTGGCGCCGTCGCCCGCGACGTAGTACCGCCCGCCGTGGATCTCCTGCGGGAAGTACGTCTTCTTGAAGCGTTCGGGGTCGCCCCAGATCGTGCGGATCATCGCCGGCCACGGCTTGGTGATCGCGAGGAAACCGCCCTTGCCCGCCGGCACGTCGCCGCCGGTCTCGTCGATGATCGCCGCCGAGATGCCCGGCAGCGGCATCGTGCACGAGCCCGGCTTGAGCGCGTGCACGCCCGGCAGCGGCGTGATCATGATG
>DASWVN010000064.1:0-20987 GCA_036401215.1 Vicinamibacterales bacterium | reverse complement strand
ATCAGCTCAACTCCGGAACTCGGACGCGGCGGCGGCTTCACGCGCCGACGGCTTTCAAGGGCACTACGAACACGAAGAACACGACGACCACGAAGGCAGAACACGAACAAACCTTGATTGCTTTGTGTCCTTCTTCGTGGCCTTAGTGTTCGTCGTGTCCTTCGTGCCTTGGCCGTGTGGCCCGTGTCACTGCCGCTAGCTACCGGGGTTCTAGAGGGTTCCAGGGGGTTCTCGTGGGTTCCCAGTAGGTTCCAGCTGGTTCCGGGTTCTCGCGGGTTCCAGTGGGTTCCAGCTGGTTCGGGGCGAAGACGCGGCGTGTGTGGGCGTGAAACCTGAGAACCCGGAACCATCTGGAACCCCTGGAACCTTCGAGAACCCTTTGGAACCTCCTGGAACCCCCCGGCCCGAAGGCCGGGCACATCCTAAACCACCGACCCGTAAACCCGCTCCATCAACGCCTGGTCTTCCATCGCCCGCTCGAGACTCATCTCCGGCTGCACGCCTTCGCGGATCGCGCGATAGAAATCGCGATACATCGCCTGGTAGCCGCGGATGTCCTTGAAGCCCGGGAACATGACCCGCGGGAATCCTTCGCCTCGCGCCACGAGGAAGGCGCCGTTCGATTCGAAGGTGATGATCCCCTTGCGTCCGAACAGCTTCGAGACGCGGAGTCCCTTGAGGAGCGACGGCACTTCGCGCGAGTAATACAGCGCCCCGACAGCGCCGTTGTCGTATTGAAACGCCACCATCATGCTCTTGGCGCGTTTGTCCGGGCCTTCGGCCGATGCAGGCGGACGGTAGCCCCGCACGGACTCGGGGACGATCTTCGGGCCGAGGCTGCCGGCAATGTGCAGCCAGTGGATCCCCTCCTCGAAGAAGGCATCGCCGCCGGCCATCGACTCGTCGTTGCGCCAGTCGTCGGCGCGCTTGAACCGCTTCACGAGCGTCGTGAAATGGGCGAAGACCATCTCGCCGATGACGTCCTCGGCGAGCAGACGGCGGAGCGTGACCGCGAGCGGTTTGTAATGGTCGTTCTCTCCTACGAGGACGACGCGCCCGGCACGATCGCGTGCCTCGACGACGGTGCGGTAGTCGGCCATGCTGAGGAACGCCGGCTTCTCGACCAGCACGTGCTTGCCGGCATCGAGTGCCTGCAGCGTCAGCTCGAGATGAAACTTCGGCGGAACGGCGATCACGACGGCGTCCACGGACGGATCCGCGATGGCCTTCTCGTAGTCGCCGAAGCTGCCGATCCCCCGGTGCGTACGGCAGTACTCGGCCGCCTTCGCCGCGTCCCGGCTCGCGTAGCTGCAGACGATCCGCCCGTCGAGCCGGGAAACGTGGCGGCTGTGCACACCGGTGATGAAGCCGCAGCCGAGAAAGGCCAGGCGCAGTGGTTCTGTCATTCGGTTTGGTCTTGGCACCCCGAGACCAGCGTAGGGCGCCCCTTTACGGGGCGCCGATACCGCCGATACTAACGATGATAGCGATAGAATCCATCTTTCGCCCATGACCGCCCACGCACCACTGCCGACGACGCGAACGGCGACGTTCCGGGGACGGCCGCAGCAACCGGACGCATTGCTGCGCAAAGGTCAGATCATCATGAGCCCGGAAACGGGCGTCCGCTACGAAGTTGGACGGCTGCTCGGCCAGGGAGGATTCGGTCAGGCGTTTCTCGCGCGACGCCGCGGCCGTTCCGGTACGATCCCCGAACTCGTCTGCGTCAAGGCCAGCCTCCACATCGACGGATGGGTCCGCGAAGCGTACTTCGGCTCGCTGCTCGACGGCCATCCGCGCGCGATCCGCGTTTTCGATCGGTTCCCGTTGTTCACCGTCGGAGGCGGAATCCTCTACTGCCTCGTGCTCGAATACGCCGCGCACGGCGACCTGAGCACGTTTCTCTCCCGGACGGGCGCGTCGTGGAACGAAACGACCGCGCGGCGCGAGATCGCCGGCGTGCTCGAGGTCCTGCAGAAGCTCCATCGTGGACAACTCCTGCACCGCGACCTGACGCCGATGAACGTCTTCGTCTGCGACAAGCGGCGGCTGAAGCTCGGCGACTTCGGCATCGTCCGCCAGCAGAGCGACATGCGCGGCGTCACCGTGCGGACGATGAACGCGATGACGGCCCCGAGCGACATCCTCGCCGGCTCGGCGCCGAAGTGGCAGGCGCGCGACGATGTGTACCAGGTGGGCCAGCTCCTGGGGATGCTGATCAAAGGGGACGCGCGATCGCGGATCCGGTCGAAAGACGTTCGCGGTCTGACCTGCAGCGATCACCTGAAGGAGATCGTCTACCGCTGCATCGGCGAACGGCGAAAGCGCTACGAGAGTGCCGACGAGTTGATCCAGGCTCTACGCAACCCTCCGGCGGCACTGAAGCCGAGCACGTTGCGCACGCTCAAAGGTGTGCACCTCGCCTTCACCGGGATCCTGAAGAAGACGCGGCGTGAGGCCATGGCCGCCGCGCGGCGGGCCGGCGCCACCATCCACAGCGCGCCGTCGGTGCGGACGTCGGTCGTCGTTCGCGGCCGCCCGAACCCGCTGCAGGCGGCCGGACGCGACGCCGGCGTGAAGCTCATGGAGATCAAGCGCTTGCGCGAAAAGGGGCATCGGATCATGCTGCTGAATGAAACTCAGTTCTGGAAGCTGGTCCAGAAGCGGTGATCACTCATGCCTTCCTCTCGCCCGCGTGTCTGCATCGTCGGGGGCGGATTCGCCGGCCTCGCTGCCGCCAAGGCGCTCGCCGGCGCCCCTGCCGACGTGACGATCTTCGATCGTCGCAACCATCACGTCTTTCAGCCCCTGCTCTACCAGGTTGCCACGGCGTCGCTGTCGCCGGCTGACATCAGCGCGCCGATCCGCTCGGTCGTTCGCGACCAGGCGAACTGCGAGGTCGCGCTCGCGGAAGTCAAGGGCGTGGACGTCGAGCGCCGCCGTCTGCTGCTCGAGGGAGGCCACATCGTCTACGACTACCTCGTGCTCGCCGCCGGCGCCACCCACGCCTATTTCGGACGCGACGAGTGGGCGCCCATTGCTCCCGGGCTGAAGACGATCGAGGATGCCACCGAACTGCGGCGCCGGATCCTGCTCGCGTTCGAGATCGCGGAGTACGAAGGCAGCGACGACGCGCGGCGGGCAGTGCTCACGTTCGGGATCGTCGGCGGCGGCCCCACGGGTGTGGAGCTTGCCGGCGCGATCAAGGAAATCGCCGGCCAGACGATCCCCGAAGACTACAAGCACGTCGACACCCGGACGACGCGGGTGATCCTGTTCGAGGGAGGGCCGCGGCTGTTGCCGACGTTCGCGCCGGAACTGAGCGCGCGCGCGCAGCGCGACCTCGAGCGAATGGGCGTCGAAGTGCGGCTCAGTTCGCTCGTGACCAACGTGACGCCCGAAGGGCTTTTCATCGGTGAAGAGTTCATCCCCCTGCGGAACGTGTTCTGGGCGGCCGGCGTGAAAGCGAGTCCGCTCGGCGCCACGCTCGGCGTTCCGCTCGATCGCGCCGGACGGGTGATCGTAGGCCCGGATCTGACGATTCCCGGACACCCGGAAGTTTTCGTGACCGGCGATATGGCGGCTGCACAGTCGGCTGATACCGGAGCACCGGTGCCGGGTGTCGCGCAGGGCGGCCTGCAGATGGGGCGGTACGCAGGCGAGACGATCGCGCGCGAGATCCAGGGACGCGCGAGCCCGGCGGACCGCGAACCGTTCGTCTACCGCGACAAGGGATCGATGGCCGTCATCGGCAAGGCCAAGGCGGTCGCGCAGATCGGCAGGCTGAAGCTTGGCGGGTTCGTCGCCTGGGTGATCTGGGGCACCATCCACATTGCCTTCCTGATCGGGTTCCGGAACCGGATGCAGGTGTTGTTCAGCTGGTTCTGGAACTGGCTCCTGAACGCACGGGACGCACGTCTCATCACCGGCGATGCGAGGCTCGAACTGAGAACGGTGCGGGGAGACGAATTCGTTCCGGCCGAGACACCGGCATCGGCCGGGCGGCGAGAGGCGTGACCTTTTCAGCCGGAAATCAGCTCTTCGAGCAGGTCGATGTCCACGGGCTTGACGAGATGCTCGTGGAAGCCGGCCTCCAGGCTCCGGCGTTTATCGGACTCCTGTCCATAGCCTGTCACCGCGACGAGGCGAACGCCGTCCAGACCGGGCAGTTCTTTGAGACGCGCCGCGAGTTCGTAGCCGTCCATCACCGGTAGTCCAATGTCGAGGAGCGCCAGCGTCGGCGGCTCTTCGGTGGCGATGCGGAGCGCCTCCGGACCATCGTGCGCCACGCGCACATCGTGACCGCGCAGCGCGAGCGCCGTGGCCAGCATCTCCGCGGCGTCGGGATTGTCGTCGACGACCAGCACGCGGACCGCGTTCTTCGGCGCGCCTGCCACCTGCGCCTCTTCCGCGAGCGCCGGTGCTCTCTCCGGTTCGCACGCCGGCAGGCGAACGACGAACTCGCTGCCGGTATCCGGCCCGTCACTGTGTACGGTGACGGTTCCGCCGTGACGCTCGACCAGGTTGTGCACGATCGACAGGCCGAGCCCGAGACCTCCCTCGGCGCGATCGACCGCCCGGCGTCCCTGGACGAACATGTCGAAGAGGTGTGGAAGAACGTCGGGCATCAAGCCGATGCCATTGTCGCCAACACGGATGACGACCTGTCCCTCCTCGTTCTCCGCGCTGATCGAGATCTGACCGCCTGGCGGCGTGTACTTCGCCGCATTGGTCAGCAGGTTCGAGACCACCTGCCGAAGGCGGCCGGCATCCCCTTCCACCGCCAGGCCGGTGCGGGGCACATGGACGGTCAGCGTGTGGGCGCGGCTCTCGAGGAGCGGGGTCGCGACTTCGATGGCGGAGCTGATGACGCTGAAGACTTCGACGATCTCCGGCTTCAGCTCGACCTTGCCGCGCGCGATGCGCGACACGTCCAGCAGATCGTCGACGAGCCGGGTCAGCTGATTCACCTGTCGTTCGATGACCGTCTGCTCGCGGATCGTGGACCGGTCGCCGCGCTGCTTCATCAACTGCAGGGCCGTGAGGATCGGCGACAGTGGATTCCGCAGTTCGTGGCCGAGGATGGCGAAGAACTCATCCTTCGCGCGGTTTGCCGATTCGGCGGCGTCGAGAAGGCGCTGCTGCTCGTGCTCGGCGAACTTCCGGTCGGTGATGTCAATGAAGACGATGGCGATGCCGGCCGGAGATGGATAGAGGCGATGCTCGTACCACCGCTCGACCTGCGGATCGTACACGTCATGGCGCACGGGCTTGCCGGTCGCCATCGCCCGGCGGAGGTGCGGCACGGTCTGTTCGACGACGTCGGGCGGAACGAGTTCTTCCGGTGTGCGCCCGATGATGTCGTCGCGCGGCTTGCCGACGATCGCCTCGACGGCGTCGTTCACGAAGACGTAGCGCAACTCCGTGTCGAGCGCGGCGATTCCCACACCGACGGCGCCGAGTGTGCGGTTGAGGTCGTCGAGCATGAAGGCAATCGTGGTTACCGGGATGTGCCTCGCTCCTCACGATACCGGACGGGCCGCCATTCCCAAAATGCGCGTCTTCGACTGGCATGGAACATGTTTTCTCCACGCCTGTTACCAACAGTACACCCGAGGGAACAGGAGGTCACATGGCCCAGGAACAACGAACGTCACAGTCACCCGTACGCACCGAGAAGGGTGTGGAGCAGTCTGGTGGAACGCTGCAACCGCGGCACCTTCGGTCGTTGAGTCCCTTTCAGATGATGCGCCGGATGACGGAGGAGATGGACCGTGCGTTCGAGCGCTTCTTCGACAACGTCGGCTTCGGGGCTCTCGCGGGACGCGCCGATCTGTCACCGATGCGTGCAGTGGCCTGGACACCGCGTATCGAAGCCTTTCAGAAGGGCGACCAGTTCATCGTCCGCGCCGAACTGCCGGGTCTGAAAAAGGACGACATCGAAGTCAACGTGACCGAGGATGCGATCACGATCCAGGGCGAACGGCAGCAGGAAGAAGAACGCCGTGAAGAGGGCTTCTACCACAGCGAGCGCTCGTACGGCAGCTTCTATCGCTCGATTCCGCTGCCCGAAGGCGTCATCACCGACAGCGCGAAGGCGTCGTTCAACAATGGTGTTCTCGAGGTTCAGCTGCAAGCCCCGCCGCATGAAGTGAGCCGCGGGCGGAAGGTCGAGATCCAGGAAGGCAAGAGCTAGACAGGTGCATTCAGCTGTCGATGAAATGCCGAACGGCCGTTCGCCGTTCGGCGTTTCCGACAGTTGGACGTTTCTACACGTCTCAGCGGTATCCCCCTCTCGTTCCTCAGCACCATCCACGCGCTTTTTCGACCAATGCCGGTCTCGGCCGATGGTCCCCGCCTTGCACTCGTAGCGCATTGGACATTACAGACTTCCAGGGGGGGTTGAATGAAGCGCAACTTAGTTCTCGGAACGGTATTCTCGGCCGCGCTCGCCGTCGGCGTCTCGGCGCAGACAACAGGGGCGCAGACAGGACAGCAGAGTTCGGAACAGAAGAACCAGCAGGTCACCGTGACCGGTTGTCTGGAGAACGCCGACATGGCTGGCGGCGCGGCCGGCACGACCGGCACCGGCACAACCGGCACCACCGGCCAGTCACGCTCGTCGAGTTCCGCCGAATTCATGCTGACGCACGCGAAGATCACATCCGGCGGTACCGGCACTGCGGGGACGACCGGAACCGGTACGACCGGCACGACCGGCGCGATGAGCAGCATGAACAAGTTCAAGCTGACCGGAGGGAATCAGCAGGAGCTTCGTGAGTACTTGAACAGCCAGGTCGAGATCCGCGGTACGCTGCAGCGCGAGATGGATCGCAGCAGCGGCGCGGCGACAGGGACCGCTCAGAGTCAGACCCAGCGCAAGTCGGAGGACGAGAACGTCCAGACGATCCGCGTGACGTCGGTGAAGCAGGTATCCAAGACCTGCACAGGCGCCGACCGCTAAGCGCTTCGCGTGTCCGGCTTCCGGCTCTCGACGTCCGGCTCTCGGCCTGTTGGAGGTATGCTCGCGACATCCGCCGCGGTGAGCAGCAACAGATGAAGGCCAAGAGCCGGAAGCCGGACGCCGGAAGCCGAGACAGCGTCAGTTCAGTGCGGCCGCACGATCCCCAACTTCCGCATACGGAACTGCAGCGTCGAACGCTTGACGCCCAGTCGGGCGGCGGCGCCGTTCGGGCCGGCAAGGACCCAGTTGCTGCGTTCGAGCGCGGCGATGATGGCCCTGCGGCCGGCGCTCTCGAGCGTTTCGACGGCGGACGCGTCCCGCTCACCCGCCTTGTCGGTGCGACGGCTGTTCAAACCCGCGAGTGGAACCTCCAGCATCGGGCCCGTCGACAGGATCACCGCGCGCTCGATCAGGTTCTGCAGCTCGCGGATGTTGCCCGGCCAGTCATACCGTGTCAGCGCTTCCATCGTCTCGGTCGGAATGGTCTCGATCGGCTTCTTCATGCGCCGCGCGAACTGCTGCGCGAAGTGCCGGACGAGCATCGGGATGTCGTCGACGCGCTCGCGAAGCGGCGGCACGACGATCGGGAACACGTTGAGCCGATAGAACAGGTCCTCACGGAACTTCTGCTCCCCTACCAGCGCCGACAGATCGCGGTTCGTCGCGGCGATCAGCCGTGCATCGGAGCGCAGCGTCCGCGTGCTGCCCAGGCGCTCGAACTCCCGTTCCTGGATCACCCGCAGCAGCTTCGGCTGCAGCTCGAGCGGGATCTCGCCGACCTCGTCGAGAAACACGGTTCCGCGGTTGGCCAGCTCGAAGCGTCCGATGCGCTGCGTGATCGCGCCGGTGAACGCCCCCTTCTCGTGGCCGAACAGCTCGCTCTCGAGCAGCCCGGTGGGGATCGCCGCGCAATTCAGCTTCACGAACGCGTGATCCTTCCGGACGCTCGCCTGATGAATCGCCCGCGCGACGAGTTCCTTGCCGGACCCGGTTTCACCGGTGACGAGGACGGTGGAATCGGTGGGGGCCACGGTCTGGATCTCGCGGAGCACGCGGCCGAGCGCGCGGCTGCGGCCGATGATCTCGTCGAACTGGTAATCGCTGCGGATCTCGTCCTCGAGATAGAGCTTCTCGCGCGCGAGCTGCGCGTTCAGCTCCTCGATGCGTTCGTACTGGATCGCGTTCCGCACCGCGATGGCGATCTGCCCGGCCACGCGCATCAGCAGCGGGAAGTGCGCTGAGGAGAAGGCGTTCTCGGCGAACGCACCGAGATTGAGCGTGCCGAGCTTGCCCTGCGGTGTGATGAGCGGCACGGCACAGGCCGACTTGATGCCGCGCGCCCGCAGGAATTCGCTCTCGGGGAACTGCGCGAGTTCATCGTATGTGAACGCGTGGGGCTCACCGGTCGTGAAGACATGGCCGGCCGCCGATCCCTCGAGCGTGCTGCTCGCGGGGACCCCGGGCATTTCCGGGCACGCGCGAAATTCCGGCGGCGCGTCGCACACATGGTGCCTCAGAACCCCCGCATCGGGATCGTAGAGGCTCAACGACGCGACGTCCGCGCTGCAGCACCGGCGGATGGCGGGGGCAACCGCCCGAAAGAGTTCGCGCGTATCGAGCTGGGTGACGACGGCGTTGGTCACGTCCAGCAGGAGATCCAGCTGATCGCGCTCGCGTTGCAGGACGGCGAGGAGGTCGGTGAGTCGCGCGTTGGACGCGAGGACGCTCGCCACGTCCACGAAGCGCGCGGCCTGCGCATCAAAAATATCGAAGTCTTCAGTCGCTGTTTTCATAGTGGAATTCCGTCGTCCGACTTAGACGTCCGCGCCGCAACAAAAGGTGCCAGCCTGCTGGCAGCTGCCAACGGGCTGGCGTGCCAATCGTTGGCACGGCGCTCCATTCCTTCTCCTCAGCTATCCCGCAACCCCCATGGTTTCTGGACGTTAGCGGTCGCGGCGGCGTTCCGTCCGGCTTCGGCACGCTCGTCGCTCTATTGTCTCGCATCGGCGCATCGTAAGCGCGCCGCGCAGCACGGCAGGGTCCCATGTTTCGAATCACCACAAACGACACGGTCGACGGTTTCGTGATGAAGCTGGAAGGCAGTCTCAGCGGCGCCTGGGTCGTCGAGGCAGGCCTCGTCTGGCGCCAGGCGGCTCTCCGCCACCTCCAGCGCCCAATCAGGGTGGACCTGCGAGGTCTCTGCCATGTCGACGACGACGGCCGGAAGCTGTTGACTCTGATGCACCTCGACGGCGCCGAGTTCATGACGGCCGGGTGCGAGATGCCTGAAATCGTGCGGGAAATCTCGTACTCGGGGGAACCCGCGGCTGCCGCCGTCCGGAGGAATTGACGTGTTGAGAACGATACAGATAGCCCTGATCCTCGTCGCCGCGAGTGTCGCGACGGCGTGCACGATGGGCCCGAATTACAAGCGGCCGGTGGTGCCTCTTCCCGAGGTGCACCGCGGCGCGCCGGCTGCCGGGACCGCGTCGCTGGCCGACCTCCAGTGGTTCGAACTGTTCCGCGACGACACACTGACGGAGCTGGTCAACACCGCACTGAAGGAGAACTTCGATCTCCGCATCGCGGCCGAGCGCGTGCTCCAGGCGCGAGCGGCGCTGGGCATCACGCGGTCGCAGCAGTTCCCGGCCGTCGGCGCATCGGCGGATCTCGTGGCCAGCCGTGCGTCGAAACGCGGCGCCGGCGCCGGAATTCCGGAGGATGCCGACACCGACGTGAGCTACATCCAGGCCGGCTTTTCGCTGGGATGGGAACTCGACGTCTGGGGGCGGCTGCGCCGGCTGACCGAAGCGGCCCGCGCGCAGTACCTCGCCACCGAGGAGGCGCGGCACGGCGTCGTCACGACGCTCGTCGCGGACGTGAGCCAGACATATCTCACCCTGCGCGCGCTGGACCTCGAGCTGGAGATCGCACGGCGCACACGCGACATCGCCAACGACAGCCTGAAGCTGACGGAAGCACGGCGTGCGAGCGGCGTTGCCAGTGCGCTCGACGTCCGCCAGTCGGAACAGCTGCTCTACACGGCGACGGGACAGATCGCGGGGATCGAGCGCGACATCGCGCAGGCCGAAAACGCGCTCAGCCTGCTGCTCGGTCGAGCGCCGGGTGACATCCCGCGCGGGCGTCCGCTGGAAGCGTTCCAGTCGCCGCCGTCTGTGCCGGCGGGACTGCCGAGCGCGCTCCTCGAGCGGCGTCCCGACATCCGGCAGGCCGAACAGCAGCTGATTGCCGCCAACGCGCAGATCGGTGCGGCGAAGGCCGAATACTTCCCGCGCATCAGCCTGACCGGGTTCTTCGGCGCGCAGAGCCGCGCGCTCACGAGCCTTCTGTCCGGGCCCGCGGCTGTGGCGAACGTCGGCCTCGGCGCGACCGTCCCGATCTTCAACGCCGGCCGCACGCGCTCGAACGTGGAGTTGACCGAAGCGGTGCAGCGCGAGCTGGTGGTGAATTACCAGCGGACGATCTACGCGGCGCTGCGCGACGTCGCCGATGCGCTCGCGAGCCATACGAAGACACGCGAGCAACGGACCGAGCAGGAGCGACTCGTCCAGGCGCTCGCGGAATCGGCCCGGCTCGCGCGCCAGCGATACGAGGGAGGGCTCGACAGCTACCTGCCGGTCCTCGACGCGCAGCGCAACCTGTTCCAGGGAGAACTGGAACTCGCGCGGCTGCGAGAGCTGGAGCTGGGGTCGATCGTCCAGCTCTATCGCGCACTGGGCGGGGGATGGAGAAACGCCGAACTCAGAACGTCGAACTCCGAATCCGGTTCTGAGTTCTGAGTTCGAGTTCATAGTTCGGCGTTCAGAGTTCGGCGTTCATAGTTCGGCGTTTCAGCGAAAGAGGACGTGATGGCGAAGCGAATGATTCTCATGCTGGTCCTGATGGCTGCGTTCATCGGCGGCCTTGGCTTGATAAAGGTCCAACAGTTCCAGGCAATGGCGGAACAGTTCGCGGCGATGCAACCGCCGCCCGAAGCGGTCACGACGATCGTGGCGACGCGCGAGTCCTGGCCGACCACGTTCAGCGCGATCGGCACCGTCGCGGCGGTGCAGGGCGTCACGGTCGCAGCCGACCTCCCCGGCATCGTCGAACGCATCATCTTCACCTCGGGCCGGACGGTCCGCGAAGGTGAAGTGCTGGTGCAGCTCGATACGAAACAGGAACAGGCGCAGCTCGAGGCCGCCCAGGCGCAGCTCGAGCTGGCGCGGCTGAACCACGAGCGGATGTCTGGGCTCGTGGAGCAGGACGCGGTCTCGCGCGCCGAGTACGACGCCGCGACGGCGAACCACAAGCAGGCAGACGCCAGGATCGCCGAGATCCGCGCGACCATCGCGCGCAAGACGATCCGCGCCCCGTTCACGGGAGTGCTCGGGATCCGGCAGGTGAACCTCGGTCAGTACCTGAGCGGCGGCGATCCGGTCGTGCCGCTGCAGTCGCTGAACCCGATCTACGTGAACTTCGGCGTGCCGCAGCAGGAAGCGGCGCAGATGCGTCCCGGCCGCGAGGTCCGCGTCACGGCCCAGGAGATCGGCGCCGAATTCACGGGCCGGATCACGGCGGTCGACTCCGTCGTCGACGCCACGACGCGCAACGTGCAGGTCCAGGCCACGTTTGCCAACCCCGGCGGAAAGCTGCGCCCCGGCATGTTCGTCCAGGCGCAGGTGACGCTCGGCGCGCCGAAGGACGTGATCGCGCTTCCGGCCTCGGCGGTCAATTACGCCCCCTACGGTGATTCCGTCTTCGTCGTCACGGAGATGAAGAACCCGCAGGGACAGAGCTACCAGGGCGTGCGACAGCAGGTCGTAAAGCTTGGCGGCGCGCGCGGCGACCAGGTCGCCGTGCTCCAGGGCGTGAACCCCGGCGAGGAGATCGTGACGTCGGGCGTGTTCAAGCTGCGCAACGGCGCCGCCGTCCAGGTGAACAACACGGTGCAGCCGGCCAACAACCCGGCGCCGAAACCAGAGGACAAGTAAATGAAGTTCACGGATCTCTTCATCAGACGGCCGGTCCTCGCGATCGTCGTCAACCTGGTGATCCTCATCGCGGGCCTTCAGTCCATCCGGGCGCTGAGCGTGCGCCAGTACCCGCGGAGCGACATCGCGATCGTGCGTGTGAGCACGGCGTACATCGGCGCCAATGCGGACCTCGTCCGCGGCTTCATCACGACGCCGCTCGAGCGCGTGATCGCGAGCGCGGACGGCATCGATTACATGGAGTCGTCGAGCGCCCAGGGGCTCAGCACCATCACCGTGCACCTGAAGCTGAACTACGACACCAACGCGGCGCTCACGCAGATCCAGGCGAAGGTGGCGCAGGTGCGCAACGACCTGCCCCCCGAAGCCGAGGCGCCGATCATCGAGCTGGAGACGGCCGACAACCAGTTCGCGGCGATGTACATCGGGTTCTCGTCTCAGGATCTCGACCAGAACCAGATGACCGACTACCTGATGCGGGTGGTCCAGCCGAAGCTGAGCGCGATCAGCGGCGTGCAGCGCGCCGGCATCCTCGGCGACCGGACGTTCGCGATGCGGATCTGGCTCAAGCCGGACCGGATGGCGGCTCACAACATCTCGCCGTCCGAGGTCAGCGACGCGCTGGCGCGGAACAACTATCTCTCGGCGCTCGGCAAGACAAAGGGCTCGATGGTGTCGGTGAACCTCGTGGCCAACACCGACCTGAGCACGCCCGAGGAGTTCCGCCAGCTCGTCGTCAAGCAGGAGAACGGCGTCGTCGTCCGCCTTGGCGAGATTGCGGACGTCGTGCTCGGGTCCGAGAACTACGAGGAGGAAGTGCGCTTCAACGGCGAGGCGGCGACCTTCATGGGGATCTGGGTGCTGCCGACGGCGAACACGCTCGACGTGATCGGACAGGTGCGGGAGGAGATTCCCAACATCCAGGCGCAACTGCCCGCCGGCATGAAGGTGGGCATCCCGTACGACTCGACCGAGTACATCCAGGACGCGATCAACGAGGTCATGCGGACGCTCTCGGAAACACTCGTCATCGTCATCCTCGTGATCTTCCTGTTCCTCGGATCGGTCCGCGCGCTGATCATCCCGGTCGTGGCGATCCCGATCTCGCTGATCGGCGCCGCGTTCCTCATGCTGGCCGCGGGCTTCACGATCAACCTCCTGACGCTGCTCGCGATCGTCCTCTCGGTCGGTCTCGTGGTCGACGATGCGATCGTGATGGTGGAGAACGTGGAGCGGCACTTACACGGGGGGAGGAGTCCGGTCCGGGCCGCCATCGAAGGCGCACGCGAGCTGGTCGGACCGATCATCGCGATGACGATCACGCTGGCGGCGGTGTACACGCCGGTTGGGATCCAGGGTGGCCTCACCGGCACCCTGTTCCGCGAGTTCGCCTTCACGCTCTCGGCCGCGGTGATCGTCTCGGGCGTGGTCGCGCTGACGCTGTCGCCGATGATGGGATCGAAACTGCTCAGGGCGGGTGACAGCGAGCGAGGGTTCTCGGGATGGATCAACCGGAGGTTCGACGGCGTGCGCGCCCGCTACACGCGGGCGCTGACCAGCACGCTGCAGTACCGTCCGGTGGTCCTCGTGCTGTGGGCGATCGTCGCGCTGCTGATCGTGCCGTTCTACATGCTCTCGCAGCGTGAGCTGGCACCGGAAGAGGACCAGGGGGTCGTCTTCAGCATCGTGCAGGCGTCGGCGAACGCGACGGTGGACCAGACCACGATGTTCACACAGCAGGTTCACGACGTGTACCGGTCGGTGCCCGAGACGGAAAGCATCTTCCAGATCACCTTCCCCACCGGCGGGTTCGGTGGGATGGTGACGAAGCCGTGGAGCGAGCGGACAAAGACGGCGCAGCAGCTGCTGATGGAGATCATGGGACCGCTATCGCAGATCCCGGGGATCCGCGTGATTCCACTGACGCCGCCGGCGCTGCCGGGAGGCGGCGACTTCCCCGTCGATCTCGTGATCGCGTCAGCCGCGGAACCGCAGCAGCTTCGCGAGATCGCCGATGGACTCGTACAGAAGGCGTTTGCGAGCGGCATGTTCATCTTCGCGGACGCCGACCTGAAGTTCGACCAGCCGCAGGCGGAAGTCGTGTTCGATCGCGACAAGCTGCGGTCGCAGGGTGTCGAGCTGAGCGAAGCCGGCCGTGATCTCTCGGCGCTGCTCGGCGGTGACTACGTGAACCGGTTCAGCATCCAGGGACGCAGCTACAAGGTGATCCCGCAGGTGAAGCGCGCCGATCGGCTGACGCCGGACCAGCTGACCGACATCTACATCAAAGGATCCGACGACAAGCTGGTTCCGCTGTCGACCTTCGCCGGCTTGAAGACGACGACCGAACCGCGGGAGCTGAAGAAGTTCCAGCAGCTGAACGCGGTCCGGATCCAGGGGGTGATTCCTCCACCAGTGCCGCTCGACCAGGCGCTCTCGTTCCTCGAGACCGAAGCGCGCAAGGTGCTGCCGCAGGGGTTCACCATCGACTACGCGGGTGAGTCGCGGCAGCTGCGGACGGAAGGCAGCCGCTTCCTCGGCGTGTTCCTTCTGTCGGCAATCCTGATCTACCTGGTGCTCGCGGCGCAGTTCGAGAGCTTCCGCGATCCGTTCATCATCCTGGCGGGATCGGTGCCGCTGGCGCTGTCGGGCGCGCTGCTCTTCTCGTTTCTGGGATTGACGACGCTGAACATCTACAGCCAGGTGGGGTTGATCACGCTCGTCGGGCTGGTGGCAAAGAACGGCATCCTGATCGTCCAGTTCGCGAACCATCTCCAGGAGACCGGGATGGACAAGCTCCGCGCGGTCATCGAGGCGTCGGGCACGCGGCTGCGGCCGATCCTGATGACGACCGCCGCGACGGTGGTCGGGCACACGCCGCTGATCCTGGCGACCGGCCCGGGCGCGGGGGCACGCAACAGCATCGGCATCATGCTGGTGAGCGGGATGATCATCGGCACGATCTTCACCCTCTTCGTCGTCCCCTCGATCTACGTCGTGGTCGCGCGCAAGCACGTCCACGTCGAGGACGATGTCGAAGGGGCGGAGCCGGCGCAGGGAGTCGCGCACGCTGGCGCAGCGTAAAGTTTGGCGCCCCATAAAGGGCGCCCTACACACGCGACGTAGGGCGTCCCTTTATGGGGCGCCATAGCGACCGTAGGGCGCTCCTTTATGGGGCGCCGCTTAGAGGACAATAGTCATGACGATGAGTCGATCGGAACGAAACTATCTTCCTGCGGCAGGCCACGACTGGTTCCTGCCGCTTTACGATCCTCTGACCTCGCTGCTCGGCGTCGATGCGGCGCGGCGGCAACTGCTCGATCAGGCGGAGCTGAAACCGGAACACGCCGTGCTCGATGTGGGCTGCGGCACGGGAACGCTTGCGGTGCTGATCAAGCGGCTGTACCCGACCGTGGAGGTGATTGGCGTGGATCCGGACCCGCGCGCGCTTCACCGCGCGAAGCGCAAGGCGGACCGCGCCGGCGTCGCGATCCGATTCGATCAGGGCTTTGCGGACGCACTCGGCTATCCGGATCGGCGATTCGACCGCGTGTTCTCGTCGATGATGTTCCACCACCTCGACAAGGGGGACCAGGAAGGCATGCTGCTGGAGATCAAGCGCGTGCTGAAGGCGGGCGGACGGCTCGAGCTGCTCGACTTCGAGGGCGCGGACTCTCCACGGCAGGGCGGCCTCAGCCGGCTGTTCCACTCGCACAACCGCCTGCAGGGGAACGCGCCCGACCGGATCCTCACGCTGATGACGCGCGCGGGGCTCGAAGGGGCGAAGATGGTGGATTCGAAGCGCCGGCCGTTCGGCCGGATCGCGTTCTTTCAGGCCAGAGCGTAGCCGCGCAGGCGCGTTTGAGCAGCTCGGGAGGAAACAGGATCCACGAACTGAAGAGCCATGATACGCGCCCGCCGGAACCGGTTTGCAGGTGCTCGGTTACAGTGGTTCCGTCGGAGGTGACACCGTGTCGAAAGCTGTCCTCGTCCTTATCGTAACGGCTCTTCTCGTGATCGCCGGCTGGGGGTTCACCTACCCGGGGAACGCCGCGGCCCAGGGCACGAGTTTCATCGTCGCGAACAGCTGTTACCGCATCGCCTTCCCGATCGAGAGTCCGCCGAACTACAAGGTGCTCGACGTGCTCGATGGCGGCTGGATCCGCGCCGAGGTCGATGCGGGACCCGCGAGCGCCCAGCGCGCGTCGATGTGGATCAACACGGCGCAGATCATCAGCATGCGCCAGGTCGCCTGCTCGCAATAGCGCGTCGCGGACGTGATACAAACGAGCGGCATGCCGGGTGAATACACCATCGACCCGCCGGTCGAGCCGATGCTGGCGAAGCTCGCCGACACACTGCCGCCGGCTGGCGGCTTTCTGTACGAACCGAAGTGGGACGGCTTCCGCGCGATCGTCTTCCGCCGTGGCTCCTCACTGTTCATCCAGAGCCGCGACCTGCGGCCGCTCGACCGTTACTTCCCGGAGCTGCACGATGCGCTCCTCGAGGCGCTGCCCGACGACATCGTCGTGGACGGCGAGATCGTGATCGCGACGCCGGAGGGGCTCGATTTCGACGCGCTGCAGCTTCGCCTCCATCCCGCCGCCTCGCGCGTCGAGAAGCTTGCCAAGGCGACCCCATCCTCGTTCGTCGCCTTCGACCTGCTGGCGCTCGACGGCCGCGATCTGCGGGATGAGCGCCAGGATCAGCGGCGGCGGCTGCTGGAACGGGCGCTGAAGAACGTCGCGCGTCCGGTTCACCTCACCCCGGTTACGCGGGACCGAGAAGTCGCGACCGACTGGCTCTCCCGCTTCGAAGGAGCCGGGCTCGACGGCGTCATCGCCAAGGCCGAGGGGGCGCGATACGTCCCCGGCAAACGCGAGATGCTCAAGATCAAGCATGCGCGCACGGCCGACTGTGTCGTCGCCGGCTTTCGCTGGCACAAGGACGGCAAGGGCACGCGGGTGGGATCGCTGCTGCTCGGCCTCTTTGACGAGAAGGGCACGCTGCACCACGTCGGCGTGACGTCATCGTTCACGATGGCGAAGCGCAAGGCGCTGGTCGAAGAACTCGAACCGCTGCGCGCGGACGCACTCGAGAACCATCCCTGGCGGGCGTGGGCCGACGCGGCCGGCCACGAGATGACGCGCATGCCCGGCGGCCAGAGCCGCTGGAGCGCCGGCAAGGACCTCTCATGGGAACCGCTGCGGATCGAACGCGTGTGCGAGGTGAAGTACGACCACATGCAGGGAGATCGCTTCCGGCACGCCGCGACGTTCCTGCGGTGGCGTCCTGACAAGCAGCCGCAGGACTGCCGCTACGATCAGCTCGAAGTGACGACGCCGTTCGAGCTGGAGAAGGTCTTCGGCAGCTGAGCGTCGTCAGCATCCATTCAGCAGTCGTCATTCGTCATTCGGCATTGACGACGCGCGCGCGCAGGTCCTCGGGCACGTGCTGCAGGTTGATGCGGATGCGCGTCCACGTCGCATAGCGGCCGCGCATCGCGTCCACGAGGATGTCGGCCGGCTGCAGGTGCGAGGCGATCTCCGCATGCTCCGCCTTCCATTGCTCGAGCTTCTCGAGTGCATCCGCTTTCTTCTCGGCGCGAGCGACCTCGATGAGCGGAAAGCGCGGCTGGCGCCGCTTCGAAGGTTGGACGCGCGGCGGCTCACCCGCCTGCTTGCGGTAATGCGGAGGCCATGGCGCGTCGCCGAGGCCTTCGCGTTCGTGACGTGCCGACAGCTCGAGGAGCGGCTCGATCGAGCACACGTGGCGATCCATCCCGGCGTGCACGTGCCCCAGCGACGCGAACCGCGCCGGCATCGTCGACAGCGTGAAGTCGGCAGGATCGCAGTCGGGGACCTCGTCCCAGGTGAGCGGCGCCGAGACCCGGGCGTCCGGCCGCGGACGCACCGAATAGGCGCCGGCGATCGTCCGATCCTTCGCATTCTGGTTGTAGTCGAGGAAGACACCGTGCCGCTCTTCCTTCCACCACTTGCTGGTCGCGAGCGCGGGAGCACGCCGCTCGACCTCCCGCGCGAACGCGAGCGCGGCGCGGCGCACCTCCGTGAAGGTCCAGCGCGGTTCGATCCGCACGTAGACGTGGAGGCCCCGTGAGCCGGACGTCTTCGGCCAGCCGACGAGGCCGTGCTCCTCGAGCACCGCGCGCACGTCGACGGCCACCTGACGCACCTGGTCCCACGTGACGCCCGGGACGGGATCCAGATCCACACGCAACTCGTCGGGATGGTCGAGATCCTCGGCGCGCACGGGGTGCGGGTGCAGCTCGAGGCAGCCCAGGTTCGCCATCCAGGCGAGCGCAGCAGCATTGCGAGGCACGACTTCTTCCGCGGTCCGCCCGGACGGGAACTTCAACTCGACGACCTCGATCCACTCGGGACGCGAGGCGGGCGCGCGCTTCTGGTAGAAGAACTCGCCGTCGATACCGTTGGGGTAGCGCACCAGCACGTTGGGCCGTCCGCCCGACCCGAGCAGCGCGCCGTCGGCGACGGCCAGGAAGTAGTGGACGAGGTCCAGCTTTGTGTGGCCCGCCTGGGGAAAAAGAACTTTGGACGGGTTCGAGATCGTGACCTCGCGGTCACCGATGGCGAGGAGTGTCTGATCCTTCCGTGCGGCCACTCGGAAGGAGTCTATCAGGGTGCGTCGGGGTGCGTCGGGGTGCTTCAGGGTGCATCAGGGTGCTTCGGGGTGCGTCAGGGTGCTTCGGGGTGCTTCGGGGCTCTTTGCACTAGAATCGAGCGACCACCGATGCGCTTCGTGACGCCGCTCTTCAACGTGGTCTACGGCGCGATCGCCGGGGTGTTCTTTGTGGCGTCGGTGGCGATGGCCGGGATGGCGGTGTGGCAGCTGTGGGAGGCGGTTGCCACGGGTGGGGACCGGGCGATCGTTCAGCGCGCGGCCGGGGCGATCGAGGGCATCGGCCTTCTCGCGGTCGCCCTGATGGCGCTCGAGATCTCGCAGACGGTCATCGAAGAGGAGATCCTCCGCCGCGTGCACGTCAGCGCGCCGACACGCGTGCGCCGGTACATCTCGCGCTTCCTCGTCGTCGTCGTGGTCGCACTGTCGATCGAGAGTCTGGTCGGCGTCGTCCAGAGCCTGCACGAAGACCCTTCCCACCTGCCGCACGCGGCAGCCGTTGCGGCCGGTGCGGCACTGCTCCTCGCCGCCTGGGGCATCTTCGTGAAACTGAATCGGGCCGTCGAGGAACTCGAGCCGGAAGGTGTGGACGAAGCCAGGCGAGAAGATTCCAAGGTCAGTGAGTAGTGACGCTATGACAGATCGTTCCAAGGAGCCGTTCGATGAGCGGGCGGCGCTCGATGCGCTCGAGCAGTTTCAGTCCGAGATCAGACGGTACCGCCGGAAACGCGAGGCGGTCACGAACGATTTCGAAGAGTTCGTCCGGACGTTTCCGCCGGCCGACGACGTGTTCCCGACGGAGAAGTCGAGCGCGCCGCCAGCCGCGGGACCCGACAAGACCCCTCGGATAGAGCCGCCCTCGCAGACACCAGCGAGCAAGGCCCCATCACCGGCATCAGCACCACAGGCCGTGTCGCTCCGGCCCGAAGCCGGAAGCTCCGTCGATCACGCTTCGAACCGCGCTCCGAGTGTGCACGAGAGTCCACAGGCTGGACGGGATCCCGGTGGAGCGCCGGCCGTCAGCCGGAAGCCACCCGAAGTCCGCACGCCGCCGCCGAAGAAGCCGGATCCCAGGCCCGCACCTGTTCTCACGACACCGGCACCGGCGCGATCGAACGCACCGCGCCTTGCGGCGCTGCTCGTCATCGCACTCACGATCGCCGGTGCCGTCTACTGGAACGCGAACCGGGGCAATCCGGCGGGAGAGCCTGCGGGCGCTCCCTCCGCAACCGAAACCGCGGCCCCGGAGACCGCGATGCCAGAAACCACGCCGGCGCCTGAGACGCCCGCGCCAACTCCGGAGCCGCCACCGCCCGCCCCGCCGCCCGTCACCGGATCCGAGATCACCACGCTGCGTCCGGTCTGGGTGCGCGTGATCGCCGACGGCAAGCGCGTCGTGGAACGCGAACTCCCGGCCGGCTCGAAGGTCCCGTTCACCGTCGAGGAGTCGCTCGTGATCCGGGCCGGCGATGCCGGCGCCGTGCGCCTCATCCTCCGCGGCGCCGACCACGGCACGCTCGGTGCCGACGGGGACGTCGTGACGCGGACGTTTACGATCGAGGCCGACCGCTAGGCCACAGGAGAAACACGGGCTGGGAAGCCACAGGGAAACACAGGGGAAACACGGATCTGGAGGCCACGGAGGAAACACAGAAGACACACGGGGTGGGAAGCCACAGGGGAAACACAGGGGAAACACGGATCTGGAAGCCACGGGGGAAACACAGGGGAAACACGGATCTGGAGGCCACGGAGGAAACACAGGGGAAACACGGATCTGGAAGCCACGAGGGAAACACAGAAGAAACACGGGCTGGGAAGCCACGGGGGAAACACAGGGGAAACACGGAAAAAACTTTCGTCGTTGACTTGTGGTTCGCTGCGGGTCGCGCGCCGGAGGCATGTCGGCCTGGCGGCGCGATGCGGCCAGGCCGCTGCTGCCCGCGGAATCCTGACGGAAGCGGGCAGGTCGAAAACTGCACCGCAGGCGTCCCGGTCCGCGTTCGCAGGGATTCGCCACTGGCGCAGCGGCGAACCCGAGTGCCGACCCTGATCAGGGCAAAGCGATCGGCAAACCCCAGCGAACGCGGGCATCGTAAGACACGCGACGGAGGTGCAGTTTTCCGGCCGTCAGGCCGCGGCGCCGACGGGCCGATATGCCTTCGGCGCATCAGACCCGCTCGGAGCCGGCTGCGGTGCGAGGTGCGGCGTGCGACGTGCGGGGAGCGCGGGTGCGCGGTGCTGTGGGTCGCGCGCCGGAGGCATGTCGGCCTGGCGGCGCGATGCGGCCAGGCCGCTGCTGCCCGCGGAATCCTGACGGAAGCGGGCAGGTCGAAAACTGCACCGCAGGCGTCCCGGTCCGCGTTCGCAGG
>DASWVN010000063.1:0-6404 GCA_036401215.1 Vicinamibacterales bacterium | reverse complement strand
TCCATCACGCGATCATCAGCGGGGCGCTCGGATCTGCATTGCGGCAAGACCTCGTGCACCGGAACGTGGCGAAGTTGGTCGACAACCGACCAGCCGCCAAGGACACCCGCGAGGACACTTCGCTGGATGCGGCGGTCCATTGCTGGTCAGCCGACGAGGCGCGGAGGGTGCTCGAGGCGGCGAAGACGATCAGCGCGCAGATGAGTGCCCTATACGCTCTAGCACTGGACACTGGTGCTCGGAAGGGCGAGCTGTGTGCGCTGCGGTGGAGCGACGTCGATCTCGACACGGGGACGCTGACGTTCGAGCGGACCCTGCTGAGAGGCGTCTCGGACAAGGGCGAGCCGACCTTCGGGCGGCTCAAGAATCCGAAGCGCGGGAACCCACGCATCCGCAAGATGCCAGTGAACGCTGAGACCGTCGAACGACTGCGGGAACACAAGCGCCAGCAGGCCGAACTCAAGATGAAGAACCGGATCGTCTACAAGGAATACGGCCTCGTGTTCGCGAAGGAGTGGGGCGACCTGCACGGACGCAAGGATTCGCTGGGAAAGCCCTTGGCCATGCACAACTTCGGCGAACGCGAGCATGCCCGGGTGATCGAGGCGGCAGGAGTGCGGCGCATCAAGTTCCACGGGACGCGGCACACCGCCGCAACGCTGATGCTAGCCAGCGGCGTTCCGGTCCACGAGGTGGCCGCACGGCTCGGGCACAAGGACGCGAGCGTCACGCTGGGCGTCTACGCGCACGTTTCGGAGCGGTCACAGGTCGAGGCGGCCAGACGGCTGGGCGAAGTCCTCTTTGGCTCGGGCAAGCAGTAGAGCCGTGGAGGTGCAAATGCGCCTGCTAATGCACGGGAGCGGACGAGGCCGGATTCGGGCCGATCACAGCCCAACGATGGAGGCGGTCAGGTCAACGAAATCGGACCAAAACCCACGACAGCGGACCTGACCCGAGCGTCCGAGCTGTATCCTCTCTTCCGCACCAAACAACCCAGCTTCCAACGCGATATTCCGGTACGCCTGAGCTCATGCTCCTGCCGCGAGCACCCGATAGCGTGGGTAAGGACATGGACGCTCGCCGCTACCTCCATCAGGCCCGCCTCGACCGTCACCTCACGCTGGAACAGATTGCCGTGCGCACCGCGCTGAGCCCGACCGTGTTGCGCAATCTCGACGATGGCCGCTTCGAACGGCTGCCGTCGGGACTCTATGCGCGATCCTACGTTCGAGCGTTCGCCGGCGAAGTGGGTCTCGATCCGGAGGAGGCGCTGAGAGACGTCGAACACCTCCTTCCCGGTGCGGCGATCGGCATCGCTCAGGATGTGCCGGCACTCACCGCGGCGGCACCACCGCAGACATCACGGTCCATCGAACGCGCCGTTCCTCCTGATGCAGTTGCCCGGCTCGGCGCTGCCGCGATCGATGCGCTCATCCTGCTGGCGATCAGCGCGCTCGTGCTGGTTGCGACCGTGAATCTCGTCGGCCTCCCGACCGAGGACTTTCTTCGCGAGGCCGGGCTGCCCTTCGCCGCGTTCTGCGCTATTCCGATCCTCCTGTATTTCGCGATCTTCGAAGGCCTCGGCGGACGCACGCCTGGCGCCGCCATGCTCATCGCGCTCGCACCCCACGACTGTCCGAGTCACGCCGACCGTACGCACGAGCTGCCACCAGCAGCTCATCCGTCACAGATTCCATAGTTGAACTCAATCGTGTTGTGCTAAGGTCGGATGCCCTGAACGATCGCGGTATCGTCCCGGAGAGCCCAGGTAACGAGAAATGGGGGATCCAATGGACATCCGTCGGCAGCTCAACGAAGCCCGTCTGAAGCGTTCCCTCACGCTCGAACAGATCGCGATGCGCACCGCATTGAGCGCATCCGTTCTTCGCCACCTCGACGAAGGACGATTCGAACTCCTCCCACCCGGACTGTATGCACGGTCGTACGTCCGTGCGTTCGCCGCGGAGGTTGGCCTCGACCCCGAAGCCACCCTGGCACGGCTCGAACATCTGTTGCCCGGCGCACCGAATCCCATACCCGTTCTCGGTGCAAAAGAAAGCGTGATGCCGAAGAGCGTGCCGGGTTCCGTGCCGCAGGCTGCAGAGACTGTGTCCGTGCTTCTCAGCGCGTGGACGCTGCCTCCGTCGGCCGAGTTGAGAACGAACGTGGGCACCACCTACGACTTCTTCGAGGATGTTCCCCATCCTGCGGCGCCGCCGCTCGCGAGCGACGCCGCGCCGTTGGCCTGCGCCGGTGCGATCGCGATCGACGTGCTCCTCCTGGTCGCGCTTGACACCCTGCTCCTGCGGATGATTGCCTGGACCAGCGCTATTCCGGTGAGCCTGATGCTCCGTGAGGCGGGAGGGGCCGTCGCGATCCTCTGTGTGATCCCGGTGGCGGTGTATTTCCTGCTGTTCAGGGGGATCACCGGCAGCACGGTTGGCCGCTCCGTCTTCCGCCTCGACCCGCCGCGTTCTCCGCATCCCCTCACACTGACGGACATCGTCCGCCGTACGCTGATCGGTCCATAACAGCCCGCGCGAGGCAGCACCGCAGTATGGTAAGATGTTGACTATGATCATGGTCAACATCTTTGAAGCCAAAGCGAAGCTGTCTGACCTGATCGATCGGGCAGTCGCCGGCGAAAAGATCCTCATCTGCAAGCGGAACCAGCCGGTCGCCGAGCTGCGGCCGGTGCCAGTCCAGCGCACCGCGCCACGGCCGATCGGCAAGGCGAAAGGCACGTTTGCCATCCCCGAGGCGTTCTTTGCGCCGCTCGAGGCCGAAGAGATCGAGGCGTTCGAAGGAGAGGTGACGTTCCCGCCGATTCGGACGAAGGCGTCGCGCGTGGCCGAAGAGGGCCCCGGCCGAAAGCGGCCGCGTAAGCCAAAGCGCGCGTGAAACTGCTTCTCGATACCTGCACGTTCCTCTGGCTGATCACCGATGCCCCGGAGTTGTCTGCGGCGGCGCGCGCGCGATTTGCAAATCCGGCGAACGAAGTGTTCCTGAGTTCGGCGTCAGCCTGGGAAATCGCGATCAAGTGGCAGCGCGGGCGGCTGCCGCTGCCGCAGCAGCCCGGGGTGTTCGTGCCGCATCAGCGCGAGGCTCACGGGATCGCCGCCCTCGCGATCGATGAAGAATCCGCCCTGCACGTCACGCGGCTGCCGGACCTGCATCGCGATCCTTTCGACCGCATGCTGGTGAGCCAGGCGATCGTTCACGGATTGGTGCTCCTCACCCCGGATCCGCTGGTCACGCAGTACCCGGCGCGAACGCTCTGGTAGCCGCGGCCCCGCAAGGAGCTGCGAAACCGGCGTTCTTCGTGTAAAATCAAATGTTTCCCCAGTGGAAAAGTTTTTACGTAGTGGTGCTACCGCAATGATCTCAGTCAACGGCGTTTCCATGCGTTACGGCTCGAAGGTGCTCTTCGAGAACGTGAATGCGACCTTTTCTCCGGGGAGGCGCTACGGCCTTACCGGGCCGAATGGCGCCGGTAAGTCCACGTTCATGAAGCTGCTGACCGGCGAACTCACGCCGCAGTCCGGCACGGTCGTGCGCCCCGAGAAGCTCGGCGTCCTCCGCCAGGACCAGTTCGCCTTCGACCAGTACCGCGTGCTCGACACCGTCATCATGGGCAACTCGCGGCTGTGGGCGGCCCTGCAGGAGCGCGAGGCCCTCTACGAGAAGGCCGACATGACCGACGAGGACGGCATGCGCCTCGGCGAACTCGAAGGGATCGTCGGCGAAGAGGACGGCTACACCGCGGAAAGCGATGCCGCGATCCTGCTCCAGGGGCTCGACATTGCCGACGAACTGCACGAGCGGAAGATGTCGGAGCTGCAGGGGGGCCAGAAGGTCCGCGTGCTGCTCGCGCAGGCGCTGTTCGGGAATCCGCAGGCGCTGCTCCTCGACGAGCCGACGAACCACCTCGACCTCGACTCGATCCACTGGCTGCGCGAGTTTCTCGTGCGCTACGACGGCACGCTGATCGTGATTTCGCACGACCGGCACTTCCTGAACTCCGTCTGCACGCACACGGCCGACATCGACTACCAGTCCATCATCACCTACACGGGCGGCTACGACGAGATGGTGCTGGCGAAGACCCAGATCCGCTCGCGCGTCGAGTCTGAAAATGCGCAGCGTGAAAGGAAGATTGCCCAGTTGAACGAGTTCATCGCGCGGTTCTCCGCCGGCACGCGTTCGAGCCAGGTGCAGTCGCGGCGCAAGGAAGTCGAACGGCTGCAGACGACGGAACTGGCGCGCTCGAACATCCAGCGCCCGTACATCCGATTCCAGATGAACCGGCCGTCGGGGCGGACGGTGCTCGAGGCCAAGGGCATCACGAAGGCTCACGGCGGGCAAACCATCATCGACGACTTCGACGCGGTCGTGACGCGCGGCGAGAGGATCGTGCTGATGGGCCGCAACGGCGTCGGCAAAACGACGATGTTGAAGGCGCTGATGGCGGATTCGCCGAACCTGCCGCCGTCACCTGGCGACATCGACGCGGGCAGCGTCCGCTGGGGGCACGAGGTCTCGATCGGCTACTTCGCGCAGGACCACACGGGCGCGATCCAGAAGGGGATGACCGCCGTCGAGTGGCTGCACCAGTTCGATCCGGACGCGGCGCGCCAGGACATCCACGGCCTGCTCGGGCAGATGCTGTTCAGCGGCGAAGAAGGGCTCAAGCCGACCGAGGCGTTGTCGGGCGGTGAAACGGCCCGTCTGCTCTTCTGCCGGATCATGCTGCTGAAGCCGAACGTGCTCGTGCTCGACGAGCCGACCAACCACCTCGATCTCGAATCGATCAACGCGCTCAACGTCGCGCTGCAGAAGTACGAGGGCACGATCTTTCTGGTCACGCACGACCAGGATCTGATCGAGGAAGTCGGCACGCGGATCTGGCACTTCGACTCCTCGACGGGTTCGGAGTCGCGGGTCGAGGACTTCCGCGGCACGTACGAAGAGTACGCCGCCGCCGTGAAATAGCGCGGCGAGCGGAAACTCCGAACGAGGAACTCCGAACTATGAACTACGAACGTCGAACTATGAACTGGGAGTTCGCAGTTCGGAGTTCATAGTTCGCAGTTTCACGCCTTCCTTCCGATGAACCGGCTCCGCAAACACGTGTCCACGCTCGCATCCGACATCGGCGAGCGGAACATCTGGCGCTTCGTGTCCCTGCAGCGCGCGCTCGAGTACATCGAAATACAGTTCCGCGAGGCCGGCTACTCACCGTCACGGCAGACGTACGAGATCTCGCGCCTGCCGGTGAGCAACGTGGAGGCGGAGCTGACCGGTACCGGCGATCCAGGCGAATCCATCGTGGTGGGTGCGCATTACGACACCGTCGGTGGCTGTCCTGGCGCGAACGACAACGCGACCGGCATCGCGGCGATGCTGGAACTGGCGCGACGGTTCGCCGGTCGCCGGCCGGGCCGCACCATTCGCTTCGTCGCCTTCGTCAACGAAGAACCGCCGTTCTTCCAGACCCCGCAGATGGGCAGCCTCGTCCACGCCAACGCCGCCAGGTCGCGCGGCGATCGCATCGCCGGCATGCTGTCGCTCGAGACGATGGGCTACTACTCGACCGAGCGCGGCAGCCAGCAATATCCGGCCGAGGAACTGCGCGGGCTGTATCCGGACATCGGAGATTTCATCGGCTTCGTCGCCAACGAAGCATCCCGCGACCTGCTCGAGACGGCGGCGCGCGCGTTCACCGCGCGGGCCACGGTGCCGCTCCAGGCCGCCGCGCTGCCTATGGATTTGCCGGGCACGGGCTGGTCTGACCAGTGGTCCTACTGGCAGGCCGGATATCCCGCCTTCATGGTCACCGACACCGCCCCCTGGCGGTATCCCTGGTACCACACCGCCAACGACACACCCGACAAGATCGACTTCGAGCGCTTCGCGGAGGTCGTCAACGGGCTGGAAGCCGTGATCGAGGCTCTCGGCCTTCTCTGAACCTTTCAAACTCCAAACTTCAAACGCCAAACGCCAAACGCCGAGGGTGCCGATTGGCACATTTTGGGTTTGGAATTTGGAGTTTGTTTGGAGTTTGGAGTTTGAAGTTTGGAGTTTCCTCCCTCTAGGCCATCCGCCGCAGCGTGACGTAGAGGGGACCGATCCCGAAGATCGGCAGCAGAAAGTAGGTGAGGAGCGCCGGGCGATTCACGGCTTCGTAGAAGATCTGCTCGCCGGGGCCGAGGACGAATTCTACCGTCCGCCACACCAGCGTGTTGTGGACGTGCAGCGTGTGATGCCCTGGCGGCAACTCGCACAGCATCGAGTCGCCCCAGAGCAGTTCTCCCATCCGCTGGCCGTCGAGTGAGACGACGAGCTGCCGGGACTTGAAGTCGTCTTCGGATGTCCGGGTGATCGTGATCGACGTGGGAAACAGG
>DASWVN010000062.1:0-7673 GCA_036401215.1 Vicinamibacterales bacterium | reverse complement strand
CGTGCGTGTGGGCGCCCACGAACACGATCTTGCCCTTGATCTTCGGCGTGATCTCCTTGATCCACGCGTCCAGCTCCGCCTGGGTCGGGCGGGTCGGCGGAACAAGGTGCACGACCTCGGCGGTCACCGTGCCGTTCGTGGACGGCGTCCACGCCAGCACCTCACCGACGAGGCTGTCCTTGACGGGCGAAATGATATGCGCCGCGAAGCGCTCGTTCAGCCAGCCGGGACGCGGCGTGCCGTCGGAATTGACGAAGTCGAACGGCTCGAGCTTGCCGTTCGTGAAGCCCCACTCGGTCATCTGCTTCACGGCCCACTCGGCGGCGTTGGTGAAGTTCGGTGACGCGGTGAGCCGCGGGCCATACACGTCGGTCAGGTAGTGCATGGTCCGCATGATCTGCGAGTTGTTCTCGGCCTCGGCGCGGATCTTGGCGTTGATCTCCGGGTCGATCCTTTCGGAGGTGAGGACCGGCGCGGCGGCGATGACGAGCCCCGCAACGGCCGCGATAAGCGTGTTTTTCATATGGCCGAAATACTAACAGACGAGCCGGCAAGTTAGGATGCTGCCGTGGCGTATATCTACACCCCCGAAGTTCTGGAAGAGCTCGCCCTCCACGGACTTCGGCCGCGGCCCGACACGCCTCCGCAGGTGCTCCGGGATGCCTTGCGGGACCTCTATAAGTACGAAATCAAGGTCTTGAAGCGGCGGCTGCTCCGAAACGAGTTCCCCAAGGGGGAGTATGCCGGGCGCGTCATCGAGCTGCGCCGGCGATATCCCTTGCTGTCGGTTCCGATGGAGTACTGGATTCAGCGATAGGCGCCCCGATTGAGGGACCTTCACCCTCTGGAACTCGCGCACCCCCTGGAAATCACCGGTGACAGGTGAACCGAACCGCACAGCCCCCGAATTCGTCTGGGTAGGCGATGGACACATTCCTCCGCGACCTCAGCTCGGGCGTGCGGATGCTTCTGCGGTATCCGACCTTGTCGTCGGTCGCCATCCTCACCCTTGGTGTCGGCATCGGGCTCAGCACCACCGTCTTCTGCGTCGTCAATGGCGGTCTGTTCAAGGGGCTGCCGTTTCCGAATGCGGATCGCATCGTTGCGGTGTTCGCGTCCAACGTGTCGCAGGGACAGCCGCGGATGCCGATGCCGGTCCACGATTTCGACACCCTTCGGCAGCGTCAGACATCGTTCGAAAGCCTCGGCGCTTACGCGATGGGCGCCTACAACCTGTCGCTCGAGCCGGGGCGGCCGGAACGGTTTCTGGGTGCGCAATTGAGTGTCGAAGCATTCCGCGCGCTGGGGGTGCAGCCGATCCTTGGCCGCGGCTTCCGGGACGGGGATGAGCAGCCCGGGTCCGACGCCGTCGTTCTTCTCGGTCACGATCTCTGGCGCGATCGCTACGCGGGTGCACCCGATATCGTCGGGCAGACGATCCACGCGAATGGGCGGCAGCTCACGATCATCGGCGTGATGCCGGAGAACTTCATGTTCCCGTTCCGCCAGTCGCTGTGGGTCCCTTTGCGCGTTGATCCCCTGGCGACACAGCGCGGCAACGGTCCGACGTACGGGGTCGTCGGACTGCTGAAAGATGGCGTCTCGGTCAACCAGGCGTCGACACAGGCCGCCGCAATTGCGACGCAACTGGAGCAGCAGTTTCCGGAGACCAACCGTGGCGTCAGCGCCGGTGTCGTCCCCTATACCCAGATGGCGATGGGGCCCGAAATCTACGCCCTGTTGTTCACGATGCTCGGTGCGGGGATCGGCGTTCTGCTGATCGCCTGCGTCAACGTGTCGAACCTGCTGGTCGCGCGCGAAGCGATGCGCCGCAAGGAAGTCGCGGTCCGGCTGGCCCTCGGCGCGGCACGCGGGCGGATCATCCGTCAGCACCTCACCGAGGTGATGGTGCTCGCGGTGGCTGGCGGCCTCGTGGGGATCGGCTTGAGCGTGCTCGGCATGGGCTGGTTCACGCAGGCGCTTTCCGTCAACCCGCCGCCGTTCTGGATCACGTTCGAACTCGATCACCGGATCCTGCTGTTCGTGCTGGGGCTCATCGTGCTCGCGAGTCTGTTCGCCGGTGGAATCCCCGCGCTGCAGGCGTCACGCGTCACGGCGGGAGCGGCCTTGAAGGACGACAGCCGGTCGTCGACGAGCGGCCGCTTGGGCCGGTTCAGCAGCGGCCTCGTGATCGCGGAGCTTGCCGTGTCGTGCGGTCTGCTCATCGCCGCCGGCCTGATGATCAAGAGCGTCACTCAGCTGCGGACCGTGCCGATGCCGTTCGCGATCGAGAGCATCCTCACCGCGCGCGTGGACCTGCCCCGTGAGGACTATCCGGACTCGGCCGCGAGCATCCGCTTCTTCGAGGAACTGCTGCCGCGACTGCGTGCGGTGCCCGGTGTGGAATCGGCCACGCTGTCGGACGGCTTGCCGGCGGCCGGCAACGGCGCGATCCCGGTGCAGATCGAAGGCAAATCGTACGCGCACGAAAATGACTCGCCGCTCGCCCGGGAAGGGATCGTCACGCCGGGCTACTTCGAGACGTTCCAGGTGAAGCTGCTCAACGGCCGCGAATTCGACACGCACGACAATGCGACCGGGCAGCCGGTGGCGATCGTCAACGAGTCGTTCGCGCGCGTGCACTTCCCCGGGGTCGATCCCGTCGGCCGCCAGATGAAGCGGATCCGCCCGGGCGGCAAGGAACCCTGGCTCACGATCGTCGGCGTCGTGCCGGACCTCCTGATGGAAGGGATCGGCAACAACGGCGCGAGCCCGGTCGGCTACTACATCCCGATCGCGCAGAGCGACGTCGCCAACGGCGTGCGGATCGCCATCCGCACGCGAGGAGACGCGTCGAGCGTGACGCCCCAGATCCGGGCGGCGGTGGCCTCGCTCGATCCGAATCTGGCGATTTACGAAGTCACACCGCTGCGCCGGGTCATCGAGCAGCAGACGTGGTTCTACAACACGTTCGGGACGTTCTTCATGGCGTTTGGTATCTGTGCGCTGCTGCTCGCCGCGGCCGGACTGTACGGCGTCATGTCGTTCGCGGTCTCACAGCGGACGCGGGAGATGGGCGTACGGTCCGCGCTCGGCGCGAAGGGGCCGCAGCTGATTGCGCTGGTGATGCGACGCAGCCTCGTGCAGCTCGCCGTCGGCATCGTGCTCGGCCTCGCGCTCGCGATCTTCGCCGCGGGAGCGCTTCAACCGGTGCTCTACCGCGTGGATCCGCGCGACGCCTCCGTCTTCGTGCTCGTCGTCGCCACGCTGATCATCGTCAGCCTCGCCGCCAGCCTGCTTCCGGCGCGGCGGGTGACCAGGATCGATCCCGTGCGCGCGCTGGCCGTGGAGTAGCGATCGATCCCCCGCCGTCCTGAGCATCGTCAAAGGACGGCGGGCGCCCGCCCCTGACGCCCCGCCTTCGCGCTTCGCGCTTCGGCGCGGCAGGCCCCCGCCTTCGCGCTTCGCGCTTCGGCGCGGCAGGCCCCGCTGTACCCCGACGCACCCGCCTTCGCGCTCCGCGCTTCGGCGCGGCAGGCCCCTCTGCACCCTGACGCACCCCGACGCACCCGCCTTCGCGCGTCGCGCTTCGGCGCGGCAGGCCCGCAGCCCCCCGACGCACCCCGATGCACCCTGACGCACCCCGAAGCACCTTGACGCACCCTGACGCACCCTGACGCACCCCGAAGCACCCTGATCCCGGGTGAGAATAGATCCATGCAGGATTTCGAGAAGCTCGGGTTCTTCTATCTCGGACGCGAATACGATCAGGCTGCCCGCACGGCGGCCGGCACTCCGATCCTCTACGATTCCCGTGACCTCGTCACCCACGCCGTGTGCGTGGGCATGACCGGCAGCGGGAAGACCGGCCTGTGCATCGGCCTGCTCGAAGAAGCCGCGATCGACGGCGTGCCGGTGATTGCGATCGACCCCAAGGGGGATCTCGGGAACCTGCTGCTCACGTTCCCCGGCCTCTCGGCCTCGGAGTTCAGACCCTGGATCGACGAAGAGGACGCGCGGCGCGGCGGGAAGACTCCGGACGCGTTTGCCGCCGAACAGGCGGACACCTGGAAGAAGGGACTCGCCGACTGGGGACAGGACGCCGCGCGCATCGAGCGGTTGCGCGCATCAGCCGACTTCGCGATCTACACGCCTGGGAGCCGCGCAGGGTTGCCGGTGTCGGTCCTGAGTTCGTTCGATCCACCGCCGGCGGCGATCCGCGGCGATCGTGAGGCGCTGGCTGAACGCGCGGGCAACACGGCAACGAGCGTGCTGTCGCTGGCCGGCGCGAACGCCGAGCCGCGCAGCCGTGAACACACGCTCCTCGCGACGATCCTCACCAACGCATGGGAGGCAGGGCACGGGCTGGACCTTGCTGCCATCATCCACCAGGTGCAGCGGCCCTCGTTCGAGAAGATAGGGATCCTCGATCTCGAGTCCTTCTTTCCCGAGAAGGACCGCTTCGATCTCGCCTTGAAATTGAACGGGATCCTGGCTGCGCCCGGCTTCGAGAGCTGGTTCGAAGGGGAGCCGCTCGATCCGGCGGCGTTCCTCCGAACCGCGGACGGCAAGCCGCGGATCTCGATCTTCTCGATCGCGCACCTCGGCGACAGCGAACGCATGTTCTTCGTCTCGCTGCTGCTGAACCAGGTGCTCGGATGGATGCGCGCGCAGACCGGGACGTCGAGCCTGCGCGCGATCCTCTACATGGACGAGATCGCCGGATACTTTCCACCCGTGTCGAATCCGCCTTCGAAGGCGCCGCTCCTCACGATGCTCAAGCAGGCGAGGGCATTCGGAGTAGGGGTGGTGCTGGCCACGCAGAATCCGGTGGACCTCGACTACAAGGGGCTGGCGAATACCGGCACGTGGTTTCTCGGCCGGCTGCAGACGGAGCGCGACAAGGCGCGGCTCCTCGACGGGCTCGAAGGTGCGGGTGGAGGATCGCTCGATCGCGGCGAGGCCGATCGGATCCTGTCCAGCCTCGACAAGCGCGTATTCCTGCTGCACAACGTCCACGAGGCGAAGCCGGTTCTCTTCCAGACACGCTGGGCGATGTCGTACTTGCGTGGTCCGCTTTCGAAACCGCAGATCGCCCAGTTGATGGCGGATCGTCAGGAATCGGCGGGCGTTCCGAATCCGCCGGTGGCTACGCCGTCCGCACCGACTCCTCCCGCACCGAGCCGGCCGGTCTCGACCCGTCCGGTATTGCCGCCTGGCATCGAGCAGTATTTCGTTCCCGCTTCGCAGGTCGACCCCTCGGCGTTGACCTACAGCCCGGTCGTGATCGGGGCTGCCCGTGTGGCGTTCACTGACACCAGGCTCGGTGTCGACACGGCCCGCGAAGTGCTCTTCGCGGCGCCGGTGCTCGACGGACCTGTGTCTGTGGACTGGGAGCACGCGACGGAGATCGGCGTGCGAGCCGGCGATCTGCGGAAGGAGCCGGCCGCCGGGGCCTCGTTCGAAGAGGTGCCCTCGGCGGCGCAGCAGCCGCGCAACTACGCCTCCTGGCAGAAGGCGTTCAGCGCCTGGCTCTCACGGACACAGCGTCTCGAGTTGCTGCGCCACGGTGCGACCAGGCTGACCTCGAACGCCGGCGAAGAAGAGCGCGCGTTTCGTGCGCGCGTGCAGGATGCGCTGCGCGAACAGCGCGATGCTGAAGTCGAAGCAACTCGAAAGAAGCTTGCCGCGAAGCGCGAGTCGCTGGCCGCCAGGGTCAATCGTGCGGAGGAAGCCGTCGAGCGCGAGCAGCAGCAGGCGTCCCAGCAGAAGACCCAGACGATGTTGTCGTGGGGCGCGGCGGCGGTGGGAGCACTGCTTGGCCGCAAGGTGATCAGCGCAACTACGCTCGGCCGCGCGACGACCGCGGCGCGCGGGGTCGGACGGAGCCGGAAGGAGGCCGAGGACGTCAGGCGCGCGACCGGGCGCCTGGAAGAGGAACGCCAGAAGCTCGAGTCGTTCGACGAAGAGGTCCGGCAGGCGTTGCACGAGATCGCCGCCCGCTACGAGCAGCCCGTCGAGATCGAGCGGATGGCGCTCGCCCCGAAGCGAGGCCAGGTGCACGTGCTGTTCGTGGCGCTGGGCTGGCAGGAGCAGAGCCCACCGCGCGCTTCGCAGTGATCCCGACCGCACGGCGTTCCGGACGCGACGCGATGTCTGGCGTCATCGTGAAACGAGCGAGTGGCGTCCGCTTTGCTCACCGGTCCGGGCATGAGCAGAACCGATGATCGAGCCGACAAGAAACTGCCGGTAACGGGTGAGATCGGGAGCGAAGGGGGCAGCTACGGAGATCCGACGCTGCAGATCTCGACGTTCGAGGGGGACCTCGGCAGGAACGCCGAAGCCGTTGAACCCCACACCGTCGAGTCCGGCGGCGATGATGTGATCAAGTACCCGAACGAGCCTGAAGAGCGGAAGAAAGACGAGTAACGCCGCCGCTACTGGACGGCTGAAGCTACGGTCCCGACAGGACGCCCGTTCACCGATTCGTACTCGTACTCGACCTTCAGCCGCGAGCGTCCGGCGAGCTTCACCTTGGCGATCGATTCGGTGGCAATCGGGACGCGCACGCCGTCCACTCGCGAGTAGTAGCGGGTGACGTGCACCTGGCTGGTCCAGAACGACGGGTTCTTCGCGAGCAGCCCTTCGACGCGGAGCAGGTCTCCCTCGGGCGAGAGGACGATGCGGCCGTCGATCAGCATCGAATCCTTGCGTTTCGGTTTGATCAGGACGTAGCGGACGCCATCCGGCCCGGAAGATTCCGCGCCGAACTCGTAATTTTCCGGCGTCAGTTCCCCCCGGCCGAAGTCGCCGTTGGCAATGAGTTCCTGCTCCCGCTTCAACAGCGTGCGCAGGACCCGGTTGCGGATCGTGTCGGAACCGCGCTCTGAAACGATCCGATAGCGGAATCCGCGGGAGTCGAGTTCCGTCCACGCATCCATCCACCCTTCGTGATCGAACCGCTCGCTCGCCGCGTGCATGCGGCGCAAAGCCTTGTACTGATGAAGGTTGCTGTCGCTGATGAGCGCGCGGACCGAAGAGGTCGACGTCGCCTTGAAGCTGTCGGCGACGGGAACGGCCGCGGCGGCGGCAGCGGCGAGGAGTGTGAACGCAGCTACCCACAAGCCGTGCCGGGTTTGTCGCCCTCTGGTCTCGTGTGCCATGTTGCCGCTCCTCGCACAAGCCGATCGCAAGATCTGTGCTCAGAGCAGCTGAGCTTTCTAGCCCGGCGATTCCGAAACGGCCGCCGGGGTGGCGGGCTGGCGGCGAAGCCACCAGACCAGGACGCCCGCAGCCGCAAGCACGATCCCATACTCCACCACGAGCGCTGCCGGCGGTACGACCCATCGGCCCCCGTTTCGCGCAGCTTCCCAAACCAAATAGGTTACGAGGATGCTGCAGGTCCACGCGATCAGCGGCAGCGTCGCGGGGACGAGCAGGAACGGCGTGAGGTAGAGCAGGTACCACGGATAGACCACCGGTGCGAAGGCGATCGCGATCGCCATCGGCCAGGCCCACGCCGCGGCGTGATCGACCGGCAGCTTCCATCGGGCCCAGGCCGCGGCGAGCAGCCCCAGGCCGACTGCGATTCTCGCCGCGACTTCGGGGGTAGCCACCGCGGCAAGGAACCGGAACAGCGGACCGTTGAAGCGGATGTGCTGCACGACGTTCTG
>DASWVN010000061.1:0-10892 GCA_036401215.1 Vicinamibacterales bacterium | reverse complement strand
CTGAACGGCCATTGACAGCAATGCGACGCCGCCGACGAGCAGGTTCACCATCGAACTGCCTCCATCCTTCCACTCTAAGACGTCAGCCTGCGACCGATAGTTGACCGTTCAAAAATAGCGCGCTGACGCTATTCGGTCCTTTATTTTCAACACCTTACAAAAAAGGTGACTGTCCCCTTTTTCTCGGGATGACCTTGGGGATGCTGTACTCGGGCCGGTGCACGGCGAATGCTAGCATGCGGCTGGATGGTCCACGTTCGTCATGTCACGCCCGATCAGCGTGAGGCCTGGCTGCACATGCGGTCCGCGCTGTGGCCCGAGGGGGCCACGGCGGAGCACGAATCAGAGATCGACACGTTCTTCGCCGGCCGCCTCCGCGAACCGCTCGCCGTGCTGATCGCAACCGGCGATGCCGGGGAGGCGCTCGGATTCGCGGAGTTGTCGATCCGTTCCTACGCCGAGGGTTGCGAGACCGATCGGGTCGCATACCTCGAAGGGTGGTACGTCGTGCCGGACGCACGACGGAGCGGCGTCGGCCGTGCGCTGGTCGAGGCGGCGGAGGCGTGGGCGATCGAACGCGGATGCCAGGAGTTCGCATCCGACACGCTGCTCGACAACCACGTGGGCGCCGAGGCGCACCGCGCGCTCGGGTTCGAAGAGGTCGAGCGGATCCGGTGTTACCGGAAGACGTTGACGTGATGCCTTGAAGGCTGGACCGACGAATCGAGACGGCCGCCAGGCTGCTCGGGTCCCGATCGAAGGTATAGAAAAACGTTCTGAATTTACGGCCGCAACCTTCCGTTTGGCCAGTTTAGATATAGACTCTTGCCCTCCGGTGGCCCGGCCATCCCCGTGCAAGACACGATTTCGCACTACCGGATCCTCCATCCGCTTGGTGCCGGCGGGATGGGGGAGGTCTATGCCGGGATCGACGAGACGCTCAAGCGCCGGGTCGCGCTGAAGGCGATCAAGCCCGAGCAGCGACTCGACGCCGTCAGTAAAGCCCGCTTCGTCAGGGAAGCGCGCCTTCTCTCCCAGCTCGATCATCCGAACATCTGCCGCGTCTACGACTACATCGAAGGTGAAGACCGCGACTGGCTCGTACTCGAGCTGATCGAGGGCAAGACCCTTCAGAGTGCGATCGCCGCGGGCCTCGATCCGGCCAGCCGCCTGCGGATCGCGCAGCAGATCGCCGACGTACTCGTCGTCACTCACACTGCCGGGGTCGTCCACCGGGACCTGAAACCCGGCAACGTCATGCTGACGCGAGGCGATCACGTGAAGGTGCTCGACTTCGGCCTCGCGCGATCGGTGGATTCCGTCGACGGCATTCCTGAAATTGCCGTGAGTGCTCCCACGATGGAGCGCCTCGACGCACATGACGACCCGCACCTGACGCGCACGACGCCGGGCAGCGGCGAACTGGACGGCAACACCGAGTTCCACGTCCGCACCGAAGGCGGCGCGCTCACCGGCACGCCAGCCTACATGAGCCCCGAACAGGCGCGTGGTGAACCTGCGACGGCCGCAAGCGACATGTACTCGTTCGGTCTGCTGCTCCAGGAACTCTACACGGGTCGTGGTCCGTATCCGCGGGGTCTCGGTCTTGGCGATCTGCTCGAACGAGCACAGCGAGCCGATACGCTCGCACCCGCCGGAGCGCCTGGCGAGGTTGCCGCTCTCATCAATCGCCTGAAGCAGCTGGCGCCGGCGCAGCGGCCGACCGCGGTCGAGACCGCGGCCCGCCTGGCCTGGATTCACGACCGCCCGAAACGGCTGATGCGGAACGCGGCCGTGGGCGTGATCCTCCTCGCCGCGCTGATGGGCGCGATCAAGTACACCGTGGATCTCGCGCGCGAGCGGACCCTCGCCGTTGCCGCCAGAGAGGAGGCGGACCGTCGTCGCGTGCAGGCCGAGGACCTCATCGGCTTCATGCTCGGCGATCTGCGCAAGCGGCTCGAACCGGTCGGACGACTGGAGATCCTCGACGAGATCGGGAACAAGGCGATGGACTACTTCGCTGCGGTTCCGGAAACCGATCTCAGCGACGAGGAGCTTCTGCGAAGGTCCGCGGCGCTCTACCAGATCGGCGAAGTACGAATCGCGCAGGGGAACCTCGAGGGCGCCGCCCCGCCGCTGCAGGAATCGCTGGCGCTCGCACGCACGCTCGTCGAACGTCGTCCGGATGATGGCGACCGCATTTTCGGTCTCGCCCAGAGTCATTTCTGGGTCGGCTTCGTCGACTGGCGCCGGCACCGGCTCGATGCCGCCGAACGCGAGTTTCGTGCGTATCTCCAGCTTGCCGAGCGGCTCGTGTCGATCGATCCGGCCAGGGACGACTGGCGCCGGGAACTCGCGTACGCGACCAGCAACATCGGCTCCGTCCTCGAAGCGCGCGGCGACCTCGATGGCGCCCTCGAACAGTACCGCGCGTCCGTCGTCGTCGAGCAGGCGCTGCTGGCAAAGAGTCCATCTGACAAAGACCTTCGACACAGCATCGCCGCATCTCACAACCTGATCGGCGTGGTGCTGCGCTCGATCGGCCGGTTCGAGGAGGCGCTGGAGCAGTTCCGTGCCGAGCTGACGATCCGTGAAGCGCTCCTCGCTAAAGATCCATCGAACACGACGTTCCAGCTGCGGCGCGGAATCGGGTACGCGCACGTGGCTCACGTGCTTGCCGCCCAGGGGAGGACCTCCGACGCCATCGTCCAGTACGAGCATGCAGTGAACGCGTATCGCCGGCTCGCCTCACGCGATCCGGCCAACTCGAACTGGCAGCGTGAACTGGGAAGCGGACTCTATGTTCTCGCGTCCGCGCACCTGGCAAGCGACCAGCCACGGGCGGCGATGCCCCTGTTGAAGCAGGCCGTCACGATCGCACAGACGCTCACCAACAAGGATCCGACCAACGCGCTGTTCAAGCGAGACCTCGCCGACCACAAGCGTGCGCTGGGCGAAGCGTTGCTGGCGCTCGGTCAGATCGATGCCGCCAGGGCGCAAGCAGCGGTCGCCGTGAGAACGGCAGAAGAACTCCTGAAGAGGGCGCCGGACGATATTCATGCGGCCCGATCGTCCAGCCTCGCGCATGCGCTGCTCGCCATGGCGTCGAGCGCGCGAGGCGACGCTTCAGGCGCGACGCAGCACTGGCACGGGTCACACGAGGCGATCGCCGGGCCGGCACGCGGCTCGCGCGACTACCGCCTGCTCGATCCGCTGGCGGTATCGCTGCTGCGCCTCGGACGCCGCGACGAGGCGGCACCTCTCATGGAGAAACTGAGCGCAATCGGCTACCGCGATCCACGGTACCTGCGTGCCATCGCCAGCGGGCAGTCCCTCCGGCCCGCCCCCGTCAATCAGGAGGACAAGGAGATCGACAATGCCGCGGATCAACGCCACCGTCTATTGGGATGAGGAGCACAACAAGGGCAAGGTCCGCCCTCACCACATCAAGGTTCCGGCGTCGAACGGCGCGACGGTGATCCAGTGGACGTGTGATCCGGAGATCGCAACATTCGGAATCAGCGGCCTGGCTGCGGGCGAGTTCACCCGGACGAGCGGCAACGGCAGGCAGGGCACGCCCGTCACGACAACCGACCAGAACAACAACACGACGGTGTACACGTACACGGTCACTGCGACTCACACGGATGGTCGGACGAGCAGCCACGATCCGAAGATCGAGAACGGAACGTAGGGACGCGCTCGGTCCTTCGCTGGGCTCGCGCCTGTCAATGACGAATGACGAATGTCGAATGCCTAATGGCGCTTCGCCGTTCGTCATTGACTCCCCCGCAGGGCCGCCCCTCCGCACGCCGCACGTCGCACGTCGCACGTTTCTGAACGGCACGCTCGAGTTCTTCGGCCAGCAGCGTCCCGCCTCGCCGATGGCCTGGAGCTTCCTTTTCGACATCGTCCATCACCGCGGCCAGATCACGACGTACCTGCGGCCGATGGGATCGACGGTGCCGCAGATCTACGGCCCGAGTGCGGACGAGCCAATGTAGCGGATGCTGCGAGTTTCCTGGGGCGCACTGACAGTGATTGGATCGACACTCGCACTGGTCGTGTCGGTCACGACGCTGACCGTGAGCCAAGTGCCCGATACGTCGAGGCAGAGTCAGGGTGACTGCGTAACGTTCGAAACACCGGACCGCCTGGCATCGGGCACCTCATTCAAGACCCCGATCGGCCGTGGGCTGGAGTTCAGGTTGTCCGCCGAAGCGCCCGGAGGATGGGCGATCAGCGTCGGACCGATCGGATCACTGAACGACTACCTCTGGATCGTTTCACCACCTTTCAGGACCGCCCCACATCGGTACATCGGGACTGAGGAGAGTTCACCCCGACTCTCTCCTCGTCGATTCCACTTCGTCACCTCGAAGACTGAATACGAGCGGGCGGCGGCGCTCGTCGATATCGCCACGCGCAATCCCGGCAAGGGTATCGGCGTCAAGGACATCGAGCAGGCCGGCCGCGGAACGCTGCAGCTCTGGATCACCGACTCCGGCGTGAACCAGGCTGACGGCTCGCTCGAGTGGATCGCGGTAAGAGGCCGCGCCTGCGTCGCCCAGGGACCCCTGCCTATCCAATCGCCCGAGGAACTCGTTCAGGCGCTCAGTCAATTCCCTGCCGCGCTTCCTGGTGTCGCTCCGTCAACGGGTGTACACACGCCACTCGAACAGCGTCGCCGTGAGGTGTACGACCAGCTCTGGTCCCTTGGCTCGCCGGCTCTGCCAGCGCTGTGCCGAGGACTGAGTGATCCGGATGTGCAAGTGCGCCGGAACGTGGCGCTGTTCCTGGGTGTCGCAGGAGGCAACTGGTACGACCGCGAAAGACAACCGCGCCTCGTTATCGGTGAATGCGTGCCGGCACTTGTTCTTGCTCTGAAGGACGAGGACGGTCGCGTAAGGGAGTTGGCGGCGCAGGCAATCGCGGTGATCGGTGAAGCGGGCGTCTCGGCCGTGCCGGCCCTCATTCGACTGCTTGGGTCTGCCAGCGAAGGGGACCGGAACGGCGCATGCATCGGCCTCGCGGGCATCGGCCCGGCTGCGAGGGAAGCCCTCCCGGCGCTGAGAAGGGCTCTTTCAGACCCAAGCAAGGACGTGCGCAGCTTTGCTCAGCGCGCGATCGATCGAATCGAGCGGTAGGGGGCCTGCGGCGGGGCGTCAAGTCCCGCCCTACATCAGCGCGCCGTGACCGTCACTTCGGCGGTGCGGCCGCCGGGTGTGGACGCGGTGGACCATCGTTGCCTCCCGAAAGACTTCCCTCTGCTGAATTGGCCCTTTCAGGCCTCTCGAAGAGGACAGGTCAACTCGCCAAGCCGGCGAGTTGCTTTCGGGTTGTCTTGACCCAACGATGAGTGAAAGCTCACACTGAGCGCTCAACGAGCAACGTGATGCGAGCCATTGTTCAGGACATCCGTGCGGCCGTCGTTGGTCTCGCACGCCAACCGGCCTTCACCGCCGTCGCGGTAATGATCGTTGCGCTCGGAATCGGGGCCAACACGGCGGTGTTCAGCGTCCTCGATGCCGTACTCCTTCGCCAGCTGCCCTACCAGAATGCCGAACGCTTGTTTCTGACCGGCGGGCGTGCCAGCGACATGTTCGTCGAGCGACGGGCCTATCGGAATTGGGACTTCGCGGTGCTTCCCGAAATGGCGGACGGGGCTCTCTTCGACGGCGTGGCCGTCGCGAGTAGTGGCGAGGTCACGCTGGGCGGAACCACGTCCGATCGGGTCCGCGCTGCCGCCGTATCTGGAGAGTTCTTCTCCGTCCTGGGCGTCCAGCCGTTAGTCGGACGCCTGTTAACGGATCGGGACGCGGCCGACCGAAGCACAGTGGCGGTAATCAGCGAAGGGCTCTGGCGCAGTCGGTTCGCCGCACGGACAGATGTCGCAGGGCAGTCGGTGTTCGTCAACGGCCGCCCGTTCATAATTACGGGCGTACTACCCGGCGCCGTCCAAGTACCCGACGCACCCGAAGTCTGGATTCCCAGCGGGATCGATTCGCAGCTCGTTGGGGAAACCGTTCAATACGAGGTGCTGATCCGTGTGCGCCCGGGTGTGCCTCTCTCGGACGTGCGCGCCGAACTGCAACGGATCGCCGCGGAACGCTTTCCGCGTGTGCCCGGGATCGAATCATCGGTCTGGATCCAGCCATTGAGAGAAGCGCTATCGCAGCCTGTACGGCCCGTGCTGGTGCTGATCGCCGCAAGCGCCTTCATCGTACTGGTGGTATCGTGCCTGAACATTGCAGGACTCTTGCTCATTCGCGTCTCGCGGCGCGAACGGGAGCTCGCAATCCGTCACGCGCTGGGAGCCTCGCCGTGGCGGCTCGCTCGGTACGTCCTGCTCGAGAGCGTCGTACTGTCGCTGGCCGGAGCTGCCCTGGCAGCCCTGACCGCTCAGTGGCTTGTGGCAGCGGCCAGACAGCTGCTGCCACCCGGAGTACACGGAGCTGCCGTCGTGACGGTGGACCACCGGGCGTTCGCTGCCATGGCGCTCCTCGCCTTGATCACGGGGGGCGTCTCGGGCATCGTTCCGGCACTGTCGCCGGGATTGTCGTCGTGGCCGGGGATCGGGAGGAAAGCGCGGTCGCGCGCGGCGATGTCAATGTCTGCCCCTCCCAGACCACGCCTTCGTCGAATCCTCGTTGTCGCACAGATCGCCGCGGCGCTGGCGTTGCTTGTCAGCGCGTCAACGATCGCACGCAAAGTGCATGATGTGCTGGGGGTAGAGGTCGGGGTCCGTGGCGACCGGGTGCTCGTCATGCAACTGGAGCTGCCCCGCGGCAAGTACCGGTCGCCCGAGCAGGTGCGGGCGTTCTACGACGAACTCGAAAAGGCATTCAGTAGCGTTCCCGGAGTCGCTCATGCCGGAATCACGAACTACGTCCCGGGCACTCAGATGGGGGGAAGGCGTATGCCGATCCATGTCGAAGGCGTGCCGCGATCGACAACGCGTGCGCTTGAATTTCGAGCGAGCCCCGGATACTTTTCGGCCATCGGCATCGATCTTCTCGCGGGCCGGGAATTCAACTCCGGTGAGGGGGACCGCACCCCGACAGTGGTGATCGTCACCAGCGGCGTGGCAAGGGCCGTCGGCGTCGCACCCGTCGACCTCGTAGGCCGGCAACTCGACCTGACGCCGACATTGCCGTACTCCACGTGGGCGGAAATCGTGGGGGTCGCGGTGCGGGATCTCCGAACGCAAGCGGAGGCAGAAGCGCAGCCAGCCGTATTCCTGCCCCTGACGTCCCCCCCGCCCCAGTGGTCGACTCACGCAGTTGTTCACAGTATCGGTAACCCGGAACCGCTTATTCCGCAGCTGCGGCACGCGGTGGCGCGCCTTGACTCTGACGTCCCTCTCTTTAACGTGATGCCGTTCGACGAGGCCCGGGCCGCGCTACTGGCAGAGCGCCGCATGGCGATGTTCCTGCTGCTGGCCCTTGGGGGGATTGCCGCCGTGCAGGCGCTCGTGGGGCTCTACGCTCTGCTGAGCCATGGCGTCCAGTCCAGGACGCGCGAGTTCGGGATCCGGCTTGCGCTCGGAGAGTCTCCGCACCGGATGCAGACAGCTCTCCTGCTCCACGCGGCCGCTCTGGGCGGCGGGGGGATCGGGTTGGGCGCCGTGGCGGCATTCGCCGTGTGGAGCGTTGTTTCGGCGCGGATTCCTGCACTCGGGGACCTGCAGCTTGCGAACCTGATCACCGTAAGCGCCGTGATCCTCAGCGTGACTCTCGCCGCGAGCTGGCTCCCGGCGCGCCGAGCGAGCCAGGCAGACCCTCTCCTCGTGTTGCGTACCGATTGACTCCTCAACGCGGAGAGGCGATCAAAGTTCATCCGAAGGCCCACGAGTAAGGACGTCCGCGGCTTCGCGAAGCGCGCGATCGAGCGAGTCGATCGTTGGCCGCACGCGGCGGGGCATAAAGCCCAGGCGGGGCGTAAAGCCCCGCCCTACGTACCTTGGCATCCCGGACCTTCAGGGCTTGCGGGGCGGTACGTAAACTCCCGCCCTACATGCCTGGCGCGGCGTAAAGCCGCGCCCTACGTCAGCGGACCGTGATCGTCACTTCGGCGGTGCGCCCGCGGGCGTCGCGCGCGGCGAGGCGGTGGGTGCCGGGGACGAGGGACCACTCCACCGGATCGCTCGACCTGCCGAGTGACCGCCCATTGACCTTCCACTCGATCGCGCCGGATCCCGCGACCGTCGTGAGCGACAGCGTCTGGAACTCGCGGCGCAGCGTCGGATCGATCAGGTAGGTGGAGCCGTCGGCGGGGCTGGCGATGGAAAAGACGGGCGCCTTCGGCTTTGAAACCGGTGACGCGGAAGGCGAACCGGTCGAAGCCATCTGGTCACCGATGGACGACCCGCCCGAGTAGCCGGCCCTCGCGACATGACCCAGCGCGCGCGCCCCATTCCAGCTCGCGTACTCCGCCGGAAGGATCGTCACCAGCCCCTCGTCGCTCATGTGATGCCAGCTGCACGGCAGATCGTGCGACTCCGCAGCCACCCACTCGCGCCTGCGGTTCGGACACCACGCGTTGGCGGTCATCCCCGAAAGTGCACACACTTCGCGTTGAACGGCGTCGCTGGTCGGGGCCACGATCGCCTCTGACACCATTGGCGTGACACCGCCATGCGCGCGACGGTTGGCGGCGAGCATCACGGCGTGGAAGATCGGCGCGGCGCCGGTCACGCCGCTCGAGTTGCGCAGCGGCGTCCGATCGAAGTTGCCGACCCACACACCAACCGTCACGTGCTTCGAATAGCCGACGGTCCAGTTGTCGTGATACGCCTGCGACGTGCCGGTCTTCACCGCCACCGGAAACGGGAACTCGAGGCTGCCGCCGCGGCCGAAGATGAACTCGCGCGCCTCGTTGTCGGCGAGGATGTCGGTCACCCAGAACGCGGTCCTCTGTGAAACGACGCGGCGCGAACTGCGGACGCCGGACTTCACCTGCCACGTCGGTTCGAGCCACTCTCCGCCGCGCGCCAGCGCCGCATACGCGGCGGTCAGCTCGTCGAGCCTGACCTCCGCGTTGCCGAGCGTCAGCCCGAGGCCGTAGTGCGACGCGGTCTTCTCGAAGGTCGACATGCCGGCGCGGCTCAGAAAGCGCAGCAGCTTCGGGACGCCGATCTCGGAGGCGAGCGCCACCGCCGGCACGTTCTCGGATCCCGCGAGCGCCGCCCGCGCGAGCATCGGCCCGCGGAATCTGCCGTCGTAGTTGCGCGGACTGTAGACGATCCCCTCCTCGGCGGTCGGGAAGCTCGAAGGGATGTCGGCGAGGACGCTCGCCGGACTGAAGCCCTCCTCGAACGCCAGAGCGTACGTGAACGGCTTCAACGCGGATCCCGGCTGGCGCAACATCACGGGACCGTTGATGGTTCCGCCATGCGCGGCGTCCAGGTAATCGCCGGACCCTTCCCACGCCAGCCACTCTCCGGTCGCGTTGTCGAGGACGACGACCGCGACGTTCGCGGCGCCGTGCCGCTGCAGCACCGGCCGGTGGCTCTCGATGATCCCGGCGACCTGCGACTGCAGCGTCCGGTCGATCGTCGTGTCGATCCGTTCCGGACGAGAATCACCCGCCGCCGCGAGCACCATCTCGACGAAATGCGGCGCCATGAAGGTCGATGAGGCGGGCCTGAACGTCAGCTGCTCGTCGCGCGCAAGTGCCAGCTGCTCACCCGACAGCGCGCCGGCATCCTCCATCCGCGCCAGCACCGTGCGCTGACGCGACATCGCGGCCGCGCGGTTGCGGTACGGATTGAAGGCCGACGGACGCTGGGGAAGACCGGCGAGAAACGCCGCCTGCGCCGGCGTCAGCATCGAGGCGGTGGTGCCGAAGTAGGCGCGGCTCGCGCGTTCGGCGCCGGCGATCTGGTTGCCGTAGCCCGCCAGGTTCAAGTACATCGCGAGGATCTCGCGCTTCTCGAACCGGTGCTCGAGCCGCAGCGCGATCACCGCCTCGCGAAGCTTGGCGCCCCAGCCGCGGCTGCGGGTGGGATCCTGCCTGCTGAGGAGCAGCTTCGCCACCTGCTGCGTGATCGTCGACCCTCCCTCGACGATCGCGCGCTCGGCCAGATTGGTCTTCATCGCCCTGAGGATCGCAACCGGATCGACACCGATATGCGACCAGAAGCGGCGGTCCTCCGCCGCGAGCGTGGCGGCGACCAGCATGGGCGGAAGGTCGTCGGCCGACAGCTTGATCCCGCGTGTTCCATCCCCCGAACGCGCCTCGTACAACGGTGCGCCGTTGCGATCCACCACGAGCGTGGATGGCGGCGGATCGTCGAGCAGCGCCGCCGGGAGCGGACCGATGCGCAGCCATGCCAGCGCCGCCAGCACCGCGAGCGCGGCGCAAACTCCCAACCTCCAACGACCAACTCCCAAGGAGCCAACTCCCAAACGGCCAACTCCCAAGCGGCCAACTCCCAAAGAGCCAACTCTCAAGGAGCCAACTCCCAAGGAGCCAACTCCCAAACGACCAACTCCCAAGCGGCCAACTCCCAAAGAGCCAACTCCCAGGCGACCAAGACGCAACTTCGACCACCTGGCCTTTGGCCCTTGGGAGTTGGAGGTTGGTAGTTGGAACTTGGCCTTTGGCCCTTGGTCCTTGGCCCTTGGCCCTTGGTCCTTGGCCTTTGGCCCTTGGTCCTTGGCCTTTGGTCCTTGGTCCTTGGCCTTTGGTCCTTGGTCTTTGGACCTTGGAAGTTGGAAGTTGGGAGTTGACACGCGCAGCTCCTACCTCTTGACCTCGATCACCGTCGTCTCGGTCCGTCCGAAGATCTCCGGCGTGTACATCTCCTCGGCGCGCGCGGGGGCCGTTCGGAAGGTCCCGGCGGTCGTGGCGCGGACGATGTAGCTGAACTCGTGGAGGCCTTCGCTCAG
>DASWVN010000060.1:0-76477 GCA_036401215.1 Vicinamibacterales bacterium | reverse complement strand
TTCGACCGCCGTGCCATCCGTGGACCCGTCGTCGACGACCACGACATCGAACGAGAACCCGGTACCGGCGAGCGCGTCGCGGACCCGGGTCACGATCGGACCGACCCCGCCCGCCTCGTTGTAGGCCGGGATGACGACCGCGACGTCGACGTCCGGTATGGTTTCAGGACCGACGTTCGCGTCCAGCGTGGCAATGGCCGCTGGCGCCTGGCGATTCGCGTGCAACACGCTGACCCCCACAATGGGCTCCCTTGCTGTTGTGAAACGAAGACGGGGGCGGTAGGTGCAATGGCCGTTCCCGCACTCCGGCGCCAGCGGGTATCCAGTACTGTGGACCGGCCGGTCCGGGGAGGCGGTGAATGCGCTGCCGGGGGCCGACATTAGTCTGCTCCTCGAACACCTTTTCTCAGCCGTCCTGAGGCCATCTACCCGTAAATCTTGATAATCAAAGCGCTCGGGGCCGTGCAACGGTGTGGCACGAATCAGGGATGTGCCGCGGCACATGCCCACTGCTTCGCTGTCAGCACCGGGCCGGCCCATTGTGATCATCGGGGCAGGCCCGGCCGGACTCACTGCCGCTCTGGAACTGGCGCGCATCGGTCAGAAGGTGCTCGTACTCGAGGCCGGTCCGCGGGTCGGCGGTCTGTCGCAGACGGTCGAACACAACGGGTTTCGTTTCGATATCGGCGGGCACCGGTTCTTCAGCAAGATCCCCGTCGTCACCGAATTATGGCGCTCGGTCATCGGGTCCGATTTCATCCGCCGCCCACGCCTCTCGCGCATCTACTACAACGGCGTCTTCTTCGACTATCCGCTGAAGCCGATGAATGCGCTTCAGGGCCTGGGACCGATTCGCAGCGTCGGGATCCTGGCGAGCTACGTGATGGCGCAGTTGAAGCCGATCCACCCCGAAGTCAGCTTCGAGGACTGGGTGACGAACCGGTTCGGCAGGCGCCTGTACCGGACCTTCTTCAAGACCTACACGGAGAAGGTGTGGGGTATCCCCTGCACCGCGCTGAGCGCCCGCTGGGCGGCGCAGCGCATCATGGGGCTCTCGCTCGCCAGCGCGGTGATGAACATGCTCGCCCCCGGCCGCAACCGCAAGGCCGGCAAGACCATCAAGACCCTGATCGACGAGTTCGAGTATCCGCGTCTTGGCCCAGGGATGATGTGGGAGGCGTTCGCGCGGGACGTCGAACGCAATGGCGGCGAAGTGCGGTTGAACGCCAGGGTGACCCGCCTGATTCACAACGGCGGGGCCGTCGACGCCGTCGAAATCGAATCCAACGGCGAGCGGACTCTCCAGCCGGTGTCACAGGTGATCTCCTCGATGCCGCTCCGGCACCTGATCAGGAGCCTCGGTGAGCAGACTCCGCAAGAAGTTCGCGATGCCGCGGGGCGTTTGAAGTACCGGGACTTCCTCACCGTCGCGCTCATCATCGACGAGCGCGACATGTTCCCGGACAACTGGATCTACATCCACGATCCGTCGGTCAAGGTCGGGCGCATTCAGAACTTCAAGAACTGGAGTCCCGAGATGGTCCCCGACGAGTCGAAGACCTGCCTCGGCCTCGAATACTTCTGCACGGTCGGCGATGAGATCTGGTCGATGTCGGAACCGGATCTCATCAAGCTCGGGACCGCGGAACTTGCCAGGATCGGCCTGGTCGACCCCGCAAAGGTCGAAGGCGGGGCCATCGTCCATGCGCCCAAGGCCTACCCCGTATACGACGAAGCGTACGAAGGGGCCCTGGCGGTCATCAAGCCGTACATCGGCACTTTCTCGAACCTGATGACCATCGGCCGCAACGGCACGCACACCTACAACAACCAGGATCACTCCATGGTGACCGGCATGCTCGCCGTGAGGAACCTCCTCGGTGCGAAGCACGACCTGTGGAACCTCGAAGGGCAGGACGAGTATCTCGAGGAGGTCACCGAGGGGGGCCAGTCGTCGATCGACCTGCGGCTGCTGGCATCGACGCAGCCGATGGTCCCGACCCCGGAATACCTCACCTCCACCGCGGAGAACCATTCAGTGGCCCGGTAGTATGCGTCCGCAGCTGTCGATCATCATCCCGTTTCACAAAGGGCTGACGTTCCTCGAACGCGCCCTGGCCGGCGTCACGCCGCTGGCTGCCGGCGATGAACTGATCATCGCGGCCGATGGCGCCGTCGACGACTGCCGCCCGCTCGCGGCGAAGTACGGCGCGCGGGTGATCGACATCGCGGGTCCACGCGGGCCGGCGGTCGCACGAAACGTCGCGTCGGCGATGGCGACGCGGGACGTCCTCGTCTTCGTCGATGCCGACGTCGTCGCCTCGCCCGCCGTCGTGGATCGCATGGCGCGCATCTTCGAGGAGCAACCGGACGTCTCCGCGGTGTTCGGCGCGTACGACGAACACCCGGGCGACAAAGGGTTCGTCTCTCAATACAAGAACCTGGCGCATGCCTACGTGCACCGGGTGTCGCGCCCATCGGCCAAAACCTTCTGGGCCGGCTTCGGCGGCGTCCGCCGCAGCGCGTTCATGGCGGTCGGGGGATTCGACGAGCGCTTCGAGCGGCCGTCCATCGAAGACATCGATCTCGGCTACCGGCTGTCGAGCGCCGGCCACCGGATCATGCTGGATCCGTCACTGGCGGTCTGCCACCTCAAACGGTGGACGCTCGGTGGTATGGTGAAATCCGATGTGCTGGACCGCGGCATCCCGTGGACGCAGTTGATCCTGCGCTACCAGCAGTTCGGCAGCGATTTGAACGTGCGCCACACGGACCGGCTCTCGGTCGTCGCCGCCTATCTGGCCACGGCGCTGGCCGCGATGGGTGTGGCCGATGAACGATTCCTTGCCGCGGCGGCGGGGCCGATCGGACTGGCGATCTTCTGGGGGCGCGATTACTACCGGTTCTTTGCACAGAAGCGTGGCTGGGGATTCGCGGCTCGCGTGGTGCCCCTCCACATGCTCTATCACCTGTACAACGGCGTGTCGTTCGCTACCGGCACGATGCTGTTCCTTGCCGCCAGGAAGTTCGACGTTCACCTGCCCGGGGCCCTCCCTGCACACGCGCCGGCCGGACCCGCCGCCAGCGCACCAGCGGCTCCCGTCACCGTCAGCCCGTCGGGAGTTGTCGTCGATCGCTGACGCCATCCGCGTCCGGATCCCGTCCACCGGCACGATCGCGCGGTGCCGGAACGCTCGAAGTCACCCATGAGACCCGCGTCGATCGCGTCACGCTCCCCCCGGATGTTGTGGGACCTGTCGTCCCTGATCTTCGGGCAGTTCCTGAGCATGGCGCTCGGCTTCGTGGGGTTCGCCTACCTGACGCGGACGCTCTCGGCCGAATCGTACGGCTTCGTCGAGTACGCGGTCGCCATTGCCGCCATCGCGGCCGTCGTGGTCGAGGGCGGCATGGGGGCGATCGGCACGCTCTACGTCTCACGCGACCGGTCGCGCGCACCCGAACTCGCGGCGCGGATCCCGATGGCCCGGCTGCTGCTGGCGATGGCGGTCATTCCACTCGTCGGTCTCGTGGGCACGGTGACGACTACGGATCCCGCGGTACGAACCCTGATCTGGCTGTTCGGATTCAGCCTGCTGTCGGTCCCGCTGAAGCAGGACTGGCTGCTGCAGGGCCTGGAACGCATGACGTACGTCGCGCCTGCGCAGGCCCTCAAGTCGGCGCTGTTCGCGATACTCGTGATGTTCGCGGTCCGGAGTCCCGGCGACATCTTCGCGGTAGGGGCCGCCGAAGCAACCGCCGCCGTGATGGGGGGCCTCTATTTCCTCGGCGCGCAGCGGACCTTGTCGATCCCGATCGCGATCGACCGTCGACTCACCGGCGCCTGGGAGCTGATTCGCACCGGAGCATCGGTCGGAGCGGCCAACATGCTCTGGCCGTTCATGGTCTACGCGCCCGTCCTGCTGGTGGCGAATCTCGCTGGAAGCGTCGAGGCCGCCTGGCTCGGCGCAGCCCAGCGCATCGTCATCGCACTGGTCAGTGTCAGCGGACTGTACTTCTTCAACATGTACCCGCTGATCGCGCGTACGCTGCGCGACGATCCCGCCGTCTGGGGACGGCTCATGGCCAGCTCGTACCGCCTGATCGCCTGGATCGGCATCGGCGCGGCCCTCGCGATCACGCTGTTCGCGCCGGTTCTCGTGACCGCCATCTTCGGACCCGATTACCGCGTCAGCGCGCCCGTTCTCGCGACCGCGATCTGGATCCTCCCGATCCGGCTGCTCTCGGGTCATGCCCGGTGGAGCCTCCTTGCCGCCGAACGGCAGGCGACCCTCCTCCGCGTCGAACTTGCGTGCGCCGCGACGATCGTTGCGGGCGGGGTGCTGTTGATCCCGGCCTACGGCGCCCTCGGCGGCGCCATCGCCGCCGTCACCGGGAACTTCATCGGCTGGGTGCTCGCGCATCTCGGCGCACACCGGCACATGGATCCGCTCCCTGGCGTACGGCCGGCGCTGCCTCCGACGGCGATCGCGCTCGTAGCCGGGGCCGTCGGGATCGCGGCCGGACCCTCGATCCTCGTCTCGTTGGGGGCGTTGCTGGCATACAGCGGATGCCTGTGGGCCGCGGCGCCGGAGCTGCTGTCCGACGCGGTTCGACTAGCCTACGCGCGGAACAGCCCGGCGGTGCAGGATCAGCAGGGATGAGGGATGAGGGATGGGGGATGAGGAATGGGGGATACGGGAAGCCGGGTAATTAGCATCGCTTGCCGAGTCCCCGAGCCCCGAGGCCCGAGTCCCGAGTCCCGAGCCCCCCATTCCCCATCCCCATCCCTCATCCCCGATCCCCCGCGGACCACTCGAACACGACGGCGGCGGCGAGCGCGGTCACGATGTACGAAAAAACGTGCTCGAAGAAGTGCGGAAAGATCAGCACCGCCAGGCTGTCTGACTGCCCCTGCGACGCGGCCGACGTCAGCACCGATGCGGCCGCCAGATAGAGGGCGAGCGCGACGCCCGCGGCACCGGACGCGATCGGCCAGGCCAGCGATACGGAACCAGACTCGTTGCGGGTCCACGAGTCGCGAGCGAGCGCCAGGCACACACCCCACCCAAGCGGGATCCCGACGAGCGCGTGCGTGAACACCTCGCGCGCCTGGTGCCCCAGGTACACCGGATCCCGGAGCGACTCCGATCCGAAACCAAAGATGATCGTCAGGACGGCGAACACCGCGACCGATGCCGCGACGACCGCCGCGCCTCTCCGGTGACCCGAGCGCCGGCCGGCAAGCAGGAGCACCGGCGCGGCCAGCCCGAACGACAGGAACAGCAGCGAGAGCTGCGACAACAGGTGATAGCGCCAGTGACTCCCCCACTCCAGCGGCTCCCCGGGGCGGGTGGGCATCTGGAGCAGGTTCTCCGTCAGCATCGGCAGACCGCCGATGCTCACCGTCGCGACCAGGATCACGGCGGAGACGACGATCAGCGCGGCGGCAAACGACAGCATCCGGCGGCGACGCCGCCGCCGTCCGGGCGGAAACAGGAACGCCACGCTTCCGCCGACACCCAGCCCAAGAATCAGGTCGACCGGCAGTTCGCGCGCGGCGTGCTGGTAGTAGAGGATCGTCTGGCCGAGCGTGCGGTCACCGGACTCGTGAACGATCGTCGACCAGAGCCACGGCGTCGACGTGTACCACGCGATCGCGACGTATGAAACGACCAGCACGGCGCACGGCCACAACAGGCCCACCACGGACGCGACGCGGAACACGGTCAGGGACATCGCGTGACCGTGATCGCGCCGCCGGCGACATTGCCGTCGATCTCCGCGGCTTCCTGACACTCGTTGGTGAGAATGCTCCACAACTCCGGCTGTCCATTGCGAATGTAGGACGGGAACGTGTAGACGACCCACACACGTCCCGCGTCCTGTTGAATCTCGCGCAGGTCGTCGGCCGTGTCGATTCGAGGCCAGGGCCGGTGCAGATACCGGTTGATCGGGATCGACGCTGGATCTCCGACGACGACGATGCGATCTCCGGGCGTGGCGAGTTCGTCGACTGCTCTCACGGCGGCTTCGTAATCCTGCTTGGGATGGCGATAGCCGTACGGCAGGCTCCGCAGGGATACGACAACGCCCAGCACGGTCACGGCAGCCACGGCGAGGGTCCGGGCGCGGTCCGGCGACAACGGCAGACGTGCCTGTCTGGCGATCCACTCGGCGAGAACCGCGGCGCCGCGCATGACGATGAGCAGGCCGAATCCCGCCACGAAGAAGGCGAATCGCGGGAACACCGGACGATTGAACAGCAGCGCAAGCGCGATGGTCGCGGGCAACGGAAACAGAAACAGCCATGCGACCACGGACCGTTCGCGCAGATAGCTGAGTGTGCCGGCCGCCGCGATCACGAGTCCGACCAGGATCCCCCATCGAAGGCCAAACCCGATCTCCAATCCCCGCAGCGTAGCGAGCAGTGCCCAGCCGGGAGTCGCAACCTCCGTGGCCGTCGCCGTTTGCGTGGTGAAGAACGCGCTGACGTCGGCGAGCATCGGCGCATACGCCAGGACCGTCAGCACCGCGGCGCCGGCAAAACCCGCCGCGGCCGCTTTCCATTCGGCGTGGAGCCGTGACGATCGGCGGTGCACCGTCCAGTCGACGGCTAGCGCCAGTGCCTGGCCGATGGATGCGAGCACCATCGTCAAGTGAGCGTACGCCCCGACCGCGGTCACGACCGCATACAGGCCGAGGAAGGAGCGGCGCCCCGTGTCGAGCCAGCGGATGAGCGCATGCGTGCCGAGCAGCGCACAGCACAGGAGGATCGTGTACGCGCGGGCGTTCTGCGAGAACCAGACATGGTGGTACGAGACCGTCAGCAGCAGCGACGCCGCGAGTGCTTCACGACGATCGGTGACCGCGACCCCGAGCAGATAGAGCAGCGGAACGGAGAGCACGCCGAACAGGACGGCCGGCAACCGCAGCGACCAGGGACTCTCGCCGAAGGCCACGACCGACACGCGCGCGAGCACCGAATACAGCGGATGATCGTTGTTCCCCGGAAAGTGCGTGACGATCGTCGAGAGCGGGTTCCGTACCGAGTCGACCACCGTGACGATCTCGTCGAACCAGAGGGGAGAGCCCAGATTGTAGAAGCGGAGCGCGGTGGCGAGCGCGGCGAGACCACCCACGACAGCCCAGTCCGCAGGCGTCAGGCGACCGTTCCGTGTCACAGGCTGCGCGGGCCCCACGGGTCCCGGAGTTATCGCCTTCGTCATGCGCGGAGTCGAATACTATATATCCGCCGGTGCACCAGATGTCATACTCCCCCGCCCCCGGCCGGCCTCGGCAGCCGCTGCGGTTCTGCCTGGTCACCACGTTCTACCCCCCGTTCAATTTCGGGGGAGACGGCATCACGATCCGCCGCCTGGCCAACCTCCTGGCCGAATCGGGACACCACGTCGAAGTCGCCCATTGCGTGGACGCCTTCGACATGCTGCGCCCCGAAGGGGTGCCCCCGTCGGGCCCGTACGACGATCACCCGGCCATCGTGCACCATGCCCTGCGGAGCCGCGCGGGACGTCTGTCACCGCTGATCACGCAGCAGACCGGCTCGCCGGGGCTGAAGCGGGGGGCGCTCCGCCGCCTCCTGACGCGCGGACGCTTCGACGTGGTCCACTTTCACAACACGTCGCTGATCGGGCCCACCGCGCTCGCCTACGGCGACGGGTTGAAGTTGTACACGACCCACGAGCACTGGCTCGTGTGCCCGACGCACGTCCTGTGGCGGTTCAACCGCGAACCCTGCACCGGACGCCAGTGCCTGCGGTGCGTGATGCAGGCCCGCCGCCCGCCGCAACTCTGGCGATCGCTGGGCCTGCTCGAACGAAGCCTGCGGCACCTGGACGCAATCATTGCGCCCAGCCGCTTCACGCGCGACAAGCACCTCGAGCTGGGGCTGAAGGTCAGCGCGCCGATCGTCCACATCCCGAACTTCCTGCCCCGGCCGGAGCCGCCACGAGCCGGAACGGCATCGCCGCACCCACGGCCGTATTTCCTGTTCGCCGGACGGCTGGAGCGGATCAAGGGTGCGCACGTGCTCGTGGAGGCGTTCAAGGACTACCCGCATGCCGACCTCCTGCTCGCAGGCCTCGGCAACGACGCGGGCTGGTTACGCGAACTCGCCCAGGGCGCGGAACACGTGCACTTCCTCGGCGCGCGGCCCTATGCGGAACTGGAGGAGCTGATCCGGCACGCGATCGGCGTCATCGTCCCCTCGGTGGGATTCGAGGTGTTCCCCACCGTGGTGCTGGAGGCCTACGCGCACGGCACGCCGGTGATCGGCAACCGGCTCGGACCGTTGCCGGAGATGCTCGATGGCTGCGGAGGGTTGACGTACGGCAACCGGGAAGAGTTGGTCCGCGCGCTCGACACGCTGCGACTCAGTCCCGAGACGCGGCAGTCCCTGAGCGCCCAGGCGCTCGCGACGTACGAAGGCAACTGGACGCCCGAACGCCACATGGACGCCTACTTCGGCCTCATCGATGAACTGAGCGCGGCGCGGCGAGGCCAGGGGACGGCGGTGCAGGCCGGATGAAGGCCATCCTCACCTACCATTCCGTCGATTCCAGCGGATCGGTGATCTCGGTTCCCCCCGCGACGTTCGACCGTCATGTCCGCTGGATGGCATCCTCTGGGGTGGCCGTCGTACCGCTGCAGGATCTGCTGCGAACCGACGTCGAACGCGACGCGATCGCGATCACGTTCGACGACGCCTACACGAACTTCATGGAAGAAGCGTGGCCGCGGTTACGCGATCACGGCCTGCCGGTCACGCTGTTCGTCCCGACGGCATTCACGGGTAAGACGAACGACTGGTCCGCATTGCCCGGGGGGGACATGCCGAGCCTCCCGATCCTCGACTGGACACGCCTCAACCGATTGAAGGACGAGGGCGTCAGCCTGGGCGCACACACTCGCCGGCATCCGGACATGCGAACGCTGGACGCACGGCAATTGGAAGACGAGGTCTGGGGATCGGTCGAGGATCTGCACCGTGAGACCGGCACGAAGCCGGAGGCGTTCGCGTATCCCTACGGGTTTTGCGGGTCCGCCGGGCTCGAGATCGTTCGCGCCGCCTGCGCGTGCGCCTGCACGACCGAGTTGCGCCCGCTTCGCCAGGGAGACGACGCGCATCTGCTCCCGAGGCTGGACACGTTTTATTTGAGGGGACCAGCCGGCATCGAGCATTTCGGCAGGCGATCGTTCCGCGAGTATCTCCGCCTGCGGTTGCAGCTCCGCGGATTGAAGCAGCGTCTGCTGACCGGTCGCGCCACGAACGGCCGCTGATCGGCAGGGCGCGGCTTCAGTCCGCGCCGGGTGCGCGGCGTCGTGCGTTGGCCGCGCCGGTCGGCGGATCAGCGCGCCCGGTGCGCCAGCCCGTTGTAGACCACGCCGATCGTGCGGCCGATCCCGTAGCCGAGCACGAAGGCGTACACGAAGCCGATCAGGCTGCCGACGAACGTCACCGAGTAGCCGGGAAAGTAGACGCCGAGCAGCGAGAGGTGGGCGCCCACGTCGTACCCGCCCCGGAGGATCAGGACGTTGGTGGCAATGAAAAGCCCCAGCCCGAGGACCGCCCCGATCGCAATCCCCCAACCCTGCTCGTTGATCCGCAGCATGACGCGACGAAGGTGCTCTTCGTCTCGATCGATGCGTTCGGTCATATGTGTGACGGCCATCAGATGTGATCCAGGAATGAGTTTGAAAGACCCGCGTTCGCCTTGACGATGATCACCCAGAGCGCGAGCACGAAGTTCCTGACGAAGGCCACGAACCATCCCGCGACGAAGCCGGTGACGAACCCCCAGAACGCGCCGACCGCGACCCCTGGCCAGGTGACCGAGTAGCCGTAGAAATACTGCGCCAGCAGGTTCAGCTCCGGAGCATCGGGCGGCGCGACCACGAGCTGGAACGCCGTGATGGCCGACACGAGCAGGGCGCAGACGAGACCGACGGCGACCCCCAGCGCCAGCTTGTGGACCGGCGCAAAGGCCAGCGCCAGGCTCGGTGGCAGGGACGAATCGGCGGTCAGAACGTGATCAGGCATGCCGGTGCGCATCGTGTCTCCTGAGTGGCCGGTGCGAGTGTGAGGATACACCAAGCTGGGCGCCGGGCGAAGCCTCATGGAAAGCGGCCAAGTGATTGGACATCAACGGGATCCCCCGTCCCCTCCCGCGGCTGGCTCGACGCGTTGCAGCGCCGGCAGACCAACGGGATCCTTGCTCACGATCAGGGTGGCGTCCGCGGGCGATCCGGCGAGGACGGACGCGTCATAGATCCACAGCGCCCGGCGCCACCTCACATCGTCGGTATAGACCCGCTCCGCCGGGGTGGCACGCACGACGTGCGAGATCTCGCGCAGCATGGCCATCTGCTCCGCCCGGCCCACCGTTCCCTTCAGGCGGATCCCCATGACCGATCCAACGACCAGCACCACGATGAGCGAACAGGCAGTCAGGCGTGCGCGCGCTCCGCCCATGTCGAGCGCCCGCATGACAGCCACGGCCGCCAGAAGCATGAGCGGCGGATAGACGAGTTCCAGATAACGAGGATCCGTGGGCATGGGCGCGTAGTGCTCGATCGTCCAGGATCCGAAGTTGAGATAGAGCCACGGCACGATGGCCCAGAGCGTCAGCATCAGGAAGCCGCGCCGCCGGGTGAAGATCACGGCCGTCGCGGCGAGCGCCACGCACACGAGCGAGTGGAGCGCGAACATCGCATTCGGCACCAGCATCATGCTCGGATACTTGATGAACAGCCGGTATGTGAGGTTCCGGTGCAGGTTGGCGATGTTCTGGGGCTCGTCCAGGCTGAACACGCGCGTGGAGTTTGGCCGGAACATCAGGTCTCCCAGGACGAAATAGTAGTACGCGTGCTCGAGCACGGGGACGATGATCATCCCCGCCGCGAAGAGCGCTGCCCCGCGCCATCGCCGCTCCCAGAGCGCGTGCAACAGGAATGCGCCGCCGACGAAGACGGCCGGCTCCTTCGCGAGATAGGCCGCCCCCATCAGCATGCCTGCGACGAACCAGAGGATTCCGCCTCGCCGGCCGGCATGCAGGTAACACAACACCCCGGCAAGCGAATAGAACCCGAGGACCGGCTCGGGCACGAGTATCGTACCGAGCAGGATGTGAATCGGAAACGTGGCGTACAGGAGTCCGGCAATCAGTCCGATGCGAAGTCCGAACAACAGTCGCCCGATTTCCGCGAGCAGCAGCACCGACAACGTGGACGTCACCAGGGGCAGCAGGATCGTCGTCCATTCGCTGACGCCGAGCGTTCGCTGGATCGCTGCCTGCGGAAGGATGACCGCGTAGCGAAGGCCCTGGTGACGCTCACGCTCCCCGCCGACCATCTCGCTGTAACGGCCTTCGACGACGGCATCGGCGAACTTGACGTAGTTGAGGTCGTCGGAGCCGATCAGCCCGGTCATGCCGGCCAGCCGCAGCAGCAGCGTGAGGATCGCCAGCGCGGCAAACAGCGACACCGTCGACCAGCGGCGGACCTCGGGCTCACCGAACGTGGGTGCGTGCGTGTCGATCACACCGGCATCCAGGGCCACGCCACCCTCGTGCGGTCCGTTCGACGGGCGTCTGCTCATCTGCCTTGTTCCAAAGGCTGGCAATCTGATTGTCGTAATTGATCGAGGCGCGACGGGCGCCGGCGGGATCATACTGCAAACGCGCAGCCATCAGACGGTCCTGCCGGATGTCTCGTCTCCGTCCAACGACTCTGAAAGGGGCGTCGCTGGCGCGACGAAAGTTATCCCGGAACAAGACATTAGTCTCGCCTTCCCAGGCACTCGACGTCACACCAATCATCTGCGCAGCTCAGGAAGGCTGAGGTCGCGTGGTAACGTAACGGCGTGTGCGCCAGGGCCACGCCGCTGCACGTCGGGATCGATGCGACGAGCTGGCGAAACGATCGCGGGTTCGGACGGTTCACGCGCGAGCTGGTCACGGCACTCGCCGCGCGCAACGACGACTTCCGCTACACGCTGTTCTTCGATCAGCCGCCGGCGACCCCGATGCCCGATGGCGTCGAGGTGATCAGCGCCGGGACCGAGCGCAACCTCGCCGAATCCGCGGTCGGAACGAGTTCGCGTTCGCTCGGGTACCTCTGGAAGATGAGCCGCCTGGTGCGCCAGGCGCAACTCGACGTCTTCTTCTATCCCGCGGTGTACTCCTACTTCCCGATCTTCAGCACGACGCCGTGCGTGGTCTGCTATCACGACACGACCGCCGAACGGCTGCCGCACCTCCTCTTTCCGACGAAACTGAACCACCGGCTCTGGCAGGCGAAGACCGCGCTGGCGAAGCTGCAGACGACGCGCGCAATGACCGTGTCGCAGTCGTCGGCGCGCGACCTCGAGCGCATCCTGCGAATACCGCCGGACCGGATCGACGTGGTGACCGAAGCGGCGGATGCCGTCTTCCGGGTCATCGACGATCCCGAGGTTCACGCGAAGGCGCGGGCGCGCCATGCCATCCCCGCCGATGCGCGCCTGTTCATCTACGTCGGGGGGATGAACGCCCACAAGAACATCCTCAACCTGCTGCGGGCAATGCCCGATGTGGTCGCCCGCCATCCGGCCGCGCACCTGGCCATCGTCGGCGACACCTCGGGGAAGGGCTTCTGGGACAACGTCCCCGAGCTGCAGGCGTTCGTGCGCACGCATCCGCCGCTCGACAGCCACGTGCATTTCACGGGGTATCTCTCCGATGCCCAGGTGGTCGAACTGATGAACGGCGCCGACGCGCTGGTCTTTCCGTCGCTGTGGGAAGGGTTCGGTCTGCCGGCGGTCGAAGCGATGTCGTGCGGACTGCCCGTGCTGGCGAGCGATCGAGGCAGCCTGCCTGAAGTCGTCGGGGATGCCGGCCTCTTCTTCGATCCCGAAGATACACAGGCGATCGCCGGCTGCCTCGCCCGCTTTCTCGACGATCGCGACCTGCCGGCGCGATTGCGTGAGGCGGCGCTCCAGCGGACGAAAGGGTTCACATGGACGCGGGCGGCCGAACTGGCCGAAGCGTCGTTCCGCCGATGCCGGCGGCCGTCAAATCGGGCCTGACCGTTCGGGCAGAACCGGTAAGCCCCATCAAGCGTTCGAACATCCAGTCGGTTGTCATCTCGTCGATCCGGCAGCAGTTCTGCGCCTGCCCCGCGTCGTCGAGCAGCGCGGCCACTTTGTCTTTCTTCCCGGGCCGATAGTCGATTCCGATGACGCGCGTTCCCTGCGAGAGCGCGTAGATCGTGGCGTGAAAGCGCATCGTGATCGCGACGTCCACCCGACGGAGCAGCGCAACGATGCCATCGATGCTCGGGTCACCCTCCCAGATCCGGAAATCTACCGTCTCGCCGAGCAGCCGCTTCAACCGATAGGCGCTCCGCAGATCCGAGGATCCGAACTGGATCGCGTTCATCGGATAGAAGATGAAGCAGGGGCGCGCGCCCGAAACGTCGTGGAACTGCCGCATGGCGGCGGCGAGCTGCGCTTCGAACCGGGACTCGATCTGCCGCGTGTACTCGGCCCGTTGCGCGGGCGGAGCCCCGACGGTGTAGTCCGGCCGGATCGGCCGCAGGTTGATGCCCACCGTGAGCCGGCCCTCCGTCTCGCGGAACAGCCGGTCGAGCCACTGGCGATCGGCCTGCGGAAGGCGCGTCAGCAGCGGTCCGCGGGTCTCGAGATAGTCGAACGCGGGATCGCGGCCGACGACGGGATCCAGCCCGCGCAGCAGCGGCGCCCGCGCGTCGTCGGCGGTCCGCACGGTAATGTGCTCGGCCATCAGCACCAGCAGCCGCGCCGTCGACGCCGACACCCGCCGGATGAATGGACCCGCGCCGATGCCTTCGATGACGAACGGCTTGCCCTTGCGGCGCGCTCGCGCCACCGCGTAGAGATGTTTCACAAGCTGCTTCGGCAAGTCCATCAGCGGACCGCCAGCGAACACGACGCCGTCGACCCGATCGAGCAGCGCTCCGACGGTGCTCTGGCGGTACTCCTCCACCGTCACGTGGACGGGCACGTCGAGCATGGCGGCGAGGCGGCGTGTGTGTTCCGGGCGCTGGCTGACCAGGATTGCTTCGGTCGTGTGGTGCCGCTTGTGGATCCGCAGGAGGACGCCGCCAAAGATCGCCGTGTCGCCGATGTGGTCTCCCCCGTACGCCCCGATCACGAGCACGCGGCGCATCCTCGTTGGGTGATCCCGCTCGCGGCGGGCACGTCCGCGGCCGATGAGCGCCGTCCTGCTCCACTGCGCCAGTGCCCGGACACCCTCCGAAAGGACCTCGATCACGTCGGCGCGGCCGCCAGCCGGTGACGCCGGCCGCGTCCCGCCGCGGGGACTTTCATCGATGGCGGAGACGACTGGGCGCAGCGGCAGCCGCTCCTCGCCGCGGACCGTCCACGCTCCCGTCGCGTCCTGCTCCAGGACGGCGATGGATTCCCCTTCGCGAACGGCTTTCAGATCGCGCAGAGCGAGCGCGGGGAGCAGCTTCTCGTAAAAATCAGCTCGAGCTGCCGGGAACCGTCCTCGGTCTTCGTCGAGCAATCGATACCTGACGAAATCCGCTACGAACCGGGCGCTCTCGTCGTCGAGAGAGGTCTCGAGTGCTGCATGGACGATGTGCGCGGGCACGAGCACCGCATCCACTCCTTCGTCGGCGGCAAGAGAAAAGAGGCCTTCGAGCCGGTATGCGAGGGCGTCGAGGATGGGCACCCACCACCGCACGATCAGGCCACGCTCGCGGAGGGAGCGCGACAGCTCGAGGATGGGACCAAGCGACGTGGGCGTGTGTCCGAGAGCGGCCGTCGCATCCGCATCGGACTCCAGCACGAACTCCACGGCGAACGCTGCGCCGCGGTCCGCGCAGGCCTGCTGCAACGCCACGACATCGGCGACGGTTGTGGGTCCGGGGTTTCCAGTGAATACGAGCGCGACCGACCGCAGCGCATCGAGCGGAGCAATCAACTGTCGCACCGCGGCCGGCGGGGGCAGCTGCGATCCGCGGACGCGGACGTCGAGATGTGCCAGGCCCTGTGGGTTCACCGTCGCGCCGATCCTGGCCTGTGGCCGCTACTTGGCCGGGGTCGCGAGAACAGCGGCGGCATCCGTGTAGTTCGCACGTTCCTCTGGCTTGATCGGCGTTACCGATTCCCACACCCGCGCCGCCACCATCGTCTTGGCGAGCTGCGCCGGCTGGAAGATGATGCTCGGCCACATGAAGATCTCGTTGGTGCAGTAGCACTCCCTGGCGCTGATCGACCGGCGGACGTCCGCGGCCATGTGCGAGCGCCAGATCTCCATGAACGTGTGCTGGCGAAGGTTGCCGATCGGCGGACGCTGCTCGCAGAGGCCGACGTCACCGTTGGCGTGCACGACCGCGCTCAGCACGCCGGCGCGGCAGGGCACGTACTGCTGCTGCTGTTCGGCCGCACGCAGCTTCGCGTACTGGAGCATCGGTTCGACGATCGAACCGTAGCGGTGTTTCTCGCGCTGGCTCCACAAGCGCCGGACGTAGTCGTAGAGGTCCTTGTACTCCTGAAGGGCCGGCCCCTTCAGGGTCGGGTTCTTTCGATCGCCACGGATGATCGCCAGGTTGTGGTGCGTCATCTGCGGGCAGCGGTCGTAGAGGTAGGTCGTCAACATGCGGATTTCGCCCATGTTGGCTTCCGTCGCGGTGGAGATCGCGTGGATCTGGAGCCGCGGATCCTCTTTCTGCAGTTCGGCCAGCGCGTCGTAGGTCTCCATCGACTTGCGGAACGAATTCTTCGCCTTCCGGAACTCGTCGTGAAACGCCGGCATCCCGTCGAGCGACAGTTCGACGCCGAACATCTTCAGGGTCTTGTCCTGGAGCACCTCGCGAAGGGCGGCAATCGTCTTGTCGGTGAAGTACCCGTTGGTCGGGACGTAGATCTCCTTGACACCGTTCTTCTGGATGAACTGCCGGCAGATCGCGGCGAACTCCTTGCGGAGGAACGGCTCGCCACCCGAGAGATTGAGGTTCTCGATCGGACCGAGGTCGTTCGACAGCGCGACGATCTCCTCGAACGTCAGGTCGCTCTTCTGATTGAGCTGCTGCCAGTAGAAGCAGTGCTCGCATTTCATGTTGCAGATCGAGTTGATGAACAGGATCAGGAACGGCGGGCTGGGCACGTCGCCGAGGGCAAGGTTCTGCCAGTTCAGGCGGGCGTGCTTGGTGATCCGCTCCCCGAAAGACTGAAACATCAAGGGACGCACTTCCCCACTGCCAGCGCTCGATTTCATGAACGGCATAGTCCTGCAAGTGCCCCGCCAGCCGGTCCGAAGGCTGCCTGGTTCTCCGGTCGACCGGAATGCTGACCGGCGGCCTCAGGCCCTTTGAAATGTCTGCCTGCGAGCGGATATTTCTCTGCCGCTCCAGGGCATTTTGTCCCCCCTGATGCTGGCATCGTTCGCGATTGCCGTGTTTACCGCCGGGCCGCTGCCACGCCGTTTGCTAGACTCCCCCGCATGCTCCACCATCGAACGGCGCTGGTCTTCGCGTTGACGTGCGCTCTGGCGGCCCCGGTCTTCGCCCAGACGGGTCGCAACGTCCTGGTCGTGGCCAACGAAGCGTCTCCAGGCTCCCTCGAGATCGCCGCCTGGTACGCGGAGAGCCGCGGTGTGCCGTCGGAACAGATCGTCCGGATCCGCACCGTGACGGCGGAGTCCATCTCGCGAGCCGATTTCGAGCGGACCATCCAGGCCCCGATCGCCTCGGCCATCGCCGCCAAATCGCTTCAGGACCAGATCCTCTATATCGTCCTCACACGAGGCGTGCCGCTTCGCATCGTCGGGACAACGGGGCGCCAGGGGTCCGGCGCGAGCGTCGACAGCGAGCTGACGCTGCTCTATCGGCGGATGGTGGGCGCCACCGTCGCGCCCGGCGGCCCGGTCCCGAATCCGTACTTTCTGAAAGACCGCCCGGTCTCAGAGGCACGGCCTTTCAATCGCGCCGACTACGACATCTATCTGGTGACCCGTCTCGACGGCTTCACGCAGGACGATGCGATGGCGCTGATCGAACGGGGGAAGGCGCAGGCGAACGAGGGGGCCAGGGTGGTGCTCGATGACGTGCCGCTCCTGCGCGATCCGCGGAATCGCTGGATCACGACGGCGGCCGAACGTCTGAAAGAGACCGGAATGGGAGATCGTCTGGTCCACGACACGACAACCCGGACGGTGACCGGCGAGACCGGCGTGATCGGCTACTTTTCGTGGGGATCGAACGATCCCGGACTCATGGTCCGGCAACCGGAAATCACGTTTGCGCCCGGGGCGATCGCGGCCATGTTCCTCAGCACCGATGCCCGCACGTTCGTCGAGCCGCCCCCGGCATGGACGCCGGGCACCGGCAAACAGAACATTCATGGAGGCTCGAATCAGTCGCTCATCGGAGATCTGATCCGGCAGGGCGTCAGCGGTGTGTCGGGCAACATCGGTGAGCCGTATCTCGACAGCGTCGTACGTCCCGAGATCCTGTTTCCGGCGTATCTCGCGGGGCGCAATCTGGTTGAGGCCTTCTATCTCGCGACGCCGAGCCTCAGCTGGCAGACGATCGTTGTCGGCGATCCGCTGTGCGCACCCTTCCGCGACGCGTCGACGTCGACGGAACTGCCGCAGGCGGCGCTGAATCCCGACACGGAGCTGCCGGCCCTTTTTTCTGAGCGGCGCATCCCCTCCCTCGACGACCCCAGGCTGTACGGATCGTCGGACGCCGTGCGACGGTGGCTCTTGCGCGCGGAGGCGCGTCTGGCCAGGGCCGATCAGGCTGGCGCCGTGGCGGCGTTCGAGGAAGCCGTCCGGCTCGAGCCGGGAACGTTGCAGGCCTGGCGAGTTCTCGGGCAATTGCACGAAGCGGCGGGCCGCCACGACGAGGCCGTCAAGGCGTACGAGCGGGTGCTGGAGATCGATCCGGACGATGTGATCACGTTGAACAACCTCGCCTATCACCTTGCCGTCCGCGCCGGGCAGCCCGAGGCGGCGCTGCCGCTCGCGACCCGCGCCAATACCCTTGCACGAGGTAATGCGCAGGTCGAGGACACGCTCGGCTGGATCCACCATCTGCTGGGGAATGATCGGGATGCGCTGCCCTTCGTGGCGCGCGCGAGCCGTGCGCTGCCGCGCAACGCCGAAGTGCAGCTGCACGCCGCCGTGGTGTTCGCGGCCAACGGCCGGATGACCGATGCGGCACGCGCGCTGGAGAACGCGGCGAACCAGGATCCGGCGATCCGCGAGCGGGCGGAATTTCAGGAGGTCGAGAAGAAGATCGGCGGGCGCTGATCGGGCCGATATCAACACGTAGGGCGCCCCTTTACGGGCCGCCAGCAGCGGCACGCCCCTTCACGGGCGCCGGCACGTCCCAAAACAAAAACGGTCCGCCTCGCGGCGGACCGTTCGTGTCGACTGGTTCGTTCAGACTTCAGCGTGTTACGCGCGGCTCCGGCTGCGGCGGCGCATCGCGGCGCCCCCGCCGAGCAGGCCAAGGCCGAGCAGAAGGACAGACGCCGGCTCGGGCACCGAGGTCACCAGCAGATCGCCTGTCGTCGTTCCACCAGTGTTGGAGAACAGGTGCACTCCGATCACCAGCGCGTACGGGTTGACCAGGCTGCCGACCGGCGCCGAACCCGCGGCCGTGTAGGAGCCCTGGTTCTGGATCGGTCCCAGAGTGATTAGCGAGTTGGAAAGACTCGCCGTATTCGAATCGCCACCCCACACGCCACCGGTCAGCGTGAACGCGTTGGCCGACGAATTCCCGTCGAGCGTGGCGTTCAGCGTGACGTTACCGATGAAATCGGTATCGCTCGCATACAGCCAGATATTTCCCGCGGCAGCCCTGGAATTCGTCAGGGTGTAGGTGAGATCCATCTGCGGCAGAGCGGCCGACCCGATCGCGGGTTTGCTCTGGGATGTGTTCACCACGACCTCATAGCCGAAGAAGCTGCCGGAAATGGTTATGGCTCCGTCCACGCCGGCCAGGCCGTCCCCGGCCCCGCCATCGAGCACGGACACGTCCCCGGCGCCAGTACAGTTTGCGGTGCTGCAGACCCAAGCGATCAGCGCTGCTTCACTCTTGGCCGTCCCCGCGAGGACGAACCCGAGCACCATGGCTCCAGTCAGGAAAACCTGAAATTTGCGCATACGTCTCCTTGTTCGCTGTGCCGCCACGCGGGCGTGGCGGGCTGTCTGATCAAACCAGTCGCGCACTATGGAGCAACTGCGTTGCCAGCACGGACGAGCCGCCGACACCAGGCATCTAAACTATTGAACCCGCAGGCGTTATCGATGTTTTACGACTGACGGCAACCCGATTCGCCGTGGTGGAAGTCGCCAACCTCGATGACTTTGCTCTGCGTCCCGGCGGCCGGGGGGTACAAGTCGCGATGGTCCCGGCGATGCTCACGTCTTCGAACTCTTGAAGCGACGTCGAGGCGCCGGGCCCATTCTTGCAAAGACGTCGAGCTGCCAGAACATTGCGAACTGTGCGGGACAGGCGGTACCATTTAGCCCCCCGCAGACAACGCTCCCAGATCGCGCCCGAGACCGCCGACGGCGTATCCGGAGAGCCACGCCACGGGCCGGTGCACCGGCGCCGGGTCCATCGGGAACCATATGGGACACCACATCCGGTTCAGCCAAGACGACGCGCGGCAGTTTGCTGCGTGGTCCGGCGACCGTAATCCCCTCCACGTGGATCCCGCCGCCGCCCGCCGCAGCGTCTTCGGGCAACCGGTCATCCACGGCATGCTGACGACGATCCGCGCACTGGCCGCCGCGGCGACGCGTCCGATCACCAGCCTGGATATCGAGTTCCGCCAGGCCGTGCATCCCGATCTGGCCTACAGCCTCGAAACCGCGAAGGACCGGTCTTCGGACACGTTGACCCTGCGCACCGGACGCGAAGCGATCGCTGTCGTTCGAATCAACGGTGACGTCGACGTCGTTCGCCCGGCGGACGCGCCGTGGATCCACCAGGCGCGAAGGCAGCGAACGACGCTGCCCGGCGTGCGGAACGAACCGGCGGCGCTGGATCAGGACGATCTGCTGGCGACGCGCGAACTCGTGGCGGCGTACCAGACGACAGCGGTCCCAGCCGGGTATCTCGAGAACGGCCGGCTGCTGCCGGTCCAGGCCCGCGCGCTCGCCTTGTGCAGCTACGTCATCGGGATGGAGATGCCGGGGCTGCGCTCGCTGTTCACGCGCCTCCGCGTGACGTTCTCGGGGAACGGCGAGGATTCACCCGAACTGCTGTACCGCGCCCGCACGGTGCGGTTCGATCGTCAGTTCCGGCTGCTCGACGTGCAACTCGACGTGGTCACGCCGGAAGGCGTGGCCGTCGCGGCTGCCGGCCTGCGCGCGTACGTCCGGTTCACGCCCCTTCTCATTGCACCGGAAACAACCGCGCTTCACCTGTCCGCCAGCACGAAGCGGATGTCAGGACAGGTTGCGCTCGTCGTCGGCGGCACCCGCGGGCTCGGCGGAGAACTGGCTGCTGCGCTGGCGATGACCGGCTCGCACGTTTACGCGAGCTATCACGCGGACGGCCAGGCCGTCGAAGAACTGGAACGCGCGTTGTCGAAGGCCGGCGCGTCCGTCGAGTTCCTGAAGGGGGATGCCGCCGATCGCTCATGGTGTGAGGCCGCGGTAGCGAGGATCGTCGCAACGCACGGACGACTCGATCTGCTGATCCTGAACGCCTGCGCGGCCCCCGCGCCATTGCGCGTCGACTCGGGCAACGCCGACGCGTTCATCGACTACGTTGCGACGAACCTGCGCGCGGTGCAGATGCCGCTGGCGGCGGCGCTCCCGGCGCTCGCGGCCTCGTCCGGCACGGTCGCCGCTATCTCGTCGTCGTTCGTCACCGAACAGCCCGCGGGCTTCGGGCACTACGTCGCACTCAAGGAAGCGGTCGAGTCCGCGATCCGGACGACGGTCCGCGAAGCGGCCGGTGTTCGCGCGGTGATCGCGCGTCCGCCCCGCTTGCAGACGACGTGGAACGACACGCCGACCGGCGTGCTCGGGACGATCGGCGCGCGCGATGCCGCGGTCCGCATCGTGGACTGCCTGGCGCGCGAAGATCGGACCGCGGTGGAACTGCTGACCGAGTTCCCGCCGCTGGCCACGCGGCCGTCAGCGCGTCCGGCGCCGGATGCGGCGCCCGCTGCACCGGAGTTCGTCGTCTCGCTTTCTGCCAGCTTCACGGCCGAACCCCTTGTCGCCGGTCTCGAGTTCTGGCTGAAGGAACTCGGCGTCAACGGCGAGGTGCGGCTTGCGCCGTACGGCCAGATCCTCCAGACGCTGCTGAACCCTACCGCGGGCGTCACGGGGATGCCGGGCAGCAATCTCGTGATGTTGCGCGTCCGCGACTGGCTGCGGGAGCTGCGGGCGGACGACGCGGCGTCGGCGGACTTTCTCACCTCGTATCTCGCATCGACCGCCGGCGACTTCGAGCGCGCCATGCGGACGCACCGCGGACACGCGGGCGCCGAGACGATTCTCGTGCTGTGTCCGTCCGCCGCGCCGGGCGCGGATGCGGCCGAGGCGCTGATCGAACGGACGGAACAGGACCTCATCGAGCGGCTGAACGGGCTGCCCGGTCTGACGATCGTCCGCGCGCGCGACTACCACGCGCGCTACGAGGTCCACGACGACCAGATCGCCGATCACGTCCGCGAACACATCGCGCACATCCCCTATCAGCCGTCGTACTTCCACACGCTGGCCACGTTGGCGATGCGGCACGTCCACCGCAAGCTCTCCCCGCGCCGCAAGCTCGTTGCAGTCGACTGCGACAACACGCTGTGGGGCGGCGTCGTTGGCGAAGCCGGCCCCGAGGGGATCACCTTCGACGCCGGACATCGTGCGCTGCACGAGACGTTGACGCGTCTGGCCGACAGCGGAGTGCTCGTCGCGCTCTGCAGCAAGAACGAGGAAGCGGACGTCTGGCGCGTGTTCGACACGCGCGACGACCTTGGACTCCGGCGCGAGCAGATCGTCACGGCCGCGATCAACTGGCAGCCGAAATCGGCGAACCTGCGCGGCCTCGCCGACAAGCTCAATCTCGGGCTCGACAGCTTCATCTTCATCGACGACAACCCGGTCGAATGCGCCGAGGTCCGCTCCGCGTGTCCGCAAGTGCTGACGCTCCAGTGGCCGATGGATCCGGAGCGGGCGATCCGCCTGCTGCAGCACACGTGGGAACTGGACGTCCGCGACACAACCGCCGAGGACCGCCGGCGCACCGAACTCTACAAGGAGGAGTTCCGCCGCCAGGAACTGCAGACGCAGACGCTGACGTTCCGCGACTTCATCGCCAGCCTCGAACTGGTGGTCGACGTCTCGCCGCTCGCGCCAGAGGATCTCAAGCGTGCGTCGCAGCTCACCCTGCGCACCAACCAGTTCAACTTCACGACCCGGCGCCGCGACGAAGCGGAGATGCAGGCGCTCGTCTCGGCCGGGACGCACGAGATCAGAACGGTCAAGGTCCGCGACCGTTTCGGCGACTACGGTCTCGTCGGGCTGCTGATCGCCGAGCGCCGCGAGCACGAGCTGTTCGCCGACACGTTCCTCCTGAGTTGCCGTGTCCTCGGCCGCGGCGTCGAGCACCGGATGGCCGCGGAACTCGGGCGGATCGCGTCAGAGGGTGGAGCGACGATCGTCCGGATGCGGGTGGAGCCGACCAAACGCAACACGCCGGCGCGCAGCTTCCTGCAGTCGATCGCACCGGCGGAGTTCCGTCGCGACCAGGGAGAGATCATCGAAGTGGAACTCCCGGTCGCGGTGGCGAGCGCAATCGAGTTCCAGCCGCCGGACCAGGCTCCCATATCCATCGCCGAAGACGATGGCAAGGCAAAGAGCGGGTCCACCGACGCCAGTCGGACGCGCTCGCGTGAGGAGCAGATCGAGCGATCGGCGTTCGAGCTTGCCACCCCCGAAAGTCTCGTGCGCGCCATCGACGGAGACAGTGCTCCAGCCGCCACAAGCACCGTCAGTGCGCCCGACACGTCGTTCGTCTACGAGGCCTTCGCGAAGGCCCTGGGCGTCGACGCCGGCCGCGTGAAGAAGATCGACAGCCTCGAAGCGCTGGGCTGCGATTCGTTCAAGATCGTCGAGATCACCGTCAGCCTGCTCGAGAAATGGCCGCAGCTTCCCGGCACGCTCCTCTTCGAGCACCGCACGGTCTCCGACATCGCGCGGCACATCGGCGATCTGTTTGCCCCGTCGGCGGCGCCGGCACCGGACGCGATCGCGCGGGTCACGCCCGCCGGCACGGACGGCACCACGGGCGACATCGCGGTCGTCGGCATGCACCTGCGCTGCGCCGGTGCGAACTCCCCCGACGAACTGTGGACGCTGTTGAGCGGCGGAGACGTCGCGGTCGGCCCAGTGCCGGCCGGGCGCCCATACTTCCTCGGCCGTCTCGAGGACGAGCGTCCGCATTTCGCGGGACTGATCGACGACATCGACCGCTTCGACGCCGAGCTGTTCGGCATTACGCCGCGCGAAGCGGCGTTGATGGATCCGCAGCTCAGGCTGTTCCTCGAGGTCGCGTGGGGCGCGCTGGAGGATGCCGGCCTGCTCGGCGAAGACATCGATCACGAAACCGGCGTCTTCGCGGGCGTGATGTACGGCGACTACGCGTATCGCGCCAACCTCGTCGCGAAGGAAGCCGAGAACCCGTTCAAGTGCTGGGAAGGGTTCAGCCTCGCCAATCGCCTCTCACAGGTGTTCGGCTTCCGCGGTCCGAGCATCGCGGTCGATACCGCGTGTTCGTCGTCGGCCACGGCCGTGCACCTCGCCTGCCGTGCGCTGGCGGCCGGAGACTGCCGGGTCGCGATTGCCGGCGGCGTCAATCTGATCCTCGATCCCGACCGGTTCGTGCAGCTCGGACGGCTGGGCATCCTGTCGATGTCGGGCCGCTGCCTGGCCTTCGGCGCCGACGCCGACGGCACGATCCTCGGCGAGGGCGCCGGCGTCGTCGTGCTGCGACGGCTCGAGGATGCGGTGCGCCGCGGGGACCGGATTTACGGCGTGATCAAGGCGACGGGCGTGAGCACCGGGAGCGGAACCGTCGGCTTCACCGCGCCCAACCCCGTCGCACAGTCGGAAGCGATCCGTCGTGCACTCGCAGCAGGACACATCGATCCGCGGACGATCGGCTACGTCGAAACGCACGGCACCGGCACGGCGCTCGGCGATCCCATCGAGGTGCGGGGATTGATGCTCGCCTATGGCGACGCCGGATCGTGGCATCAGGACCTGCAACTGACCCACACCTGCTCGATCGGCTCGATCAAGCCGAACATCGGCCACCTGGAGGCGGGCGCGGGCGTGATGGGGCTGATCAAGCTGTTAATGCAGCTGCAGCGCGGGCAGCTGTTGCCGTCGGTGACGTCGGAGCGTCTCAATCCCCAGATTCCTTTCGACGAGACCCCGTTCTCGGTGCAGCGATCGCTCACGCGGTGGGGTCGTCCACAAGCCAGCGTCAGCGGTACGACGGTCGCAATCCCGAGACGCGGCGCGTTGAACTCCTTCGGCGTGGGCGGCGCCAACGCCCACGTCATCGTCGAAGAGCCTCCTGTAGTCGCCGTCGCGGACCCGGAACTCGCGCGTCCCGTCCACATCATGGCTCTGTCGGCGCGGTCATCGGACGGTTTGCAGCGCCGGGCGCGGGACCTCGCGGATTTGCTGGCCCGGTCTTCAGAGCCAGCGGTCGAGGACCTCTGCTTCTCGATCAACACGGCGCAGCGGCCGCTCCCCCATCGTGCCGCGATCACGGCACGCACGCGTGAGGAGATGACGCGGCTGCTGACCGCGCTGAGCGAAGGCGAGGAACCGGCAGGGATCGTCCGCGGAACGTTGCCGCGTTCGGGCGCCGCCCCTGAGGTCGCGTTCCTCTTCACCGGACAGGGATCGCAGTGGCCCGGCATGGGACGCGATCTGTATGCGACGAACCCGGTCTTCCGGACTGCGCTCGACCGGTGCTTCGCGCTCTTCGACCCGCTGCTCGGAGACGACGACCTGAAGGCGAGCATGTTCGCCGAGGACGGCACCGAGGCGGCGGCTCGCCTGCACCAGACCGCACTCACGCAGCCGGCTCTCTTCAGTCTCGGGTACGCGCTGAGTGAGCTGTGGCGCTCGTGGGGGATCACACCTGCGGTCGTTCTGGGACACAGCATCGGTGAACTCACCGCGATGTGCGTCGCCGGCGGACTCTCGCTGGAAGATGCGGCGCGCATGGTTGCGGCTCGCGGACGGCTCATGCAGGCGCTGCCGTCCGGCGGCGCGATGACGTCGCTGATGACCGACGAAGCGAGCGTGGCCGCGAGGATCGCCGGGCTCGAGGATCGCGTGGCCATCGCGGCGATCAATGCACCCGGCCAGGTGGTCATTTCGGGAGAGGCCGCCGCGGTCAACGCGATCGCCGAGCAGTTCGCCGCGGAAGGCGTCAAGACGCGCAGTCTCGTCGTATCGCATGCGTTCCACTCGCCGTTGATGCAGCCGATGCTGAGTGAGTACGCGGCGGTGCTGGGTGGAATTCGCTTCCAACGTCCGCACACCACCTTCGTGAGCAGCGTGCTGGGACGTGTCGCTGACGACGAGTTGCTCGATCGCCAGTACTGGCTTCGCAACGTGACGGATCCGGTGCGCTTCACGGATGGCATCCGCGCGGTCGACGGGCTCGGCATCACCACGTGCCTCGAGATGGGACCGCAGCCGGTGCTCGCCGGCCTCGGCCGCCAGACGCTTGCCGGCCTCGACGAAGGCGAACGGCTCTGGCTGCCGTCGTTGAAAAAGGATCCTGCTGCCTGGCCGACGCTGCTCTCCAGCGTGGGCCAGCTGTTCGTGGCCGGCGGCCGGATCGACTGGCGACGCTTCGACGCACCGTATGCTCGACGCCGTGTGTCGGTGCCTCCCTATCCATTCGGGGGCAAGCGCCACTGGATCGGGACCGTTCCGACGACGTCGATCGTGTCCGCCAGAACGAGCGGACCGGGCGCGGATGAGGACGGCGCCCAGGCGTACGAGATCGTGTGGCGAACGCAGGCTGCGCCGCATCTGCAAACCGGCAAGACCGCGGCGCACTGGGCTGTGATCGCGGACGGCGGCGACACCGCGGCGACGCTCGCGCGAACGTTGGAGCGCACGGGCGCGACCTGCACGACGCTGTCTCACGAAGCCGGAGACATCGCCGCGCAACTGAAGTCCGCGTCCGCACGCAGCCGCCTGCACGGCGTGATCTACCTGCCCGAAACAGGAGCGCACGGCGACGCGGCAGCCGCGGCCCGTTCATACGCGGAGCGCGCGCTCGAAATCATGCGCGGCGTCGCGAGTCTCGACGGGTCCGCGGGACCGGCGTTGTGGATCGTCACGCGCCAGGCGATTCGGACGTCTTCGATCGACGACGGGCGACTCGACGTTGCCCAGTCCGTCGTCTGGGGCATGGGACGGACCTTTGCCCTCGAACATCCGGACCGATGGGGCGGGCTGATCGATCTGCCGGCGTCCTGCGATGCCGAAACTGCAGCAAACGCGATCGAAGCGGAGCTGCGCGCCGATGCCGCTGACGACCAGGTCGCCATTCGGCGTGACGGCAGGTTCGTCCCGAGACTGGTGCGGAAGAGCGACGCTCCCGTCGATGGTCCAGTCATCTCGAGCGATCGAACCTACATCGTCACCGGTGGACTGGGAGCGCTCGGCCTTCACACGGCAAGGTGGCTCGTCGCGCGCGGCGCGAAGCACGTCCTTTTGACGAGCCGCCGCGGTGCGACGCCGGAGAACGCGGCGGCCGTACGCGAACTCGAGGCGAAGGGTGCGTCGGTGCGCGTGGTGGCCGCGGACGTGTCCACGCCGGCCGGCGTTGACGTCATCCTCGCCGCGGTGCCGGCCGAGGCGCCGCTCGCGGGTATCTTCCACGCGGCCGGCATCGACGACACGACGTCGATCCTGCACACGACGGCCGGTGATGCAGAGCGCGTGATGAGCGCGAAGGTGTCGGGCGCGTGGCTGCTCCACGAGCGCACCCGCGACCTGCGGCTCGATGCGTTCGTCTGTTTCTCTTCGATCGCCTCGGTGCTCGGGTCGGCGACTCGGGCGGCGTATGCCGGGGCAAACGCCTTCCTGGATGCGCTCGCACAGGAGCGCCGGCGTGCGAACCTTCCCGCATTGAGCATCAACTGGGGCCCCTGGGGCGGCGGTGGGATGGCGACAGACACGGCGCTCCAGCAGTACGCCCGTGTCGGCAATCACGCGCTCGCACCTGAGACGGCGCTCGCGGTCATGGACCGCTGCGTCGGTGGCGCCGCCGCGCAGGTGATGATCGCGGATATCGACTGGGAGGCGTTCCGCACGGCCTACGAGGCGCGCCGCGTGCGACCGTTGGTTGCGGAACTGCGCCACGCGGAGACGTCCACGCCGGCAAAGGTGGAGACCGCCCACGGCACCGCGCCATGGCTCGATCGTCTCGCCGCGGTGCCGCCGGATCTCAGGCTCGCCGAACTCACGTCGATGCTCCAGCTCGAAGTCGCCCAGACACTCGGGCTCGATGGCGCCGACGACGTTGCGCCCGACCAGGTGTTTCGCGAGATCGGCATGGACTCGTTGATGGCGGCGGAGTTCGCCCAGCGGCTCCAGAAACGCATCGGCGTGAAGAGCACGGCGATGGTGTTCGATCATCCCACCGTGAGCCGCCTGGCAGCGCATCTCCTCGAGAAGCTTGCGCCTTCAGCCGCGGCGTCCGTCGCGGTGCCGGAACCGGCGGTCGCCGTCGCCGCCGTCGGCGCGGCGGTGCGCACGGGAGAACCCTCGCTCGACGGCGATGCGCTGTCGATGTACTTCTCGTCCGAGAAGGAACCACCAAGTCGTCCGGTTGAGCCCGTCGAAGGCGAGAACGGCAGGACCGAGCGATACAGCGCGGCCGTCGAACCGGATGTTTTTGCCTTCCAGAAGGAAGCCTATCCGCGGCGGCGCGAGGATCTCATTGCCCCGCGATGGCAGTGGATGTTCGTCGAATCGGCCCGGCGGCTGCGGGTGACGCCGCAGGTGTGGCTGCATCGCCATGGCGGACGGATCGTCGGCCACAACGGCGCCATCCCCGTGCGCCTGCAGATCGCCGGCGAGGAGTGCCTCACGGGCTGGCTCGTCGACACGATGGTGCTCCCCGAATATCGCAACCAGGCGGTCGGGGCCCGACTGATGGTCGAGGCGCACGAAGACATGCCGCTCGCCCTGTCGCTCGGGCAGACCGAACAGATGCGCGCCATCCAGTTCCGCCTGGGATGGCACCAGGTGGCGCCGCTCCAGACAGCGCAGTTGCTGATCCGGCCGGAACGGGTCTTCAAGGGCAAGCTGCCGGCGCCGGCAGCCCTGGCCGCGGGTTTCGCGCTGCGCGCGGGCACGGCGCTGCGCGACGTGATGAAGGGCAAAGGCCACGGGTGGGTTCGCGAGGTCGCGTCGTTCGACGAATCGCACGATCGCCTGTGGGACGCCTGTTCGCGGGAGCTGCGGTGCGCCGTCCGCCGCGATGCGTCCTACCTCAATTGGAAGTACGTGGACCAGCCCGGACAGGACTTCCTCAAGCTCGAGATGCGCACCGCGGCCGGCGCACGCGGCGTGATCGTGCTGATGTTCCGCGATCCCGACGATGCCTACCAGTACCGGCGCGCCTTCATCGTCGATCTCGTCGCGCCGCTGTCGAACGACGAGTTCATGGCCGACCTCCTGATGATGGCCACGCGCGCCGCGGCCGAACGCGGCGCGGACGCCCTGCTCTGCCTGCATATCAGCCGGCGGCTCACCGAGTGCCTGCAACGGGCCGGGTTCCGGATGCGCGAACCCTCGCGGTATCTGCTGGTCCGGCCCGAAACGATCGACGACCGCCTGCGGCGGCAGCTGCTCGATCCCGACGCCTGGTTCGTGACCCAGGGGGACTCGGATATCGACAGGCCGTGGTGACAAGCCCCTGGCGAGCGGACTAAAGTCGCCATTTCGGAGGACTTTAGTCTGGTCGACGCGGGTTCATGTCGGCAGACACGGCGCAGGACAGCCGCAACATCGACCTTTTCTCCCCGGCTGGCGCGAGATTCACAGGCTGAACCTTGGCGGCGCCCTTGCTTTCACTGCCTTCAGCAGGCCCGCCTTCAGGCTTGCCCCAAGGAAAAACAGAGAATGCTCAAGACAACGTTCAGCCTGCGATTGTTGTGTGTGTGCGGCCTCGCCCTGGTCCTGGCCGCGTGTTCCGACCCGGAGGTCAAGAAAGCGCGCCACCTCGAACAGGGGAAAGCGCACATGGCCGCCGGCAAGGTCGCAGACGCGATCATCGAGTTTCGCAACGCCCTCAAGATCGACGCCCGCTTCGGGGAAGCGCGGTACGAACTGGCGCAGGCCTTTGAAGCATCCGGGAACGTGGAAGGGGCCGTGCGGGAATACATCCGCGCCGCCGACCTGCTGCCCGACCGGGTAGAGGTCCAGGTGAAAGCCGGCACGCTGCTCGTGGCGGCCCAGCAGTTCGAACAGGCGCGGAAACATGCCGACCTCGCGCTGAAGGCCGATCCGACGTCGGTCGAAGCCCAGATCATCCGCGCGTATACGCTGGCCGGCCTCAAAGACATGGACGGGGCCATCGCGGAACTCGAACGAGCGTCGGTCGCTTCACCGGGCGATTACCGGCCGTACGCCGGGCTCGGGGCGATGGAAGCCGCCAGCGGCAACATGGCCGAAGCCGAAGCCGCGTTCAGAAAGGCGGTCGAGGCCGATCCCTCGTCGACGCCGGCCAAGCTCGCACTTGGCTACTTTCTGTTGACGGCTCAGAAGTCGACCGAGGCCGAAGAAGTGATCGGTCAGGTGATCGCTGCCGATCCGAAGAACGCTCCCGCCAACCGGCTGATGGCCCTCGTGTACGCCGCGAGCAACCGCATCAAGGACGCGGAAGCCCCGCTCCGCCGGCTCGTCGACATCAACGACATGCGGGCGGTTCTGGTTCTGGGCGATCTGTATGTGGCGACCGGACGGACCGACGAAGGAAGACAACTCTACGAGCGGCTCGAGTCCGACACGGCTGCCAGGGAGATCGCGGTCGCCCGGCTCGCGGGTGTCGACTTCCGGGCGGGTCGTAAGTCCGACGCGTACGCCGCCGTGGACGCGCAGCTCGGCGAGACGCCCAAGAGCGTTCAGCTCCTGACTCTGAAATCACAGATGCTGCTGGTCGACGGGCGCCGCACGGAGGCGCTCGACATCGCGCGACAGGCCACTGCCGCAGACCCGAAGTCGGCGCAGGCGCAGTACGTGCTCGGGGTGGCCGAGAGCGAAAACCGGAACCTGGATGCGGCAATCGCCGCCCATCGCGAAGCGCTCAGCTTGAGCCCGGGCATGCCCGGCCCGCAGATCGAGTTGTCGCGGCTCCTGCTGGTGGACGGGCAAACCGATCAGGCCCTCCAGTTTGCGCAGTCCGCCCAGAAGGCGGCACCGATGTCGCTGAATGCGCGCATCAATCTGGTTCGCGCGCTGCTGCACAAGGGGGATCTTCGTGCCGCCGAGGCCGACGCCAGGGCCATGACCCAGCAGGTCCCCAACATGTCGACCACCCACGCGCTGTACGGACGCGCGCTCCTCGCACGCTCCGACGTGCCCGGAGCCACGAAGGCCTTCGATCGGGCGCTCGAACTGAACCCGTCGGACCCCGACGCCCTCGCCGGCAGCCTCTCCATCGATCTGTCGCGGAAACGCCCGGAGGCGGCACGGAGCAAAGTCGAGCGGGCGCTGGCCAAAGCCCCGAACGACGGCGCGGTGCTGGTGATCGCCGCACGGTTCGCCCGCATGGACGGCAAGCCCGCGGACGCCGAAACGCACCTCCGGAAGGCCATCGAAATCGATCCGGCCAATATCACCGCCTACAACCAGCTTGCGGGGCTTTACATCAGTCAGAACCGGCTCGACGAGGGGAAGCGCGAACTTCAGGAACTGGTCAAGCGCCGCCCGGATGCGGTCGCCGCGCGGACGATGATCGGCATCATCGAACAGGCCCAGGGGCGTGACGACGAGGCGATCAAGGTGTACGACGCGATCGTGAAGGAAACCTCCACGGCGGCCGTCGCGGCAAACAACCTGGCGTACCTGTATGCCGACCGCGGCGAACAGCTCGATTTCGCCCTGCAGCTCGCCCAGACCGCCAAGCAGCAGATGCCCGACAATCCGGACGTCAGCGACACCCTCGGCTGGGCGTACTACAAGAAGGGCATGCCGGAACTCGCGGCTCGAGCCTTCGAGTTCAGCGTGGAAAAGAACCCCAAAAACGCGCTCTACCAGCTGCACCTGGGGCTCGCGTACGCCAAGTCCGGACAGGCCGAGAAGGCGCGGACGGCGCTGACGACGGCCCTCGAACTGAACGCGAACATCGCAGGGGCAGGCGAAGCGCGGGCGATCCTGTCGTCGCTTCAGAACAGACCGTAATGCGGGCGGCGGTCGCGGAGAAACCGGCGGGCGGAACTCCGGTTCCGTCCGGTACAGAGGGGCGACACCTCACGATCGCGCAGCGCGCGCTGCTCGCGGTCGTGGCGATCGAGTGCCTCCTCGTCTACGGCCCCACGATCGTCTGGCTCTTCGACCGCTGGACGATGAGCGTGTGGCACAACGCCCACGGCATGCTCATCCCGCTAGCGGTCGCATACTTCGCGCACCAGGAACTCCGCGCGCTCGGGCCGGTCGAGAGCCGCGCCAACCCGTGGGGATTCGCCTTCCTGTTGACGGCGCTCGCCCTCCACGTGCTCGACACCGGCATGCACACGCAGATCCTCTCGGCAGCGTCGATCGTGATCGCGCTGCCTGGTCTGTCGCTGCTGTTCCTCGGCACCGCGAAGACCAGGGCGATCGCCTTCCCGCTCGCCTTCATGGTGTTCATGCTGCCCATCCCGCTCGTGCTCACGGAGCGTATTCACCTGGTGCTGCGGGAGATCACGACGGTCGCGACCGCCGCGATCGTGCCCTGGCTCGGCATTTCGCTGTACAGCGAGGGAACGACCCTGCACCTTCGCGAAGGCGTCCTGGCGGTCAGCGACGCGTGCAGCGGGTTCTCGACGTTGTACGCGTCATGCGCCGTCGCGGCACTGGTCGCCTATACCTGCGACCGGCGGGTCGGCAAGATCGCGGCGCTTGCCGGCGCGGTGCCGATCGCCATCGCGTCCAACATCATCCGGATCGTGCTGCTCGTGCTGGCGGTCCGCCTGCTCGGCATTCAGGCCCTCGATACGTGGATCCATCCGGCCTCCGGCATGTTGACGTTCGCCATCGCCCTGCCGGTCATCCTGTGGCTCGGCGCTCCCACGCCGGCCCCCGCTCGCGAGGGAGCACGATGATCAGCACCCGATTCGCCGTTCCCGTCGCCTGCGTGCTGGCGCTGGCGCTCGTGCCGACCGTCATCCACAGCTACCGGGGCGCACGCTTCGACGACGGGTCGAGGGCCGCGATCATTGCCGAGTCCCTCGACGGCGTGCGATCGTCGCCCACGGAGCGTAAGGCCCCGTGGGTCTTGAACACCTTCGCGACCGAGGACTGGATCGAACGCACCTACACGGTGGACCGGACCGAAACGACGCTCTTCGTGGCGCGATCGTACGATCCCAAGCGCCTCTACCATCATCCGGAACTGGCCCTGCTGCGCGGCACCGAGACGTTTCCGGCTGGCATTGCCCGGTCGGCACGCCGGCCCGACATCCCCCTGCACCTGGTCGAGATCGAACGAAATGGCGTCCGAGGCCTGGCCGCCTATGCCCTGCGCTACGAGGACGGCTACATCGACGATCCGCTGATGTTCCAGCTTCGCACGGCGCTCGAACTGGTCGTGAGCCGGCGCAAGCCCTTGACCCTCTTCATGGCCCATGCGTTCGTCGGGAGCCCTGACGCGGTGGACGAGGCCCCGGCGACACAGCTCCTCCTTGCGGCGATCGAAGACTTCGAACGACAGACGGCCGTTCGCGCGAGCGAGTAGAGCCGGGGAACGACTGTGATCCCCTCTCCGGCGCGGGCCGTCTCCAGCCAACGGACGCCGTCCTCACCCGGGTGGCGCCTGTGGTTCGGCGCCGCAACGGCGGCGGCGCTGCTGATCACCGCGGCCGATGCCGTTCTGCTCCAGCAGAAAAGGGCATTCTTCACCGGCGGCTTCCTGACCGAAATCCACGCGAGAACTCCATCGGAGGCGCTCGCGTTCCTGTTCACCTCGCTCCTCGTCGACGGCGCCCTCGCGGGCACCGTGGCGGCGGTCCTGCTCTGGGCATCATCGCGCCTCCGACTGACGCGGCGCGCCCGCGCCGCGCTCATCGGACTCGGAGCGGCGGCGCCCGCCCTGCTCTGGGCCTTCATCGAGTACCGGATGCTCGCCGTGCTTGGCGACACATTCGACCTCGGGCTGATGTTCGACCTCACCGGGGGCAACGCGTGGGAACTGCTGGCGGTCTCGTCATCGCATCTCGTGGCGCCGCTCCTGCTGACCGTCGGAGCGGCGTCCGGGATCGCCGCGGTCACATGGTTCGTCAACCGGGCCGATCGCGCGCCGCGCACCGCGCTGCGACTCACGCGGCGGATCGTGCTCTCGGCCGCCGCCGGCTTCGTGATCGGCCTCCTGCTGTTCGCGGCGGCCAGCACCGTCAGCCCGCTCGCCGAGGATGGCCTCCGCCGCAAAGCGAGCGGTCAGTTCCTTCTCCGCCTCGCGGCCGTGCTCTCGGACTTCGACCGCGATGGATTCGGGATCGTCGGCCGGCTGGTCGATCCGGCGCCGTTCGACGCGAGCATCTTCCCGTACGCGCTCGACGTGCCCGGCAACGGCATCGATGAGAACGCGGTCGGCGGAGACCTTCCGGCGACGACGGCCCCGTACGTCGAAACCCCTCCGGCGCAGACGCCATGGCCCGCCCGGCCCGACGTCGTGCTGGTCGTCCTCGAGAGCTTCCGCGCCGACGTCGTCGGACGTTCCGTCAATGGACGGCCGGTGACGCCGGTGATGGATGCTCTTGCGCGCCAGGGCATCTCGTCATCCCGTGCGTTCTCGCACAACGGCTACACGATCCAGTCGCGCTTTCACCTCCTGACGGGGAGCCTCGCGGGGCTCCTGCAGGGATCGCTCATCGACGATTTCAAGGCGCAGGGATACGAGACCGCCTACTTCTCCGCGCAGGACGAGTCCTTCGGCGGACCGGATTTCAACGTCGGCTTCGACCGCAGCGAGGTGCGCTACGACGCACGGCAGGATCGCGGGCGGCGGTACACCACGTTCACGACCGCCGGCAGCCTCGCGGTCTCACACCGCGTGCTCACGGAGCGCATCGACGAGTTCCTCCGGCGGCGTGACAGGAGCCGGCCGCTGTTCCTGTACGTGAACTTCCACGACACACACTTTCCGTATCACCACGACGACATCCAGCCGATCGTGTCGGACGTTCGCGTCAGCCAGCGGGAGATCGTGCCCGCCAATGCCGGGCGGCTGCGAGAGATGTACGACAACACGGCCGCGAACGTCGACCGGGCGCTCGGCGTGACGCTCGACCTCGTCACCCGCGCGGAGGGGCGCGCACCGGCGGTCATTGTGACGGCCGATCACGGCGAGAGCCTCTTCGACGAAGGGTTCCTCGGCCACGGGTATGCGCTGAACGATGCGCAAACGCGGATCCCGCTGATCGTCAGCGGTTTGCCGGTTCGGATCACCGAGCCTTTCGGGCAGGTGGACCTGCGCAGCGCGATCGTGAACGCGCTCTCGAGTGAGGATACGACCCAGGATGCGAAGCCGCGTCTGACATTCGATTCGACCAAGGTCGTCTTTCAGTATCTGGGCAACATCGCGCGTCCCGGGCAGATTGGCTTCGCCGGCGGCGGCGAGCGGCTCGTCTTCGACTTTCGACAGCGGCGGCAGACCGGGCCGGGACCCGAGGCTCGTGCAGACGCGGAGAACACCGAACCCGCCGCGTTGCACCGACTGATCCACTTCTGGGAGCGCCTGGTGCTCGCCGCGGCGCCTCCGGAGTGATCGCGGCCATGGGTTGGGAACCGCTCGTCGCGCTGCTGACGATCATCCTCGTCTTCTACGCGCTCTCGAGAAACCTTGCCTCGACCGACGTCCTGCTCATGGGCGCCGCCACGCTGCTGATGTCGCTCAGCGTGGTCTCGGACCGCTTTCCCGATCCTCGCGACTTCGCGGCCGCGTTCGGCAACGAGGGTCTGCTGACGGTGGCTGCCCTGTTCGTCGTGTCTGCCGGGCTCACGGAAACCGGCGCGATCGCGATGATCGCCGAGCGGATCATGGGCCGCCCCACGAGCGTCGCGGCCGCCCAGGCGCGGGTCATGCTGCCGGTCGCGGGGATGAGCGCCTTTCTGAACAACACGCCGGTCGTGGCGATGTTCATGCCGGTCATCTCGGAGTGGTCGCGCAAGATCGGGGTGAGTCCCTCCAAACTTTTCATCCCGCTCAGTTACGCGGCGGTTCTCGGCGGAACCTGCACGCTCATCGGCACGAGTACGAACCTGGTCGTCCAGGGACTGATGATCCAGGCGCAGCGCGTCGACCCCGGCATGCCGGTGCTCGGCATGTGGACGTTGACCCCGGTGGGCGTCGTCGTCGCACTTGCGGGGATCGGTTTCGTGCTGCTGGTGTCGCCACGGCTGCTCCCCGAGCGGAAGACATCGGCGTCGAACGGTACTGAAGGACGCGAGTACACGGTCGAAATGCGGGTCGAACCCCACAGCGCAGTCGACGGCAAAAGTATCGAGGCGGCCGGCCTCCGTCAGCTGCCCGGCGCCTATCTCGCGGCGATCGAGCGCGACGGCAAACGGATGGTCGCGGTCGGCCCGGAGGAAGTCCTGCGCGGCAACGATCAACTGATGTTCGTCGGGCTGGTCGATTCCGTCGTCGAACTCCAGCGGGTCCGCGGCCTCGCGCCGGCGACGAGCCAGGTCGACAAGCTGACCTCCCCGCGCCCGACGCGCCGGCTCGTCGAAGCCGTCGTCAGCGATGGCTGCCCCATCGTTGGCATGACGATCCGCGAAGGCGAGTTCCGCTCCCGCTACAACGCCGTGGTCATTGCCGTCCATCGCAACGGCGAGCGGATCGACGCCAAGATCGGCGACATCGTGCTGCGCGCAGGTGACACGCTGCTCCTCGAAACGCACCGGCGGTTTCTCCGCGCGCAACGGAACAATCGTGATTTCTACCTGGTGTCCGACGTGCCGGGTTCGACACCCCGCCGGCACGACAAGGCCTGGATCGCGCTCGGGATCCTCACCGTCACGGTCACCGCCATGGCCTTCGAGCGTTACACTCACGTGAGCGTGTTCAACGCGGCGCTGCTCGCGGCGGGCGCCATGGGGATCACCGGCTGCCTCTCGGCGGAACAGGCGCGCCACAGCATCGACTGGCAGACGCTGGTCGCGATCGGCGCGGCGCTCGGCATCGGCAAGGCGATGGAAACGACCGGCCTCGCCGGAATATCGGCCGGATGGACGGTCGGGTGGCTCGAACCGTTCGGCCCGGCGGCGGTCCTCGCGGGTATCTACGTCCTGACGCTCGTGTTCACGGAAATCCTGACGAACAACGCCGCGGCGGCGCTGGCCTTCCCCATCGCGCATGCCGCCTCGAACGATCTGGGGCTGAACTTCCTGCCCTTCGGGGTGGCGATCGCGATCGCCGCGTCCGCCGGATTCGCCACGCCGATGGGCTATCAGACGCACCTGATGGTGTACGGCGCCGGAGGCTACAAGTTCTCGGACTATCTCAGGGTCGGCGTTCCGCTGGATCTCATCGTCATGCTGGTCACCGTGACGATGATCCCATGGCTGTTCCCCTTCTGACCGGAGTGGGCGCGGAATGATGACGAGCCGCTCCGGCCGCCGGAGCGTTCGGCGCCTGGTGGCGATCCTTCTGCTGCTTGCGGTCCTCGTGTCGATGCCGCTGCTGTCGGCTGGATCGGCACTTGTCGTCGAACGGAACATCGAGGCGCCGGAGGCCATCATCATGCTGGCCAGCCACGAGTGGGAACGTCTGCCGGCGGCAGCAGCGCTCGCCAGGAAGCACCCGGAAGCCGTGGTCCTGCTCACGTATCCGGCGGTGCCGACCCCCTACAACTGCCATCTGTGCGATGAACGCATCGACTGGCTCGCAGCGGAAGGTGTCGCCGCCGAACGGGTGCGCGTGCTCCCCCAGGTCACGAACACGTATACGGAAGCGATCGCCGCGCGGCGGTTCATGGCGCACGAACGCCTGACCAGGCTGACGGTCGTAACCTCCTCCTACCATACGCGCCGGGCGCTGGCGACCTTCTCGACGGTCTTGCGAGACTCCGGCGTTCAGGTGGGAGTGGTCCCCGCCAGCGGCACGCGGGCGAACCCGTCCCGGTGGTGGCTCGACGCGTACGATCGTTCGTATGTCGCGTACGAGTGGGCGGCGCTGCTCAAATACCGGCTGCAGTACGGCGTGCCGCTGTGGTGGTAAGGCATCGGACCGCTCGCGCCACAGCTCGAGTGTCGCCGACTTTTGTCGGCGATTTATCGGACTTTTTTCTCCCCCAAGGCAGCTCTTCGGCCACGGTCACGTTAATATGCGCCGGAAAGGGCGCATTCTCGATGTTATCGGGGCGTCGTCGTGGTCATCGATTTGCTAACTCTTTCGAGGTAATCCCCTCGAGCATCGCAGCGCCGGTGCCGCTGTGCACACTTCCGCGCAACAAGGCCGGCGATGTGCGCTCCTTCAACGATGAATCAGGAGTTTCATAGACCATGATCCAGGACACGCTCAACGCGCCGCACGGCGGCACCCTCGTGAATCTACTCGCTGCCCCCGAGCGCGTCGCGGAACTGCAGGCCGAATCCAGGGCCTGGCCGTCCTGGGACCTCACGCCCCGTCAGCTGTGTGATCTGGAGCTGCTGCTGAACGGCGGCTTCTCGCCGCTCACCGGCTTCATGAACAAGGCCGACTACAACTCGGTCTGCGCCAGCATGCGCCTGGCAGGCGGCACGCTCTGGCCGATGCCGATCACGCTCGACGTGCCGGAGGCGTTCGCCTCCACGCTGAAGACCGGCGACACCGTCGCGTTGCGCGACGCCGAAGGGGTCATGCTCGCGGCGCTTCACGTCGAAGATATCTGGACGCCTGACAAGGAAGTCGAGGCGCAGTCGGTCTTCGGCACGACGGACCGCGTGCACCCCGGCGTGGCCGCTCTCGATCGGGCGAATCCCGTCTACGTCGGCGGCCGGCTCGAGGGCCTGCAGCTGCCGGTCCATTATGACTACACCGCGCTTCGCCGGACGCCGGCGGAGCTGCGCGAGATCTTCGCGCGCCAGGGCTGGACGAACGTCGTCGCCTTCCAGACGCGCAACCCGATGCACCGGGCCCACTACGAGCTGACGCTCCGCGCCGCGCGCGATGCCGGCGCGAAGCTGCTCGTCCATCCGGTCGTCGGCATGACCAAGCCGGGCGACGTGGACCACTACACCCGGGTGCGCTGCTACAAGGCGATCATCGAGACCTATCCCGCCGACACGGCGATGCTGTCGCTGCTGCCGCTGGCGATGCGCATGGGCGGCCCGCGCGAAGCCGTATGGCACGCGATCATCCGCAAGAACCACGGCTGCACGCACTTCATCGTCGGCCGCGATCACGCCGGCCCGGGCAAGGACTCGACCGGCAAGCCGTTCTACGGCCCCTACGACGCGCAGGAGCTGATGCGGAAGCACCAGCAGGAACTCGAGATGGTCATGGTGCCGTTCCGCAACATGGTCTACGTGAAGGACCGCGACGCGTACTACCCCGACGACGAGGTGCCGGCGGGTGCGCAGGTGATCAATCTGTCGGGCACCGAGCAGCGCCGTTTGCTCCAGACCGGCCAGGAGATCCCGAGCTGGTTCACGTTCCCCCAGGTCGTCGACGTGCTGCGGGCGACGCACCCGCCGCGCTCGGCGCAGGGCGTCACGGTGTTCTTCACCGGCCTGTCCGGATCGGGCAAGTCGACGATCGCCAACGCGCTGCTCGTGAAGATGCTCGAGATGGGCGGCCGGCCGGTGACGCTGCTCGACGGCGATCTCGTGCGCAAGCACCTGTCGTCGGAACTCGGGTTCTCGAAGGAGCACCGCGACATCAACATCCGCCGGATCGGGTACGTGGCCTCCGAGATCACCAAGAACGGCGGCATGGCGATCTGCGCCCCGATTGCGCCGTACGACGCGGTCCGCAAGGAGGTGCGGCAGATGATCGAGCCGCACGGCGGCTTCGTGCTCGTCCACGTCGCGACCTCGCTCGAAGAATGCGAGCGACGGGACCGGAAGGGCCTGTATGCCAAGGCGCGGGCCGGCATCCTGAAGCAGTTCACCGGCATCTCGGATCCCTACGAGGAGCCGGCTGACGCGCCGGTGGTGCTCCAGACGGAAGGGACGACACCCGAGCAGATGGCCGACGAGGTGCTCGCGTACCTGCGGCGCGAAGGGTATCTCGGTTGATGGCCTCGACGGCACGCCCGTACCGGGTCCTGCTCGTGGTCGGCGCACGGCCGAACTTCATGAAGATCGCGCCCATCGTGCGGGCGCTTGCGCCCTATGCCGGTGTGGTCGCGTCGAAGCTGGTGCACACCGGCCAGCACTACGACGCGGCCATGTCGGACGTGTTCTTCGGTCAGCTCGGCATTCCGCGGCCCGACGTCGATCTCGGCGTCGGGTCCGACTCACAGGCGCGCCAGACCGCCGCGATCATGACGGCGTTCGAACCGGTCGTGCTCGACTGGCGGCCTGACCTGGTGGTCGTCGTCGGCGACGTGAACTCGACGCTGGCGTGCGCGCTGGTGGCGACGAAGCTCGGCGTCAAGGTCGCGCACGTCGAAGCCGGTTTGCGCAGCTTCGATCGTGACATGCCCGAGGAGATCAACCGGGTCCTGACCGACCATGTCTCCGACCTGCTCTTCGTGACCGAGCAGTCGGGGCTCGACAATCTGAAGCGAGAAGGCATTCCGGACGAACGCGTCCACTTCGTCGGCAACGTGATGATCGATACGCTGCTGGCGCATCGTGACAAGGCGCTCGCGCTCGACATGCCGGGACGTCTCGGCCTGGAGCCGGGCCGCTACGGCGTGCTCACGCTGCATCGCCCGAGCAACGTCGATGACGTGGCGATGCTCGAGCGGCTGTCCGAGGCGATCGGGGCGATCGCATCAGAACTGCCGCTCGTGTGGCCCGTGCACCCGCGGACGCGTCCGGCGCTGGGCCGCTCGTCGGTCGTGCAGCGCCTGGTGGACGACGAACGAATTCGCCTGCTCGATCCGCTCGGCTACCTGGAGTTCCTGGGCCTGATGGCGGGCTGCCGGGTCGCACTGACGGATTCAGGTGGCATCCAGGAAGAGACGACCGTCCTCGGCGTGCCGTGTCTCACGCTGCGAACGAGCACCGAGCGGCCCGTGACGATCTCCGAAGGTACCAACAGGCTTGTCGGCGTTGAACCCGACGCGATCCTTGCCGGTTGGCACGAGGTTCAGCGTGCGACGAGTACGGCGCGTGTACCTCGCTTGTGGGATGGGCGGGCGTCGGCACGGATCGTCGACGTACTTTTGCGGAATGCCGTAATCAGTCCCGATGCCCCGGCCGTGTCGCTTGGAGCTTGCTGACCGCACACGCCACGCCGGCATGACTGCTCAGACATCCTGTCCATCAAGACCACTTAGAGTAATGCATGTCGTTCCACGCCTGTGGCGTGGCGGCATGGAACACAATGTCGTCAAGCTGGTGAACGCTACGGACCGCCGCCGCATCGTCAACAGCATCTGCAGTTGCATGCCTGCGGACAACCTGAAGACGCTGCTAACCGAGGACGTCCCTCTGTTCGAATTCGCGCGCCGTGATGGAAATGACCCCGGGATTGTCAGAGAGATCGTTCGGCTGATAAAGCGGGTGCGGCCGGATATCGTGCATTCCCACACGTGGGGCACGTTGTGTGAAGCCTTTCTCGCGGCACGTCTCGCCAGGGTCCCCGTGCTCGTTCACGGGGAGCACGGCACCATGAATCTGCGCCCAAGGAACAAAATTGTCCAGCGCGTGCTATGGAAGCGCGTGGACAGACTGCTCTCGGTGTCCTCGTCGCTTGCCGACACGATGTCACAATATATCGGCATCGACAGGTCGCTCATACGCGTGATCTACAACGGTGTGAAGATCGAGCGCTTCATGTCCGGCAATCCCCGGATCGTTCGAGATGAATTGAAGCTCGGCGAAGACGAGGTACTGATCGTAACGGTCGGTCGAATGGAGCCGGTCAAGGATCACGCGACGCTCCTCGCCGCCGCGGGGCAGCTGCATCGTGCGGGAGTAACGTTCCGGCTGGTAATTGTCGGCGAAGGCACGCTGCGCCCGGAACTCGAGGGTGCCGTTTCTCGCGAAGGCTTGCGCGGGATGGTGCATTTTCTCGGTCATCGGAACGATATCGAGCACGTGCTCGCGGCCGCGGATATTTTCGTGCTGTCTTCACGCTCGGAAGGGCTTCCCAACGGGATCATGGAGGCCATGGCGGCAGGCATCGCCGTCGTGTCTACGGCCGTCGGAGGGGCGGCCGAGCTGGTCGTGAATGAGCGGACGGGGCTCCTGGTTCCAGCGCAGTCGCCTGATGCCTTGGCAACAGCATTGGAGCGATTGGTGCGTGACGGGGCGACACGTCGCATGTTCGGTAACGCCGGACGTGATCGCACGCTCGAAAAGTTCACGTTCGCGCGAATGGTGGACCAGTATGAGGACCTCTATCTTGCCGCGGCGCGCGAATGTTCCCGACTGTCAGGCCTTTTCAGGGACCCTGATGTGGCCGGCATCGAGCGCGAGGCGAAACCGTCGTGCTGAAAGTCGGACTGCTGGTGGATTCGCTGGTGCAGCCACGGTGGGTGCGTAGAGTCATCGAGACCATTCAGGCCTCAGACTGCGCCCGGGTCACCCTGATCGTCCAGAACACGCCTGTGCCGACCGCGCCCACGCCACTTGTCAGCCGCCTGTCCCGGAGGCGCAGGCATCTCTTCTACAGCATCTACACGCGCCTCGATGATTACCTGTTCCGCCGCGAATGCAAACCCGATGCATTCGAACGCGTATCGGTTGAGGACCTGCTGCCGGACTGTCCACGGATACAGGTTTCGCCCCGGCGGACACGCTATTCCGATTTCATCGAGGGCCAGGATCTCGAGACCATTGCGGCAGCCGATCTTGATGTGGCGATCCGATTCGGATTCCGCATCTTGAGAGGTCCCATCCTGGATACGCCAAGGCTTGGCGTGTGGTCGTACCACCACGGAGACAATCGACGTTATAGAGGCGCGCCTGCGGGTTTCTGGGAGGTGATGAAGGGAGAGGACACCACTGGATCGATTCTCCAGATTCTCGGCCCTGACCTCGATAACGGCCGCGTGATTTACCGATCGTTCGCGGCGACGGATAAGACTTCCGTACGCCGCAACAAGAACAACTACTATTGGAAGTCTTCGGATTTCGTGATCCGCAAGCTGCGCCAGGTGGCAGAACACGGCGCGTCCGCGCTGACCGGCGAACCTGCGGAACAAGAATTCACAGCGTACAGCGCCCCTTTGTACACCGTCCCACGAAATCGGGAACTCCTCCCGCTTCTGATCGCGTTCGCGTGGCGGATCCTCCGGGAAAAGGTGGAGCATCTCGTCTACAGAGAGCAGTGGGGGGTCGCCTATTCGCTGGGTCAGACAAGTCATTGTGCACCACCAGCGCCGTTCAGGTTCGTACATGTCACCCCGCCAAGGGACCGGTTCTGGGCGGACCCGTTCCCCGTCAGACACGGCGAGGAGTACTACGTTTTCGTCGAGGAGCTGATCAAGGGGAGTGTCCATAACAACAAACGTAAGGCCCATATCAGCGCAATCAAGATCGACAGCTCCGGGCCGACTGGCCCTCCGATCAAGGTGTTGGAGACCGACTGCCACCTCTCTTACCCCTTCCTGTTCGAGTGGAAGGGAACCCTGTACATGGTCCCAGAAACGGCAGGCAACCGGAGCGTCGAGTTGTATCGATGCGTGGAGTTCCCTCACCGGTGGGTTTTCGTCAAACCAATGCTGACCAACGTGAATGCGGTCGATCCGACGCTGATCCAGCAGGGGGATCGCTGGTGGCTATTCGTGAACATCGCCGTCGACGGCGCCAGGAATGTGGACGAACTGCACGTGTATCACGCGGCCGACCCGCTCGGCGACTGGACGCCCCACACGCTAAATCCCGTGAAGTCCGACGTTCGGTCTTCTCGACCTGCCGGTCGGCCCTTCATCTGGCGTGGCGAGCTGCATCGCCCAGCGCAGGACTGCAGTCGTCGATACGGTCACGCCATCGTAGTCAACAAAATCACCCGCCTTGATCCCCAGGGATATGAGGAGGTCCAGGTCTCCTCACTCAAGCCGGAATGGCGCCGGGACATCGTCGGAACTCACACACTGAACCGGTCGACGAACATCACCGTCGTGGATGTGCTCACAAGGATCCCCCGTTGGCGCAGGTGAGTTTAGAGCCACAGCCGAGCATGTTGATGCGCGTCACCGGTAGGTATCTGGTGCACGTAGGATGTTCTCTTGGAGCTGGCGCATCCGATCGACTCGCTGCCGCGAGCTGGCTAGGCAGCAACTGACGCAGCGTCACCACTCAGGGCGACTTTTCTCGCCATCTGAACCGACAACTACAAACGAGCTCTGCGGTCCGGATGCGCGCTAGCGGACCGAAATGCCCCCCGTCATCGTCTCGCCGCCGCAGCCGGACGCATGATGCCCGCGACCCGCTGGAAGTGTTCGGCGACACGCGCAGGGAGCAACTGATGCGCCGTTTCGTCGACCACCTCGGCCAGGTCCCGGAACGGGCTCGCGAGGACGAAGATCGTGTACACCACGAGGGCCGCAGCTGCCTGCAGTGCAAGCAGTTGCCAGGCGCTCGGGTCAGGGTTCACCAACGTCAGCAGCCGGCCGACACCCAGCAGGATCCCGACCAGGATCAACGTACAAGTGACCGCGGGCACCTGCGGCCTGAGCATTTCGGCCCAGGTCAGTCCCGTCGTGCGGCGCACCAGCGCCTGGATCGCGTACGTCAGGATCGCCATCCCGATCGCCACGCCGGTTGCGGCCCCGACGACCCCGCCGACTCGCGCGCCGACCAGCGCGCCGACCACGATGCACACCGTGCCGAATCCCTGCCGCCACGCCTGGCCCCAGATGTTGCCGCTCGCTTCGTTCGCCTGGCTGGCGTAGGCGTTGAACAGCTTCAGCATGCCTCCGGCACACAGCAGCTGGAAGGGCACGACCGCGGCCAACCAGTTATCGCCGTACATCAGCAGGAAGAGCGGCCGCGCGACCACGATCGCGACGGCAAACGCCGGGAGGCCGAGCATCGAGACGCTCAGGACGAGCCGCGAATAGGCGCGACGAAACCTGAGAGGTTCCTCGTGGATGATCGAAAAGATCCTGAAGTACACGTCCCCCAGTGTCAGGCGATTCACCAGCCGGTTCATGGTGGTGAACGCCTTGTCGTACACGCCGAGGGGCGCCATCCCGAGAACACGGCCGACGACGAGAGTGTCGAGGTTGTTGGTAGCGAATTCGAAGAGGCGCTTCGTCTGAAGGCCGAGTCCGAAGGACAGGAGCTCCCTTAGGGCCGCCGCCGAAACCCAGACCGAAGGACGCCATCCGCTCAAATACATCTTCACCATCACCCGGAGCGCCGTACCCGCCAGCTGTCCGTACACGAGACTCCAGTAGCCATAGCCATATGTCGCCAGGACGATTGAGGCGATTGCGCCAACTGTCGTGTCGGTCCAGTCGCCGACAGCCATGTAGCGGAACTGCAGTCGTCGCGCAATCAATGCGGAGGGGACCGTACCGAAAGGCGTGATCAGAAACACAAGCGCCGCATGAGGCAGCAGCGCACCTGCCTCAGGGCTTCTCAGAAATTGCCCGATATACGGCGCGGCGCCGAACAGAGCGAGATAGACGGCGACTCCGAATGCCAGGTTGACGGCAAAGACAGAGGACGCATGCTCGGGCCTCAACTCCTTCACCCGAACAATGGCCGCATTGAACCCGAATTGCGTGAGACGAGTGGCCAGGAGAATAAAGAAAGAGGCGGCCGCTGCTACCCCGAACTCCTCAGGAACCAGCAGGCGTGCCATGACGGCGGAGGTCGGGATGGCCACCAGTTCTTGCCCGCCTCTGCGAAGAAGCGACCAGACGGCCCCGACTTTCGCGGTACGACCGTAGTGTTTCTTTTTCCTTTTCGCGGTGACCCCGTGCTCGCCTCGAGCTGGATCATGCGAGGGAGGCATGCCGGCCGTCCCTTGAGCGAGCACTGGTGGTGGCATCGATGGTCGGATGGGCATTGGGCCCGTCTCGTGCAAGCAGTGCTTGCCCACCCGCTGCGTGTTGAGAGGTCACATCATAACATTTACCGGTGAAAACCGGGCCAAATCCTGACGCGTGTAGGTCTTGCGGGCGCCCTATCGCAGCAAGTGGTCGGGGCGTGTAGTTTCTCTTGCGTTTCAGAGATCCTCTGGGCGGTTTCGTGTCGAAATTGCAGAAATCGCGGTCGGCCTACGATCAGCGCTAGAACCAACCGAGCGCAATCTCACGAAAAACCGGGGTTTTGCACGATTTCAGTCGTGGCATATGGCTTGCTCATCTGGCGACTATCCGGGCATCATTACGTTTTGGAAATGGAACTATGAAGAAAATACTTGTTTCTTTTCTCGGAGTGGCCGTCGTCGCCACAGTCACCAACGCCTACGACGCCGCTCCGGCAGCGGCTCCCGCTGCCTTACCGTGTGAGGTTGCGACCACGACTCCTCCCCCCCCGACAAGTCCGACGCCAACCCCGCTGACTCCACCCCAGAACCTCCGGATCATTGGAGGCAGCGGCGGTGGCCTCGACGAACTGGAATCCGACGAGCCGACCGGGTCGGGCCCGTGGGTGGACGATCGCGAACTTGCCGCAGCACCGATCGTTCAGTCCGGATCCCACGCCTACTATCTCACGCTGGCGGGGCGGTCGGATTGTTTGCGCGCCTACAGCCTGCGAGACGCTGCGCAGCTTCAGACCCCGAACAACGGTGGATTCGCGCACAGCAACAGCCGTCCGCTGGTCGTCACATACGACCCGGCAAACGATCCCGATCCTCGCCGCCAGGACGCTGCAAAAGTGGTGATCGGAACCTCCAGCAACAGCCTGGTGAATCAGGTCAGGGTGCCGATCCCTCAGTACTCTGGTGCGCTGCTCGTGACATGGGACGCATGGTTTGGAAAAGAATTCGCGCAAAGCACATCAGGCATCCCAACCTACAAGAACTTTCAACTCGCCAGTAACGGCGCGATCTGGACCGAGGTCCGCTCGCGATTCTCGCTGGCCAGTGGCGGAGACATAGCGGCGGTCGATCTCCGGTACTACGGGACACCTGGGCCCGGAACGACGAAACAAGGTGATGCACTCGCACCGATGACAGGTTCATTCGTCATTAAACCCGAAACGTGGACGCGCTACTGGGTCTTGATCAAACCAGCTGGCCAGTGGACAGAGTTCTCGCTGTGGGTCGCGGATGCTACCCGCGGGCCCGTGCAGTTGCTCGACCGCAGCCTGGTCACTCCAAAGGGTAGCGGGGCGCGTTGGGATGAATTCTGGCTGGAGTACAACACATCGACTGATACCGTCAAACCCGGACGCCCCCCCCTCGTGGGTTACGCACGCAACATCGTGATGCTGCACAACGTGACGAACGTCGGTCCGCTGCTGCAACGCCCCTGAGGCCTACAGAGACCGCCGCGATACAATGAATTGTTGCGGAGCAGAACACCACTGACGAACTCGCGATGGCCGGTCCGCGTGCCTCACACGGAACCGGCCATCGGCACGACTGAAGGCGTGAGCCAATGCCCGACCGGCGTGGCATTTTGATGGATCACCCGCCAGACCTGGCACATCCTTCTCCACCTCGCGTCACCTATATATCCTGGGCCGAGTCCTGCAGCCGGAGTGACCACACGGCTCGTGAATTGGGCGGCACCTCCCATATGGTCTATCTGGGCAGGCTTGGAAGCCGCGCATCTACCGTGCTGTTCAAATACGTGGGCCAGGCCTTTCGGACGATTCGGATTCTGAAAGCAGAACAACCCTCGGCGGTCTTTGTCATGACGCCACCGATGTTCGCGGCATTCCCGGCGTTTTGGTACGCGCGGGGAGGCATCGCGCAAGTCGTTCTGGATGCGCACACCGCTGCCTTCAGTCATCCACGCTGGCGTCGGCTGCAATGGCTGCAAAGAGCTTTGATTCGTCGCGCCACGACGACACTGGTTCACAACGAACACATCGCAGCACTGGTTGAGGCGGCTGGAGGTCACGCGACGCTGGTGCCCGACGTGCCCGTCGTCTTTCGCGAGGTCGAACCGTTTGGCCGGCCGCCAGGATTCACGATCGTGGCCGTCTGCTCGTTTAACTACGACGAGCCTGTTGAGGCTTTGTTCGCCGCAGCAGCGCTACTCCCTGATGTGCACTTCTTTGTGACCGGTAATCCGAAGCACCTGGCCCGCGAATTGCGCATCAGCATTCCGTCGAACGTGACCCTGACGGGTTTCATCAGCACCCCTGCATACGGAGGCCTGCTCAAGGGCGCAGATGCCGTACTGACGCTGACCACGCGCGATCACACGATGCTCCGCGGAGCCTACGAGGCTATTTACCAAGGGACTCCGGTGATCATTTCGGATTGGCCTGTGCTCAGGGAGGCATTCGACGAAGGCGCGGTACACGTCGGGAATGACGCGACCGCGATTGCTGAGGGGATCGAGCGGCTGCGACGCGATCATGCGCGATTCCGCATCGCAGCCGCTCGCCTCAGGCAACGCAAGCTGGAGGCTTGGCAGGTCACGCGGCGTTCGATTCTGGATCGACTGAACGATCGTGGCCCCGAACAGCTTCAGGTCCCTACGCGGTCCGCTCCTCGTTAATTTAAGCAACAGCCTCCCGAGTCCGTTTCGAACCTTGAAGCTGCCTTGCCGGAGAAGGGGCAAGTTCTGCAACGGCACCCTCAACGGCATAGATTTCTGAGTACCTGACCAGAATTGCAGCGACCCAGTATGCCCATTCATTGGCGAGATACGACCCAAACATACAGGAGATGAGGAAGCTCGACAGGCCGGCGACGAAGGCAACACCAACGAGTGCGTCCTCGGCGCGACCGGCCTTCCGGCATCGGTTCACGGTCTTCAGCGCCATGGCACATGCCCCGACCAAGAACAGGATCTTCAAGAACAGCCCCTGAACACCCCAGTCGGTCGCCTCCGTCAAGTACCCGTTGTGAAGCGCACGAGCTTTCTGATCGCTGCCGACGCGAGCCAGATACCTATCGGCAAACACGAACTTGAACGACCCGCCACCGGCACCAAGCGGATAGTCCTGAAGCATCACTAGGCCCGCCTTCCAGAACTCGATCCGGCTTGCCGCGGACCGGTCTCGCTCCTCGGCGCCAACGAATGTGGTGGTAAAGCGCTCGAGGATCTTAGGATCCCCCATCAGCAGGTAGAGGGCGGCGCCGCCAAGTATCAGCGTTCGAATGGCATGCTTGCGCGACGGTCCCCGTGCAAGGAAGAGAAAGACAATCGCGCCCCCGACCAGTCCGAGGAAGGCGCCACGACTGTTGCACATCAGAATGACGTTGAGTGCCATCGGCGCGCCCAGCATTACGAGGATCTTGTGCCAGCGTTTGCCGTCCATGAACAGACTTCCGATGAGCGGCAGCACCAGCAGCAGCATCGAGGCAAGACCGTTTGCAGTGTCTGCCCCAGGCGCCCCGACGCCTTCAAGGCGGCCAGCCGTGAAGGTGCCGCGTTCGTTGATCGTGACTTCGTAACCGAGGTAACCGGCCCCGAACGCCATTGCGACGAGCACGATCTGGAGATCGCGCCGGTCACGGATCGCGCTCATCATCAAGAAATACAGGACCACGAACTTCAGCAGTTCGACATATGTGTCGAGACTGATCCCGCGGTCTGCGGCGAGGACGTAGTGGATGAACGTCGCATTGATAACCATCGCTAACGCTGCAATGGATGGCAGTCGCGACTTCGTAGGCACCCCTAGAGTCGGTCGTCCCCCGCTGGACTGGAGCACGACCGCCGCCAGGAGGATGAACCCCGACACGAAGGCGTACCGCAGCGAGGGCAGGTCCCTTCCCCACCACCAGAGATGGGGAGCGGCAAAGAAGGTCATCATGTATAACGCGACACTCCAGGACGAGCGCCCTACAGACGCCGCGCAGAGGACGACCGCCGTGAGCGCCCAGAGACCTGCCGTCGCACTCATCTGACATTCCCCCAGCCAAATGTGACAATGTTCATTGGACTGACGAAGGCTGAGGCTTCTGACCGGCCCCGCGCGAACGCGAACGCTGGAGCGCCTTAAACACTTCCAGACGGTACCGGATCATCATCGGAATATTGCGCGTGAAGAGGTTCCGTGCAATGCGGTCGACGTAGAGGCAGGCGAGTTCAAGCCTTCCGACGGGCTGCCCAGCGACGTCCCGGTCAACAACCGGATAGCCGAGAGTGCCAAGCAGCGGCCCAGCCACACGCTCCACCCGCCTCAGCGCGGGTGACGGCATCATACGGCGCCATTTCTCGACGTTATTCGCCTTGATCAAGCCGCCGATCTCGTTACGCAGCTTCTGTGCGCGCGTGTCACCATCCGGTCCAGATCCGGCGAACTCGAAGATCGTCAGCATCGTGTTCACAGGATCTGCCATCAACGTCTCGTACCGCAGCTCGAGATATCGATCCGGTCCGAGGCTGCGCCCGATTCTGCGTCCGGTCTCCACGTGCGATACCCAATCCACTGCCGCGAAATGCCAGCTGCGCTCCAGCAGGACCTTCGGCGTGTTGCGCATCGAGAGCACGACGTCACGCGCGTCGCGGATGATGTGAACGAATCGGGCCTCCGGGAAGAGGTCGTCGACGTAGTTGCCCTTCACCCGCCCGAACGACGCGCGCTTGTAGCCCCAGTGGCGCTTGCCGTGCTGCTCGGCGTTCGCCTGGAAGACCGCCTCGATCAGCCCGCCGTAGGTCCGCGTGCGCACCCGCCGGAACAGCTCGTCCTCGGAAAGCCCCATCCCGCGCTGCCGGATGCGAGACGTGAAGAAATGGTCCTGGTACAGGTCGCGGATCAGGCGCCGCAGATTCGCATCGTCGGCGAGCGGTTCGTAGTTGCGGAGCAGCCGATGGAACCGCAGCAGCGTACCGTTGTCCCGCGAGATGTGAAAGTCGAAGAACCGGTTCACCATCTGCGACAGAAACGTCGTCCCGGAGCGCGGACTGCCCATGATGAGCAGCGGCTTCGGGTCGCGGGGCGCACCCGCTCGTACGCGGTCAGACATGTTGCCTCTTCATGGCGGGATCGGCGTGGATCCCTCGAACGGTATCAGGGCTCGACACCAGACCGAGCACCGTCTCTGCATTTCGGCGCCAGTTCCGCTCCCGCTCGATCTTCGATCGTGCATTCCCGCCGAGCCGGCGCCGGAGCACGGGATCGGCGGCGAGCCGGGTGATCGCGTGGGTCAGGTCCCGCGCGTCCCCCTGGCGGAACAGCACGCCGTCGACATCGGGCGCGATCAGATCGCGGATGTTCCGCGCATCCGGCGCCACCACCGTCAGCCCCATCGCCATGTACTCGAGCAGCTTCATCGGCGACGCGATGCCGGTCCGCTCGTCAGCGACGACGGCGATGTCGACCATCTGTAAGTAATCGGCCATCCGCTCGTGCGGTACGCGTCCGGTCACGTGGATCCGGTCGCGAACGCCTCGTTCCAGGGCGAGTGCCTCGAATGCGGCGCGTCCAGGGCCGTCGCCGATGACGAGCAGCGTGGCATCCGGCACGTCAGCCAGCGCTTCGAGCATCAGCTCCAGCCCGTGCCATTCGCGGATGACGCCCGCCCATCCGATTGTCAGGCCGTCGCGCAGGCCAAGGCGCGCCCGCGCTTCTCCCGTGGGCTCCGCCGCCGGGCGGAACGTGCGCGGGTTGGCGCCGTTCGGCAGCACGTCGACCTGTGCGATGCCCAGCGCGCGGATCTCGTCTGCCAGCGGCGACGACACCGCGAGCACCACCGACGCCAGCGACAGGGCCTTCTTCTCCAGCCTCCCGGTCAGCCGTGCGAACCTCAACGGCTCGAAGCGCAGGTACCGCGGACTGCTGTACAGGCAGTTGACCTCGAGCGCGGTGGGAACGCCGCGCGCGCGCGCCGCCGAGAGCGCGCCGACGTCGTTCCGCGCGTGCCGTTTGTACAGCAGGTCGGGACGGCGGCGGTCGATGGCGCGCGCCACGCTCCAGTATTCACGGACGTTCATGGCCGCGCCGGCCAGTTCGTGCACCGGTTCCGGCAGCATGCCGCGCATCCGTCCGAGCACGCCGGTCTCGCCTGGCACCGCAGGCGCACTCGCCAGCCCCATCACCTCTACCTCGTGCCCCAACTCGCGGAACGCCGACACCATCTCCGCGATGTGGACGCCCTCGGCGCCGTCGGCGAGCGTGCGATGGTGGTAGAGGATCCGCATGTCACGCCGTCAGCAGTTCGACCTCGGTGATCACGGTGTCGGGCAGTTCGATCCGCGCCAGACTGGATCGCACCTCGCTTCGCCGCTCGAGCACGTCCAGCACCGCCGCAGCGAGCTTGTCGGCGTCTTCGGCCGGATAGGTCACGACCCCTTCGGGCCGCGTGCCGTTCTCGCAGGCCACCACTGGAACGCCGAGCGCCAGCGCCTCGAGCACCGACGAGGCCACTCCGTCGGTGATCGGGGTCCGCAGGTACAACGCCGACCGCTCGAGCATCGTCAGGAACGCATCGTGGTCCAGGTCCTCGATGAAGCAGATCCGGTCCTTCAGCTGGTGCCGTTCGATCGCCGCCTGCACCGCGGGCCAGACGCCAGGGTCCGAGTGCCCCAGACCGCCGCAGATCACCAGCCCGACGTCCGGACGCTTCGCCATGACCCGGGCCATGCCGTCGATCAGCGTCACCGGATAGAACAGCGGACGCATCCGGACGTAGCTGAAGACGGTGACCGGCTTCGCCTGCATGAACACCTCGACCTCGCCGGGCAACTCCACGCGCGTGAACTCGAGGTACTCGCGGCTGAACGCGGGAATCGCCGTGATCTTCGCCGGATCGATACCGTACTCGGCAATGCAGCGTCGCACCGGCTCGCTGTTGCAGATGATGTGACGCGGGATCGTGAACGCCAGCCGGAAAAACGGTGCCAGCCACCGGCTTCGATCCTTCGGGAAATGCCGTTGAATGACGCCGGCATGGAACGTCAGATACGGACGCCGCCCGCTCGCCACGTTGAGCACTTGCGCCACCAGGGCCAGCATCAACCCGGTGGGGGAATCGCCATTGGCGTGCGCATGGACGACGAAGCCGCGGCGGGAGTAGCGCCAGACCTTGCGCACGAAATCCAAGCCGCTCATGACGGTCTCGTACTCGGGACTCGGAATGCGGCGGCTGGTGCCGATGTTGAGCACGACGCACTCGTGCCCCTCACGCTCGAGCCGTTTCTTCAGGAACTCGACACGGATGCCCCATCCGGCCCGGGGCGGTGGATACGACGTCACCTCGAGGATCTTCGCCGGAGAACCGTTTGACGTCACCGGACGCACACCCACTCCTCATGTGCCGCGCGCAATGTGTCGCGATCCACCCGGCAGTACGTGCCGCCAATCTGCATCTGCTCGACTCCACCCTCCTGCGACAAACGGCAGATCGCCACGAGCGCGTCCGTGTCGACTCCGCTCGCTGCGGTCGCGCCGGCCGCCACGATCACGTCCATCCCATCACGTTGTGAGATGGCAATTCGATCGGACTCCGCTTCGACGGCCGACGCCTGAACCGTGCTTCTGCATCGGTCCGCGATCACGGTCACCAGCGTCGCCGGCGACGTTGTCATCACGCTGCGGAGTGTCAAACGCGGCGCCGCGACGCGGACGCCCAGGCTCCGGCAGATCCAGCCGTCTGACGGTTGGGGTCCGCCGCAGCGGATCTCCGGCGTCCAGGCAGTGCTCCCCTTCCAGACGATGTCGATGTCGCCGGCGAACTGCGCGTGCGCCGGGCCGGACTGCACGAGCGGCCCGGCATCGAACTGCCAGTTCACCTCGAGGTCGTGGCGGCCCTGGCCGGTGAACTCGTCGTAGATCACGACATAACCTCCGGGCCGCCGCCACACGGCGCGGCGGTGCGTCACCCCGTGAGGGCCGCGTGCAAAGCCATCGTGCGATGCCAGCGTCCAGGCCTGCGCACGATCGTCGTAGTGGCCGCCGATCGAGGGCCGGTAGCTGTGCGACCACGCCATCTTGCCGATGTGCAGCGCCTGGTCCCGCCCATCCACCCTGGCGGTGTTGTGTGCGGCAGTCTCGCGGAAATGCGCTTCCCACTCGCCGCCGCAGTTGTAGGCGTAGAGTCCGGAATCCGCGAGCACGCGCCGGCCGCCGAGCCAGACGACGACCGACAGGCAGTCTGCGTGCCCGTGCATCGAATTGGGCACGCCGTCGGATCGCATCCCTGCCGCCTGTTCGCCGACGTCGAACAGCACGTAATCGGCGTTCTTCGACCAGTCGCTTCTGTCGACCGCGTAGCCGCTGGCGTCGAAGAGCACGCCGGTATTCTCGGGCGGGTCAGACGAGAGCGCCTCGAAATTCCGCAAGCCTTCGGGGCCGAGCAGCCAGAGGGCGTCCTCGTGAAAGCGGCCCGCCACGGCTTTCAGGTCGGCGCGATCGAAAATGACGGATCCGATCGCCAGGTACGGACGGAAATCCCAGAACGGCAGGTGTTCGAGGCGGATCGGTTTGCCGTCGTCGGCGCCGCCGATCTCGGGCGTGCGGCCGTCGGGTTGCGTCAGGTGCAGGCTGAAGTCGAGCGCGCGCTCCACGGCCGCCCAGGCGCCGGTCTGAAGGTCCTCGCCGTTGGCGCGTGCGAGCAGTCCTGCGAGCAGATAGAACCCGGTCGTCGCGTGATGGTAGAAGGTGGACTGCTCGGCGGTGCCGCCGTCCGCGTAGAACTGCTCGGCGAGACGGCGATGCAGCACCTGGTAGCCGAGCCGGCGCCACGACGCGCTCTCGTGAAATTCGGGGAAGAGCACGCCCAGCGCGTAGAGGGCCGATGCCTCTCCGATGAGGTGGTTATACGGGCTGGAGTAGTGTTCCAGGTGCCGCGCGAGGAAGCGGCCGTGATCATAGAACCCGCACAGCCACTCGATGTGGAAGTCCGGATCGAGCGCGTCGGACGTGAAGTGATACGCCCACAGCCACGACCACGCGCGAAACGCGGGTTCGAGCGCGCAGGACCAGTTCACGCCGGTCGCGTACGGATTGCCGGCGATCCAGCTCCGCACGAGGTGCGCCATCGCGTCACGATCGGCACCATTCCCGTCGAGGAAGAACGATTTGCCGAGATCGATCAAGTACTGCTGGCGGCTCAGTTCCCACACGTACTTGACGTCGCCGTAGCCGACGTCGCCGCCATGCACGGGCACGTCGGCGTGGAAGACCGACGGGAAGCGACGGCTCGACACCGGATCCGCCTGCCAGTCGATCTCGTGTCCGTACGCGAACTCGCGGCCGAAGAACTCGAACCGGTGCTGCCGGGCCCGGGCAGCCTGTGCGGCCGTGCCGGTGCGCTCCTGCGCGTACGGGCCGGCGAACAGGCGGCGGATCTCGTCGCGGTGTCTGACGCCGGCGAAGAATCTGGCGGCCGGCGCCTGGCGGGATGCCAGCAGCCGCTCCCGCCAGTTGCCGCCCTGGAGGTCTCCGCGAAGCGCGGTGGCGAGCCGGTCAGGCGGCGCCAGCCGTCCGCGGCGATACTGGGATCGTTCCATCACGAGCACGGCGCGATATCGGAGACGTTCGGCGATCTCTCCAGCGCTCATCGCACGCAGTTTCTGAAGGCGCGAGGCTCGCTTCAACACCGGCACGTCAGGCGCCCCTTTCGGACATGCGGAGTTCGCGCTCGATCCACGAGCGGTGCGCACGCCGCACGTGCCAGTTGTAGGCGCTCGCCGGGAACGGCGCACGCGACTTCGAGAGGGTGGCGAGGTGATTGACTCGATGCAACAAAGACAGCAGCCTGAACATTGGCCTCTGTGTTGTCAGGCCCTCATCAAAGCCTTCGAGCAGGCCACGTGTAGCTCGGTGCAAAACTGCCTTGCTGAACTGCGGTTTCAGCCCAACCAGTTCGACCTGCACGAAGAGCCGCGTTAGATCGTGCAGCCGACTACCGGTTCCGGTCATCGCGAAGTCGAGAACGGTGACACAATCGGGACTCACGAGGATGTTACCCGGCGCCAGGTCTCGATGAACTGGTACTTCCTCGAGATCGATAGGATCCGCTATCGCGCTAAGCCGGTCGAGATGGGCGAGTACATGCCGGCGATCGTCGGCATTGAAATGTGCCGCAGGGAGCGTCGTCAATCGTTCGAGTCGGACGTCTATGTAAGCTCGCAGCGAATCAACGGACACGTGTCCGGTCCGTGGGCCAATGCTTTGGAACGCACGCAGCCAAGAACCGACCCGCTTCATCGTGTCCTGGGGTTCGTTCGAGTGCCGCTCCGTGGCCAGCCACACTGCCTTTGACTGGAGATGAGCCAGCAGCGTCTCTCCAGGCGCTTCCTCGGTGACACTGGCCAGTAACTCGAGTGAGTAACCGACGGGGCGAACGGCAGCCAGACCGGGCCATCGCGACATCGCCTGATGGATCTGTACAGTCTGTTCGTAATCCTTTTTGACTCGCTGACGGATACGTTGCGCATCAGACGGAGTCGAATCGCATTTGAAAATCTTCACGAACAGATGCCGATCCGGGACGGCAGAACCTGCTCTATGAACAGCCACTCTCAACACGTACGAGAACGGACGCTCTTGGTACCACATGCCTTCGAGTTCAACGTCCGCAGCGTCCAAGAGCGATTCGGACTGGGATGATAACCAGGCCAACACGGGTTCGAATCTCTCGGGAACCGACCGCCTATTCCGCCGCGGCGGCAACCTGCGTGGCACGGCGTCGATCGTCATGGCTGCTTCGAAGCGGAAACGATCCCCGCTCTCGCCGTATCAGGCATTGCTGAGGTCGTCACGAGACGCAGTATTGCCGCGATCTCATCAGCCCTCCTCGCGCCATCGTAAATCGAGGGGTTGGTGTCGATTACGCGACGTCCCTTTTTCACCAGGTCGCGCAACGCCTTTCGCAATCCCTCCTCGTCATCCGGCGCTACCACTACCCCTGCTGGGGACTGTCGTAGAATCGCGGCGGTCTCGCCTTCTGCCTCGGCAAGGGCCAGAATGGGCCGGCGGGCGGCAAGATATTCGTACAGCTTTCCCGGGACTGACACCTTCGTCACCGGCTGCACGACGAGCAGCGCGGACGCATCCACCATTTGTTGGAGCACTTCCACCCGCGGAGCGTGTGGCAGGAACTCGACCACGTCTGTGATGCCGAGTTCACGTACCAAGCTCCCCAAGTCGACACCGGGGATACCGATCCGGCCGATCAGCCGGATCCTGAACCGGGCCGAGTCTATATCGCCGGTCGCAATGCACGCGGCGACAGCGCGAAACAGCGGTGATGGATCGCGGGCGCCGTAAAGCGCGCCGGCGTGAAGCAGGACGAAACGTTCCGGGTTGGACCTTGGCGTAATGCCATCGAAATCCGAGAGATCGCAGCCGTTCGATACAACATGGAAACGCCGAGCAATCACTTCGCCATAGTGTTCGGCGAAGTCGTCTCGGTTCGCTCTGGTGACGAACACCACTGCATCGGCCCGGGATACGACGAAGCGTTCGAAGATGGACCAGGCACCGCGCTCGAAAGCGAACCGGTCTTCCCTCCAAGGGGCCCGCGCCCATGGGTCTCGAAAGTCGGCAACCCATGGCTTCTTCAGGAGTGCACTCAGTATCGACGCGACGATGTGGCCGGAGAATGGGGGGCCGGACGAGTAGATGACGTCCGGTGCGGCGGACCGCCCTCGCAGGAAGCCCTTCAGGACAGCGGGAAGGATCCAGCTGACTTCGGGATCCGGTAGCGTCAGCGCCGCCGTGACTGCCTGCCGAAGACGGCGCAGCCGGCCCTGGAATGTGTTCGGAGGCGGAGAGACGGCCGCAACGTTGGCGGGGCCCTTGCCATTCCGAGAGGGACGCGTACGCGAAGGACGCAGCAACCTGGCAAGGCGCGCGACAGGTCGAAGGGCGGGAGCGTGTATCACACGCACCGTCGGCGGAACTTGATCAAGCCTCGCTGAATCGATTACGGTGCCTGAGCGGTACGTCCAGGGAGCAATCGTCAGGACCTCCTGCTCCGTGCCCGTCTGCGCGAGGTGCTTGAGTAGACGAAGAGTACGAAGGTTACCTACGGCGCCGTCGGGCGGAAATCTCGCCGTCACAATCAGGACACGGCGGCAGATGGGCGTCAGACTCATGTCGTCGCTGCCTGCTGGCGCGGCACGGGCTTGAACAGGAACCGCTCCACTTCAAGCGCAAACAACAGTTCCTCCAGCGACTCGGCAACCTGAACACGCTCCAGGGCGTACAGATCGCTCGTCATCGTGGCGAATCCATTCCATGACGTCGTCGCAGCGTCGAAGCCTGCCTCGCGAACGAGCCTCGCAATCTCGGGAGTCATGTAGCGCTCGGCGCCGCCGTTGGGGTACGAGAACATCGTCACACGTATATCGAGCTCCTGCTCCAGGCGTGCCTTCGAGCCGGTGATCTCGCTCTGGGCATCATCGAGTCCGGCATTGGGCAGGTTCGGGTGCGTCACGGTGTGCGCGCCGATCGTCATACCGAGCCGCTGCATCTCGCGCAACTCGTCCCACGTGAGCATGAATGAAGTCGTGTCGCCACCACCGGCGGCGGCGCGAAGCTGGTCGCGCAGGCGCTCGCGCACGGGGATCGGGTGCGACTTGAACAGCCGGGCAAGGCGGCGCGTCGCGGCGTGACGATCGCTCTCCGTCTGGAATGGAATGGTCACCCGCGTTCCGGAAGCCTCGAGATCCACCACCGGCGCCGCTACGCGCGCGACGAGCTGACGGATCTCGGATGGCCAGAACGGCGCGCCTCCTCGCAGGCATCCAGCCGTGATGTAGAAGGTCGCGTTCAATCCGTACCGGTGCAGGACCCGTGCGGCCGGCAGGTTGTCGGCATAGCCGTCGTCGAACGTGATCGCCACGGCGTTGGGCGGGAGAGTCTTGCCGGCACGCAGGTACGCCGCAGCCTCGGGGAGCGGCAGGATCCGGTATCGAGACGCGAGGTACGCCACGTGCCGCTCGAATGCCTCCGGCGTCACGCAGATCGCCGGCTCCGCATACGCATGCCCCTCGGCGCCGCAGATCGCATGGTAGCGAAGGATCGCCAGCTGCCGGCTCGGGCGCACGCTCCGCACCGCATCGTACATGCCGACACGGAACAGGATCCGTTTCGCGGATGGAGCCGCCTGACGCCGGATCCGTGCCACGAGACCGCGCGGGGCCTGTCGCTGCGCCCCTGATGAAGAGTCCATTCGCTAGCGCCTTTCGGCTGCCACGACCACCTGGGTCGCCAGCCAGTTGAACGGCGGAAGATAGGCGATCGATTCCACGCGTTCACCGAGATCGGGCCAGTGCTGGAACACCTTGTACGCCTTTGGCAGGACTGTGCCCACGATTCGGCGATTGTTGAAGCGCGCGCTGTCGAAAAGCTGATGGACCTCCCAGACGCTGTTGAACTTCTGATGCGCCCGGACGCGGCGCTGCTCCAGATAGCGCGTAACGAAAAGCCCCTTGTGCACGCTCTGCAACTCGATCACCAGCAGACCTCCCGGGCGGCAGACCCGCCGCAACTCGGCAAGAATTTCCTGCTGCAGGTTGAACTTGAACATGTGAAAGAACTTCAGGGACATCACCACGTCGAAGCTTGCGTCAGGGAATGGGAGCGAGAACGCGTCCCCACGAACGAGGCTGACGACCTCTGGATTGGGGAGTTCCGTCACCTTCTCCTGGGCAATGCGCAGCATCGCCTCGGTGAAGTCGAGCGCCGTGACGTTCGTGAAACCGGCCTTCGCGAGCGCCACCGGCCCGCGCCCGGTGCCGCAGCCGACATCGAGCACGCGCCGGTCGAAGCGGTTCAGCCCGATCGAGTGGAGCACGCCACGGATGCGAATCCGCTCGAGATATTGGTTCTTCCGGCCACTGAACCGTCTGACGTCGTATTGCGGCGCGTATCCGGTATAGGCGATCTGTCGCCGCTCCACTTTGTCGGTTTTCGTCTGGTGCATGTGCGTCACCCTTTTGAGGGATATACGGGACCTCAGGTCAGCTCCACCGGCGCGTCGATCGGCGCCCGGTTGAATCGGCGCCACGCGACGGATTGCTGCCCCAGGAGACCGCGAACGAAGCCGACGGCAGCGGCCGTCTGAACGAGCCAGAAGTAATGCGCGATCCCGATCGGTCCGAGCCGCCGCAGCGGCGGCCAGCAGCCGGCCACGCCGAGCAGCATGAACGCCAGTTGCGCGATGGCGAAGACCATGAACAACGTCGAGTACACCGCCAGCGTCACCGACGTCACGAACGCGAGCAGCGCGAACACCGGCGACAGCCACCGCAGCGTCTTGTGCGACATCATCGTGATGACCAGTTGACGATTGGTCCTCGGGATCGCGCTGTCGGGGCGCCGCAGGAACTGCACCGCGCCGGCCACCACCCGGGATTTGCGGACGAACTCTTCGGTCGCCGTTTCGCAGCCCCCCTCGTGGGCGCGCGCGTCCGGCTCGTACACGACTCGCCGGCCGGCCCGCGCCACCGCCATCGGGATCGCCATGTCGTCGAGGATGGTGTCGTCGGGCGGCGCGACGAAGTACTTCCGCCGGATGGCGTAGAGCGCACCGTCGACCCCGACCATCGTGCCGACCCTCGACTCGCAGGCCTGCAACCACCGTTCGTAGCGGTAATACAGGTCCTCCGACTCCGCGAGGGCCGCGCGCTCCCCTTCGAGCATCACGTCGCCGCTGACCGCTCCGACACTCGGGTCGGCGAAGTTCCGCACGAGCGCACGCAACGCCCTCGGCTCCAGCAGCGTGTTCGCGTCTGAGAACACCACGACCTCCGACGTCACCGTCGCCATCCCCTCGTTGATGGCGGCGATCTTCCCGCGCCGCTCCGGATACGCGAGCAGCGTGACCCCCTCGGAGGCGAAGCCCCGGACGATCTCGTTGGTCCGGTCGACCGAACCGTCAGACGCCACGATGATCTCGAGCTTGTCCTTCGGGTAGTCGAGCGCGAGCGCGTTGCGGAGCTTGGCGGCGATCACGGCTTCCTCGTCGTTGGCCGTGATGAACAGCGTGATCATCGGCTCGAGCGACGCCTGCTGCACCGGGGGCCGCACCCGTGAACTGAGGACCGAGATCACCAGCGGATAGAGCCCGTACACGTACACCAGCGCCGAGATCGAGAACCAGAACAGGGTGTTCAGGGCCGCCGAGGCGCCACGCGTGATCGTCAGCACCACGAGCAGTACCGCCAGGATCCCCGTGAACGCGAGCACCGCGATCCACGGGGCGAACGTCGCCACCTGATCGGCCGGCCCGGCGCCGGTGCGCGCCGTCGTCCAGACACCCGAGACGCGGCCCACCGACCCTTTCAGGAGGCCGACGATCGACGCCAGCGCCAGCATGAAGAAATAGCCCGCAAACAAAGCCAGGCGCCGCACGGGCGGGACGACGAGAGCGAGCACCGCGACGAGGACCGCCGCCACCTCGAGACGGTGCTGGACGGCCGGCCCCGCCTGGTACGCGAGCCATCCGCCGCTGACCAGCGCTCCGAGCACCAGCGGCCCGGTCAGCCATCGCAGCACCTTGTGCGAGATGACAGCCACCGAGAAGAACCCGACCCGGAAGGGATTCAGGACGGCCGGCACCTGGAGCACCGCACGCCAGCTCCGGCTGACGATCCGGATCCGCCGACGGTACTCGGCACGAACGCGCCCGGCGGTTTCCTCGAAGCACACCGCCGCGGGCTCGAAGATCGTCCGCCACCCCTTGGTCACGATCTGCAGCGGGTTCTGAAAATCGTTGATCGCGTTCTCCGGGAGCGTCTCCCACAGCTCCTTCCGGATCGCGTAGATGGCGCCGTCTCCGCCCACCATGGAGCCGACCGCCGTCTCGAAGCGCTTGATGAGGAGGTCGTACGTCCAGTAGGCGCGCTCGCCGGCGTCGGCCGCCGACTGGCGCGACTCCAGGTACTTCGCCTCCCCGGTGACGCATCCGATCTCAGGGTCGGCGAAGTTCCTGACCAGCATGCGCAACGCGTCGCGCGCGTACATCGCGTTGGCATCGGAGAAGACCACGATCTCGCCCGACACGTGCGGAACGACGGCGTTGAGGCCAGCCGTCTTGCCGCGCCGCTCCGGCTGACGCGCGAGCCGCACGCCGCGCGCCGCATACTCGCGCACGATCGCGTCGGTTCCATCCGACGAGGCGTCGGAGATCACGATGATCTCGAGCCGGTCGCCGGGATAGTCGATCGCGAGTGCGTTCTCGAGCTTCTCCCGGATCACCCCGTCCTCGTTGTAGGCGGAGATGATGAACGACACCCGGGGCAGCGCCTCGCCGTGGCGAACCTGACGCGGTCCGCGGAGACGGACGATCAACCAGAGCAGCACCGGGTACCCGGCGTAGGTGTACAGCAGAAGCCCGGCGCAGAGACAGAACAGGACGACCATCGCTACGCTATGTGACGGACGATCGGCGGCCCGAGCACCCTGGTCAGCCCCACCGGGAGCCGCTGCCAGACCGCAATCGCCCGCTGAAACTTCGGATTCTTCACACTGAGGTCCGGCATCCGCGCCCCGTCGCGCGTCCAGTACTCCCAGACCAGTTCGCGCGGCTCCGCTCCCCACTGCTTCTTGAAGTGGAAGGTGCCCTCGCCCGGCGTGGACCGTCCGAGATCGAACCGCTGGAACCCCCGTTCCACGGCGAACCTGAGCATCTCCCAATACATCAGGACGTTGGCGCACATCGGGTTCGATTCGCGCAACGCCGACGCCCACGGCACCTCGATCGTCGTCCCGTGCCAGAGGACCAGCGCGCCGGCGACCGGCCGCTCCCCCGAATAGACTACGAAGACGCGGGAGCCATCCGCGAATGCCTCGAGGATGCCCTCGAACCAGCGCCGGCTGTACACGGGTGTCCCGAGATCACGCATGTTGACCGAGAACACGCCGTAAAAGTCCCCGACGAGTTCGGCACCACCGATGGCGGTGCGGAGACCGGACTTCTGCCCCTTGCGGACCTGGTTCCGGACCTTGCGGTCGATGGCCTGCCACTGCCCCTCTTCGGTCGACTGCAGCGCCACCTCCATCCCGACCTTGTGGCGCTTCGCCTGCAGCTGGGCGAACTGCTGCCGCGTGTGCCGCAGTTCGAGGTAGGCCCCTCCGGCCGCGCGCGTCTCGGCGATCGCGGCGTCGACGAGCGCACGTTCGGCCTCGGGCGTGTCGGCCACGATCCCGCCGTAGTTCACGAACGGCAGCGAGACGACGTACCGGCCGAACAACCGGCTTCGGAAGATGACGAGCGGCAGAACGCCGACGATCTCCCGCGTCCCCTGTGCGGCTGCCGGTTCGTGTCCGTAGCCGCGCTCCGCGATCAGGTAGCGGCTCTCATGGCCGAATGCCCGGGCCATCACGTCGCGCCAGCCGAAGCGGTGATACGCCGACGCCTCCGGATGCCGCTCCACGTAGGCATCCCAGGCCGCGGCGTCACTCGCCGCCCGTACGGTGATGTCCCCGGCTTCGGTGCGCGTCGCGACCGAATCTGCGGTGCCAGATTGTGGAGTCCTCATGGTTACCAGTGATAGGGGAGCGGCGCCGCTTCCGCGTGTGCGGGCATCGGCCTGGCAAAGGTCTGCCGAAGCACGGTGCGGACCGGACCGAACTCGAATTCTCCGATCAGCCGCTTCAGCCGGTCCTCGGTCGCGTGCAGATTCCGGTAATGCCGGAACCGGGTCAACGTCCCGGCCGGCAGGCGCGGCTGGCCGGGATCGATTTCCCACGGGTGCAGATAGAAGATCGCGGCCCGGCGCTCGCGCTCGTTGATGCGGCGAATGCCCCACGCGGTCCATTCGTAGGGAAGGATCCTGAAGTACCCCCCGCCGGCGACCGGCATGTTCAGCGGTCCCCACTGCACGGTCGATCCCGGCACCTCGATCAGTTCTCCCGCCTCGCGCTGGAGCTGATAGGGGTGGCGTGCCGAGACAGGGATCCCGTAACGATCGTGGTGGATCGGGAAGATGCTCGCGTCGTAGCCGAACCCTTCCTCGATCAGGATGTCGAGCGCCCACAACGAACGCGGGGTGATCGAATAGCTCGGCGCGCGGTAGCCGGCCACCACGCGTCCGGACGCCTCCTCGATCACCGCCTTCGATCGCCGGATGTCCTCGCGGAACATCGACGGCGTGAGGTCGTACACCAGCCTGTGGGCGTAGCCGTGGGAGGCGATCTCGTGCCCGGCCTCGGCGATCCGCCGCACGAGCTGCGGATAGCGTTCGGCAACCCAGCCGAGCACGAAGAAGGTCCCCTTCAACCCGGCATCCGCGAAGATCGCGAGCAGCCGATCGGTGTTCCGCTCGACGCGGCATTCGAGCGTCGCCCAGCTCGATCGCGGCACCACGCCATCGAACGCGCTCACGTGGAAGTAGTCTTCCACGTCGATCGTCATCGCGTTCAAGACCCGGCTCATTGCCCGCCCTTTCGCATGAGCACGGTCTTGACCGTCTTCAGCATGATGAAGAGATCGAAGGCGAGGCTTCGATTCTTGATGTAGTACAGGTCGTACTGCAGCTTCATCAAGGCGTCCTCGACGCTCGCGCCGTAGGTGTAGCGCACCTGCGCCCAGCCGGTGAGGCCTGGACGAACCGTGTGGCGCTGGCCGTAGTAGGGAATCTGCTTCGTCAGGCCGGTCACGAACTCCGGCCGTTCAGGCCGCGGGCCCACGATGCTCATGTGCCCGCACAGGACGTTCCAGAGCTGAGGCAGCTCGTCGAGCCGCGTCCGTCGAAGGATCGCGCCGATCGGCGTCACGCGGGTGTCGTCGGCCTGCGCCCAGACCGCACCGGAGTCCCGCTCCGCATCGGAGCGCATGGACCGGAACTTGTGGATCACGAACACGCGGCCGTGCTGCCCGACCCGCTCCTGATGATACAGAGCGGGACCGGGGGAAGACCACCGGACGGCCAGCGCAATCACAGCCATGATCGGCAACGCGACGACAAGGCAGGCCGCCGACAACATCACGTCGAGTCCGCGCTTCGCCAGATCCTGCAGCCGGTTGTTCCGAAATCCCTCCGAGAAGATGAGCCAGCTCGGTCGCAGGTTGTCGACCGCGATCTTGCCCGTGTACCGCTCGTAGATCGACGCCAGGTGCTCGAAACGTACGCCCTGCAGCCGCATGTCGAGCAGCTTGTCCATCGGGAGTTTTCCACGCGCGTCGGAAAGACTCACGACCACGCGGTCGACGTTCCGCGCCCTCACGATCGCGGGGATGTCTTCGATCGTTCCGATCACGGCGGGATTGAACATCGGCGTTCCGAGCTTCGCCGGATCGGGATCGATGAAGCCGACGATCTCCACGCCGAGATCGGCGCGGCCGTGCAGTTCCCGCCCGAGCCGGGCGGCCGCATCCGTCGTGCCGACGACGAGCAGACGCTGGCGGGGCGCGAGGTGCCGGCTGGTCCATTCGAACACCAGGCGCCAACCGAAGACCAGGGTCATGACCAGCACCGCGGTCAGCGCAAACACACCGCGGCCGACGACCATCTCCGGGAACCAGTAATAGACCGCCGCCAGGATCAGAGAAGCCGCTCCGAGCGCCTGCACGGACTGCACGAACAGCTCGCGGCGATCCGTGATGACTCGAAAATCGTAGAGATCCGCCAGGTACAGGCACACCTGCGTCACCCCGGCGATGATCAATGCCTTGGGCAGATCGTCGTCGATGAACGCGAACTCGCGCTCGCCGAAGCGAATCAGCGCCGCGGCATAGACAGCGCCGAGGATGATCATCGTCTCGGAGACGATCATTCCCGCCTGTCGGATTCTCACGCTGTACAACACGTCGAAAACTCTCGTTCCTTCCTCTAGCTCCCAGACGCCTGGTCGACCCGTGTGCCGTAGCCGTAGCTGTTGTAGGCCAGCCGGTTGACGTGGTCGGCGCAATTCAGCACGACGCCGAGGATGCGGTCGCGGCCCACCGCATCGATCGCCCGGCTCATCTCGGGATGCTGCGTCGACCCGGCGCGTACCACGAGCACGACGGTGTCGACGAGCCGTGCCAGCAGGTGCGCGTCGCTCAGGACCGCCACGGGAGGCGTATCCACGATCACCCAATCGAACGAAGCGGCCGCATCCTTGAGGATCCGGCGCATCCGGTCTGACGACAGGACGCTCATCGGATCCGGATCCGGACGCCCCGCCGTGAGCACCGAGAGGTACTCCGAGAGCCGGATCAGCGGCACCTTGCGCTCCGCGTCGGAACGAATGCCGTCATTCAAGCCGGTGAGGTTTGGCAGGCGGAACAGTTCGTGGACCCAGGGCCGCCGAAGATCCGCGTCGATCAGCAGGACCCGCCGTTTGTACGATTCGCTCAGCGTCAAGGCGAGGTTAGTCGCGGTGAGCGTCTTGCCTTCGCTCGGTACCGCGCTGGTGATCATGACCACCTTCGTCCCCGCTTCTGCCTGCGCCAGGTGCAGCCGGGCGGCAAGCCGGCGGTACTGCTCGATTGGTGCGTGCTCCAGCGTCCGCGTCACCAGCTTTTCGTCGACGGCGCCAGGGTGCAGCGCCGCAGGAACAGGAGCGGAGCTTCGATCCGCTTCGTCCTGGATGCCGCGCGTCAGGTCGTCCGCGGGATCGCGGTGCTCAGCCGGCCCCTCGGCCGGCCACAGCTCGGCCGGCAGGTCGGTCGGCAACGAAGGTCCCGCCGGAATCTCCACACCGGCGGGAGCGGCTTCCCCGGCTCGGGCCAGTGCGTCACTCAGTCGTGTCATCGATCAACTCACGTTTCAGAAGAAAGAGAACCGCCGCTTACCCGCGATCACGAAGTGCTGAAACATGCCGGTCTCACGTGCCGGCCTGCTCTCCTCCCGAGCGCGGGCGCCGGAGGCTGCTGTGCGCGTGTCGTCAGGGCTCGCCTGAGCGACCGGCGCCACCTCACGCGGATCCAGGCTGACGGCTTCGAACGCGGGTCGATGGTCCGCCGCCGGCTCGATCGCGAACTCGCGGCACACTTCCTCGACGATGGAACTGGGCACCGGCCGGACACCGGCCGCGAAGCCCGACACCAGCGCGTTGTCACAGATCACGCTGATCACGCGCGGGATCCCGTTGGAGTGCGCGTGGACCGCCATGACGGCCTCGCGCGTGAACACCTGCCCCGCCACGCCGCCGGCGATCTGGATCCTGCCGGAGATGTACGCCGCCACCTGGCGGACGTCGAGCGTCGCCAGCGTGCAGCGCAGGGCGATCCGCTGCTTGATCTGCCTCAGCGAGGGCTGGCTGAGACGCGCCCCCAGCTCCGGCTGGCCGACGAGGAGCACCTGGAACAACTTCTCCGACGACGTCTCGGCGTTGATCAGCAGCCGGACTTCCTCCAGGAGTTCGTCCGACAGACTCTGCGCTTCGTCGATCACGAGCCCGGTCACTTCCCCGCGCGCGTGACGGTCGGTGACCATTGCCAGGAACTCGGAGAGGAAGCGGGCCTTCGACCCCCGTGCTTCGGGACTCATGTCGAAGGCGCCGGCCAGGTACTCGAAGAACTCGGCGCGGGTGAGCGTCGGATTGCTCAAGTGCGCGACCCGATGCCCGGCCTCGCGCCAGTCGCTCATCACCTTGTGGATGAGCGTCGTCTTTCCGGATCCGGCCTCGCCCACCAGCACGGTCAGCCCCTTGCGGGCGGTCAATCCGTACTGAAGATTGGCGAGCGCTTCGCGATGACTCGGGGTCATCAGCAGGAAGCGTGGGTTCGGATTGAGGTCGAAGGGGCGCTCGCGCAGCCCGAAGAACGCTTCGTACATCAGAGGCCCCACGCGCCGAAGAACCCGAGCCTCCACGCGACCGCGGCAAGCGCGACGAACAGGACTCCGGCCGATGACGCACCAAGCAGCCGCCAGCGCGGACGACGCGGGGGCGTCGTGCGCATCGTCGGCACGATCGCCAGGACCGGCAGCGACAAGGCCACGAGCACGTCCTCGTCCGTTCGCAGCGACGTATCGCGATACTCGAGCAGGCCGGCGACCAGGAGGCCAAACGCGAGACCGCCGAACGCGCCGAGCAGATTCATGCGAACCCGGTCCGGACTGCGCGGCCGGTCCGGAACGCGCGGCGGGTCGACGATCCGAAGCTGCTGGCTGACCTGCTGCTGCTCGAGGCTCGCACCGAGTTTGGCGTCCTGCAGCTTGGCGAGCAGGTTGTTGTACGTGGACTGGACGGTCTGCTGCCCCCGCATCAGATCCGCCAGTTCCGCCTGGAGGCCGGGCGCCGCCTGGATCCTGCGCTCGAGGTCCGCGAGGTTCGCCTGGGCCCGTTCGAGCGACGTCTGCTTCGCCTTGATCGCGCGATCGAGCGTATCCAGCTCGGCTCGCATCTTCTGGATCCGCTTCTGGCGATCGATCTCCGCGGGGGACGTCGGCACGTCGGTGCCGAGGCTGACGGGCAGCTGGAGCGCCTCGGCTTCAGCCTGCTTCTCCAGTTCCTCGATGCGGGCGCGCGCGATGCGCACGTCCGGATGATCTTCCTTGAGCCGGAGCAGCATGGCGTCGAGGGCGGCGCGCGCCGCGGCGAGCTGCTGCGCGGCCGGCTGCGGCCCGGTGGGCGCGACAGGAACCGGGGGCGCAAGCGGCGACAGGGCGCTGCCCAACGCGACCTCGTCGGAGATCATCCGTTCCACGACGATCTGACGCTCACGGTCGCGCCCGATGCCGTCGGTCAGCGCTTGAATCTGCTGGCGGGCGCCCATGAGCAACTGAAGCCCGGTCCCGATATCCTCCGGCAGACGACCGGCGTTGGCCCGCTTGAACGCTTCGAGCCGGCCCTCGTACTCCTGGAGTTCACGCAGCTTCTCGTCCACCTGGCGCTGGAGGAACTGGATCGTCGCATCGGTTTGCAGCGTCCGGCCCTCGGCGTGCTCGCGCACGAACAACGACGACAGCCGCTCGGCGACCGCCCGGGCGGTTCGCGGGTTCGACGAGTCGTAGCTCACCCAGAAGTGGTTGGGACTCTCCCGCCGGTTCACCACCTGGACCCTGACGCCGACGTCGGCCTTCATCAGGTCGACCACCTGGTCCATCAGCAGCACCTTGCGCTCCTGCGGGTAGAGGTCGAACTCGGTGATGATGGCTTCGAGTCTGGCGCGGCTCAGGATCTGCTGCCGCATCAGGTCCAGCCGCGCGCTGATCGACCCCCCGACCGTGGGTGCGATGTACTTCTCGGGCACTTGTTGCGGAATGATCAACACGAGCGCTTCCGACCGGTATCGGTTGGGCAGCGTCTGGCTGTAGATGAACGTGCCAACCGCCGACAGCACGAGCGGCACGATCAGCAGCCACTTCCGGCGCCAGATGATCTCGACGTAATCCTCGGGTGCGTACTTCTTGCCAGGAACCACGTATCAAGCTCCTATCGAATCAACGGAATCGATGTTGTCAGTCCCACGCGGACGCCCTGCCGATCCAGCCGTCGTGCCAATCGCGGATCGATCACGACGTCGCTGCTGAACCGGTATTGGTAGTAGACGTACTGGGCGTACAGCGCGGCGAAGCTGCTCAGCGCATATTGCAGACGCGCGCTCGCCGATTGCCCACGATGCCGGCCGTCGACCGCCGCGCGGCCGTTGATGGACGAAGTCGCCCAGTTTGCCGCGGCGGTAAATTCCAGCCGGCGGGTAATCAAGCCGACCAGGCTGGCGTTGACCGCGTCGGTGAAAAACAGTCCGTCGACGCCGTCGCGCGTGCGGAAGTTGCGGGAGTAGGCGAGTTGCGCCGTCCACGTGCGCCCGATTTCGTGTATGAGCGCGGCATTGCCGATGAGCCGGACCTCCGTGCGGGGATCCGCCTCCGGGGTCGCCGACGACTCGACCATCGCGATGGCCGTCCCTGTGCTGAATGTCAGCGTCGTCCGCCGCGAGAACGACAGCGCGCGCCCATAGTCCACACCCGCGTTCACGTTGTGGAGCAACTCCGGCTCACCGGCGCGGCTCCGGCGGTCGGATGCGCGCAGGTTGTATCCAAGGTTGAGAGTCGCGTTCTGGGTCATCGGACGGTTGTAGAAGATCCCCACGGTCCCCGAGTGCGTGCCGTAGTCGAACAACAGACCAGGGACGTCATTGTCGAAAACGTGGACATCCCGATACTGGTACCCGACGTTCACTCCCGAGTACCGGCTCAACCCCTGCGAGAGCGTCACGCTCGAGGTCAGCCGCACGGCCCGCATCTCGAAGAGATCGAGCAGCGGGTCCTCGGCGAGGCCGATCTGATGGCCGGCCGCCTGCCCGAAGCCCCGGCCGATGCCGCCGTTGTAGTTCGAGGTATACGCGGCGCTCTGCCGCGCCGCGAACGACAGCGATCGCGTCAGGCGCCCGCTCAGCATCAGGTCCCCCTGGTACGACGGCAGGAAGCGCGACCGGTCCCTGTGATGGTAGTACCGGGCCTGGGCCCCGGCATGTCCGCCGAAGTCGAACCGCCGTCCCGACTTGCTGAACGTGTAATCCAGTCCGGCGTTCGCTCCCTGATAATGCCCGCGCTTCTGCAGCCACGGCGTGACGAAGTTCTGGTTGGTCAGGCCCTGCACCAGATTGTCGTCGTACGCCGCATACACCGACGCATTCAAGAACAGCGAATGCGGTGAGTTCGGCGAGGGCGGCGCGCCGAAGATGCCGCGAAACGGGCGGCGTACCTGCGTGGATTGCTGCGCGGCTGCGTCGGTCGCCGGCCACAACGACAGGGTCACTGCCGCGGCGACGAGAAGCGCGCTTCTGGTACCCATGGTGAATCTCGCTCGTTCTGTCGCTACGGGACGATGATGGTGTCGCCCGGCTTCAGTTCGATGTTCTGCTTGAGGTTCTTGCGCTTGCGAACATCCTTGTAGTTGAAGCGGAGCGCGACCTGCTTGCCGTTCTCGGTCCGCAGGATCGTGATGTTCTCGGCATCGGCGAACTCATGGATGCCGCCCGCCATGGCGATGGCCTGCATCACGGTCGTGGGGCCGAGGAGCGGGTACGGACCAGGCTTGCCCACCATTCCGGTGATGAAAATCTTCCGGCTGTTGATCGCCTTGACGACGACGGTGACCTCCGGTACGGCGATGAACTGCGCCGCCGCCTTGCTCAGACGTTCGCGCAGTTGTTCGGGCGTCAGCCCCGCCGCCTGGATGTCGTTCATCAAGGGGAGCGTGATCATCCCGTCCGGCCGGACCGCGACGTCGCCCGAGAGGTCCTTCTCGCGCCAGAAGACCACGGTCAGCACATCGTCGGGGCCGATCACGTAGTCGGGAGGCGTCTCCACGCTGGCCGGCACGCCCGGCGCCGCGCCGGCCGTCGCGCCGTTCGGATTCTGCTGCGCACCGGCCGCGGCCGCCCCGATGAACGCGAACGCCAGGATGGTCGCGAGTCTGATCTTCACGTGCATGTCTTCCTCCGCTACTGCCGATATTCCTTGAACGGCACCTGGCAGTCGTGCTTGCGCAGGAAATTCAGGAACCGTTTGTAGTCGCGGCTTTCCATGTTGAACATCCGCGCGACGATCTTGTAGTTGCCGCGCGCTTCCTCGAGCCCCTTCCGCACGAGATCGCGGACGTTGCCCTTGGTGATCTCGCGCTCCATGTAGAGCGGGTACACGGCCGTCCAGAACGATTCGCGCTCGTCGATCAGGCGCTTGTAGAGATCGTCAGCCACCGTCCGCCGCCGCTCGCGCTTGGGGCGCAGGCTGACGTTGCTGTGCATCCGCACTTCCATCGGAAGTTCTTCCGGAAGGATCGATTCGCTGCGGCCGGTCACGACCAGCCGCTCGATCACGTTCTCCAGCTCGCGGACGTTTCCGGGCCACGAGTACTCGCACAGCAGGCGCATCGTGTCGGCGGTCATCCCCTTGACCGGCGTGCCGTTGTTCCGCGTGAAGCGCTCGAGGAAGTACTCGATCAGCTGCGGGATGTCCTCGCGGCGCTCGCGCAGCGAGGGCACGGTCAGATGGATGACGTTGAGCCGGTAGAAGAGATCCTCGCGGAACGTCCCCTGCGTGATCATGTCGCGCAGGTTGCGGTTGGTCGCGGCGATCACGCGGACATTGACGCGTGTCGTCACCCGATCGGTTCCGACCTTCTGCAGTTCGCCGGTCTCCATGAACCGGAGGAGCAGCCCCTGCATCCGGAGGGTCATCTCGCCGATTTCGTCGAGGAAGATCGTCCCGCCGTCGGCGAGTTCGAGCTTGCCGATCTTGTCTCGATACGCGCCGGTGAACGAACCCTTGACGTGGCCGAACAGTTCCGATTCGAGCAGGGTTTCCGGGAGGCCCGCGCAGTTCACCGTGACGAGCTGCCGCGGGGCCCGCGGACTCCGCCGGTGAATGGCTTTGGCCACGAGTTCCTTGCCGACGCCGCTCTCACCGGTGACGAGGACCTTGGCGTCGGACCTCGCGATGCGCTCGATCTCCTGAACGAGCTCCACCATCACCGGACTGGTGCCAATCAATTCTTCGTTACCGTTCGCTCTCATTTCTCTTTCCCTGGTCCTTGATCGCGCGACCTGATTGCCCGACGTTGCCCGTCGTGCGTTCCGTCTTCACACCCATCAGTCCTTGCCGCGCCGCAGGAACTGATCCAGGTTCTGCCGGCTGCGTTCGTCCATCCCGGCAAACTGGGTCCCCAGCCCGACCTGTCCCTTCGGGACTTTGCGGGTCTGATGGCGCCTGACGTCGATCTCCACGTGGAACGGGGCGGCGCCCAACCCCGCCCGCAACTGCCCGCGTGCGCCAACCGGCACGACCGTGTCGGATCCCAGCAGGGCTCCCGACTGGCTGATGTCCAGCAACTGGACCCGATGACGCAGCTCGAGACGCACCGTCTCGTGAACCTCCAACTCGACTCGCGGCGTCCGGCGCCGTTCGATCATCTCCGCCATGTCGACTCACACCGTGTTGCGGACGACAGGCGCGTTGTCGTCCATCCACGCATCGATCTGCGCTTGCAGCGCCTCCGGCAGCGAGAGGAAGGCCAGCCCGATCAGGAACTGGGGCTGCCCGTCCATGCCGGGGATCGGCCGCACGTGGCGGACCTGGACGCTCGTCGGCATCTGATGGCCCTCACAGCTCACCGCCACGTGATGGATCGAATCGGGAGGCAGCGGCACTGAGGACTGCACAAGGGCCCCTCCGCGCCCGATGTTCACGAGCGGCATGCCGACGACCGTGTCGAGCGTGCCCCAGAGATCTCCCACGATCTCGAATCGTGGACGCCCTCGTCGATCACCTAAACGCCGCTTCATCCGCTCTCTGCCTCACCGACTGACGCACACCGCCGCACGCACATGGCGTGCAGCCGCTGCGGGGTGAACCCGCAAACCTCACTGGTTCGCGCGGGCCGTGACAATTCCGTGAACGCCTGGAATGAGTGCAAGGAAGTCGCCACCGCAACAGCGACCTTTTTCCGCCGAACCAGACGACCTTTCTGGCCGGTTGTTCCGTGTTATCGGGCCTTGCGATGCCTCGTCGCCGGTGCCGGGAGATGAATCACACTTTTGAAGGCGAACAAAGTCACCCGGAAAGCAGACTTTGTTCTACCCTGCCCGGACAAACGGCTTCAGCCAACGCCCAACTGGGAGGACCGGAAATCGCGGAAGGAGCCTAGAGAAGGAGCCTAGAACAGATCTCTCAACAGGTCGTACGCGAACCGCGCCGCAGCCCGAACGGCTGTCGTCGTCGCCTGGAACAGGCCATCCGGTTGGCGCCGGACGAGCGAGTCTCCACTGGTCGAAGGGGTCGCGACATCCGCGACCACGTTCATCGCGGCACCAAGCGCACCTGGATGGTTTTCAGCGACACCACCGGTTGACCGTTGCGGGTTGCGGGCTTGTAGGTCCACTGCGTGGCTGCTCGAACCAGAGCCGCATCATAGACCGGATGGCTGGATTTGACCACGCGCGACTCCACGACACGGCCGTCCGTGCCGATCTCGATCTGCAGAAGTCCCGTGTACTCCGAGTGCAGCGCGATCGAATCGGGCGGTACCCAGACCGGCAGTTCCTCGCGTATCGCCACCGCGGGCGCATAGAACGCGGCGGCGGACGGCACCGGTCCGGGCTTCGCGATCGGTTCACCCACGCCGGGCGGTAAGGCGGCCACGGGATCGGGCCGCGGGGCTGACAGCGCTGACAGATCCAGGAATCCTGCCGCTACGAGGCGCAGGTCGGCGAGCGACGCCCGCTGTTGCTCGGGCAGACTGTCGATCAACTCCAGCGTCCGCGTGAACCCCGTTTGCGCCGCCGCGACGTCCCGCGAGTCGAATGCCACCTTGGCCGCCGCGTAGGTCTCCCGCACCAACCCGGGCACGAGCCGTTCCCGTGCCTCTTCGAACACCGCGCGCAACCGCGGGGAGCTGTCGGCCGGTGGCACGAACGCCGGGTGGCTGCGCACGAGCCCCTCGACCACGGCGATGGCCTCCGGCTCCCGCCCCAGCGCGAGCAGGCACAGTGCACGGTATTGCTCGATCTCGGCGCGGCGGGTGCCGTTCGAATCCACGAGCGCCGGCGGGATGGCCGCCAGCGCCTCTTCGTACGCGGCCGCGACGTACAACTCACGCACCCGGTCGATGGTCTGCGCCGATGCGGCACCAGCGCTGACGGCGAGTACCAGACACAGGGCGCCCACGATGGTCCTCGCGTTCATGATCCTCCGCCCTTTCTCATGTCGACGGAGAGGCGGGCCGGTGAGCTGAGGGTCACGGTGATGCTCCGGCGCTGCTCGCCCAGCGTCGGATGCCGCAACACCACGTCGTGCCGGCCGAGGCCGACCTGGAGGTCTCCAATCGGGGTCGCGCCCAGCCGTGCGCCGTCCACCCACACTTCCGCCCACGGCACCGCGTTGATGGCAAGCGACACTTTCGGCACCTTCACGGCGAGAGATGCGTTGCCGCCCGGGCGGATCTCGACGACCCTCCGCTCGGCAAAACCGACCGCGTCGTTCACGAGCCGGAGATCGTGTCGTCCGGCAGGGAGCAGAATGCGCGAGGACGCGCTGGAGCCGACAACGTCACCGCCTTCCACGATCTGCAACGTGATCGGCGACGTGACGGTGAGCCAGCCCGCCGCCGGCCCGCCCGTTGCCGGCGATGCGCTGATCATCACGGATGCGGATTCGCCGGCAGCCACGTGCACGGTTCGTTCGATCTTTCGGCTACCGGTGACCACGTGGACGGTGTGTGGCCCTGGTGCAATGGATTCGAGCACCAGCGGCGAAACCCCGTGCTCTTTTCCGTCGATACTGACGCGCAGCTTCGCGGGTTCCGTCGTCACCCGGAGCGATGCGGGTTTGACCGGCGGCGCGGCCTCCAGCTCCACGTGATGCACCACCGCCTGACCGGCCCTCGCGAGGACGCGCAGCGGTTTGCTCCGGCCGCCGCTGACCAGCTCGAAGGTGTGCTCACCCGGCATGAGAGACAGCGTGAGCGGAGTTCTCCCCCGCGACTCGCCCCCCACCTTCACCTCCGCGCCCGCCGGATCTGATTCGATCGTCACGGACGCGGACGCCGCCTCGAGCTGGAAGGGGCGCCAGTCTCGAAGCAGGTATGCGGTCCCGGCGAGGGCACCTATCGCAAGCACCATGAACGCGGCCGTCAACGCACGGACGGGCCTGATCCTGCGATTCACCTCATGCTCGGACCTGAAGGCATCCAGGGAGTTCGGAAGAGGTGATGTTGCAGCCGCTGACGGAAGGACGGGGGGCGTGGGGCGTGGTTCGTCATGCATGCGGTGGTCTTGACCAGGGATCGACGCGAGATTCGATCCTGACCACGCGAGGTTCGTACCAACGAAATTTGTAATGAGGCCGTGTTGTTTCGGGAGCTGGACCGCGACAAGACTCACCCAAAACGGCGACTTTGTTCACCGGGCGTAAAACTTTTGGTCGATCCGCGGCGGCTACTGATTGAATTCCGGTTGCTTCCCGATCAGGATGAGCCACCCGGCCCAGGCGGCGGGCGTCGAACCCGCATCGGTCCGGCGTACGGCGCGTCGCGCCTCGTGGAGCGCCTCGGCGGCTGACCTGCCTGCCCGCAGCCCTTCGTAGAACGCGGCCATCACGTCGCGTGCGATCTCTTCGTCACCACCCCAGCGCCGCAGAATCACCGTCGTCGCGCCCGGCGCCCGCCAGGCCCACGCGACCGGCGCCAGGGCCGCTGCAGCATCGCGCTTCGACAACGCTGCCGGATCCGACAGCATCACGGTCGGCGCCACCCGCTCGAGGTTGAACAACTCCCGGATCTCGAACTCGGCCTCTCGTGGTGCCGGCCGCTCGCCGTCTATCTCTTGTGATACCGGCGTCAGCAGGATCGGTGAAAACAGCGGACTGGCGGTATTCACGCGGAACGGCGCCGCCAGGTGCAATGCGGCCGCATCGCCGATCTCCTTCAGACGAGCGCTGGTCGCGTCGGCCCCGCCGTGCACCGCGAGCGCCTCAACCACATCGTCCTTATCAGCGCGAGCCGCTTCCTCGATGCGGAGCGCTTCGGCTCCGGCCGCCTCGCCGGGACGAATCAGCCACGAAGGCGTGGTCGCCTTCAGTTTGTCGAGCAGCGCTGACGGCAGTTGCGGGGAGTGAACGACGACAACGGACGCAGCCGCGTCGTTCGAGTGCGTCGCGGGTGCGCGCAGGATCGTGGACAGGGAGGAGGCATACGTCACGACGGCATGGTCCGCCAGGTATTCCGGTCCGATCGGCATCGCTTCGATCGGCACCCGCCACAGCACGTCGTCGGGAACGACGATGATCGACGCCGCGCCCTCGATGCCGTCTACGATTTCGTCCGGAAGCAGGCCGAACAGCTCAGCGCTTCCCTTTCGCCACGCCTCGACGCCCGCCAGGGCCGTGCGATCGAGTGCGCGGCCGATCCGCTCGGCGAGGTCCTGTCGTTCGATCGTCACGACGTTCGCGGTGAGAGCCACCGCGGAGTCGGGATCGGCCGGCGCGATTGCGAGCATCACCAGCAGGTCGTGTTCGTCCACGACGAACTGCAGGAGCGCCTTCCCCGGCGCGTCGAGCAGTCGTGTGAGATCGTCCGCGGTGGCCGGCGGCGCGAGCCCGCGCCAGATCTCGAGTTCGGGCAACCGCGTGAAGAGGCCGGCCCTCCACGCATTCCGGCGGCCGATTGCATCCTCGACGGCGCTCTCCAGT